>JAHLFA010000009.1 GCA_018883985.1 Candidatus Ruminococcus intestinipullorum | reverse complement strand
CGCAATACAATACGATCATATTCTGGTACAGAGGCAGTAAAATAGTACATTCCTGTATCATCTTTGTACATATACGGATCTGCTCTTTGCTCTATAAAAGAAGTATTGTAGCTTGTTTTCTTGTAATTTGTTTTATTCATTGTATTCCCTCCTCTATACTATGGATACATATCCATTTCTTTTCTTTTAGTTTACACTACAAAGAAACCAATAGCAATATTTATTTTAGTTTTTTTTAAATTATTACTCATTTTCCTAAATTTGTTTAAAATAAATTCCATACCGAACATTATTCTTCAAAAAATGAGGTTCAAATAGCAAAGATTCTCCTTTGTCATCTAACACCTGAAATGCAATCGCATTTGATACTTTCTGTGCCTGTGCGATTGTATCCTTTGATAGGAAAATATTGTCTGGAATAGAGTCCTCTTTCATAGGAACTGTAACTTCCACACCAGTAGTTGTAGTATCCATTTTTTCTGTACCTAAATTAGCACTTAGGACAAATGGACCATACCGAAATGCCAGAACATCTTCATTATCTGGAAGACATTCTTGTTGTAATTGCATTGGAAAGAATACTTGCAATGTATCCTTTGAATGCCACTCTCCTGCCAACACAAAATATCCATCCTGTATATACCAGAAAATTCTCTCCTTCATCTCTTTAGATAATTCTAAACGATATAAATCCGTTGTCCATTCTGGAATTCGCACTCGAAGTTCCATATATTTACTTTGTTCTAAAATTTCTTTTATCGTTATAGAAATAGGTTGTTCTTCCAAAAGATTTGCCTCTATTTCTATTTGCACACCCTTTTGAACCCAATTGATTTCGGATGATACAAAACGATTGATGCAAAGACAATCTTCTTGTGCATAGTAGATATGTTCACACTGTTTCGTAAAGCTTTCCATTCCTGTACCAGTACAACACCAAAAATTATCATATGGTCTAGAGTAAACTTTAAAAAAGCCTGTTGCCATAGGCTGAAAATAAGTTGTCATACCCGTTTCATGATTTTGAGAAGAGAGAATGGAATTGATATATGCTCTTTCGTAATAGTCTGCATATTTTTTCTCTCCAGTAATTTGAAATAACAGTGCAGATAGCTTTAACATATTATAAACATTACATGTTTCACAATTGTATTCTGTTCGTTCTGCATCTAAAACATTCGGCTGCCCAAAATGTTCCCACTCGCTGTTTCCCCCTGTTATGTACGTGTGGTGTTCTATAACCATTTGCCAAAAGTTTTTTGCTGCTGCTAAATAAAGAGGTGACTTTTCTTCCATAACAACATATCGCTTTAAAGCTCCTAATATTTTAGGGATTGTTGTATTTGCATGTAATCCATCTAATTGATCTTGATTTTTTGCCATATGCTCAAAAAGTGGTATCTCATCAAACTGGTGAGCTGCCATAGCATATTTTATGTTTCCTGTTATTTGAAAAATATCATATAGGCAATCATTCATACCCCCATACTCTACAGATAAAACAATTTGCCGTATTTCCTCTGTCCAAGATAATGCCCTGTTTGATACCCAATCTGCTAACCTCTCCATGATATCATACGCTTTTTGAATGCCTGTGTATTTCCATGCAGCCGTAATTCCAGATATAATTTTATGCATAGTATACCAAGGCACCCACGCTGGCTTTTCTTGTTCCACGTTGTCAAATAATACCTCTGGAAAAGCCGATAAATATCCATCCTCTCGTTGACACTGCGAAAGTGTATTTATAATCCTTTCGATTCTCTCATAAGCTTCTTGATTCCTTTCCATTGCCCAAAGCTGTGAAAGTGCTGTAAGATAGTGTCCCATTGTATGACCCCGAATTTCCAAACTTTCCCATCCACCATAGCGTATCGCTTTTGGACGTATTCCAGCTGTTTCCTCAAATCCTGCCAATAATCTTTTTTCATCTAGCGATAATAAGTACTGTATTTCTAAGTCTAACCCCTCTCTTAGAAATGAATCCGTTACATGTACTTGTCCAAAAGCTATTGGTTCCCATTTCATTTCTCTCATATTGACATCCTCCTTTTTTTCTCACTATAACCTATTCCATCTCATTTTTCAATATTCAAAATTATTTTAAATTTATTTAAACAAAATATTCGTATATTTCCTTACTTGATTTCTTAATTTGGAACTTGTATGATGGATTTACATTGGAAAATACACAAAGGAGAGTTGCAACTATGAAAGAAGATTTATTTCAAATTCGAATTGCAAATACTTCAGATGCTGAAGCATTATTAGAAATCTATCGACCATATGTAGAAAAAACAGCAATTACCTTTGAATATGAAGTACCTTCTTTAACAGAATTCAAAGGACGAATCGATAAAACTTTGGACAAATACCCCTATCTCGTTGCCGAACAAAATGGACATATTTTAGGGTATGCATATGCCAGCCGTTTCATTCCAAGAGCTGCTTGTGACTGGGCAGTGGAAACTTCGATATATGTTGAGAACACAAAAAAGAAAATGGGCGTTGGAAAAACCTTATATTTTGAACTTGAACGTCTACTAAAGCGACAAGGAATATTGAATCTGAACGCATGTATTGCTTATCCAGAGGTAGAAGATGAATATCTTACAAAAAATAGTGTAGAATTTCATAAACATCTTGGGTATCAGTGGGTTGGTCAATTCCATAACTGCGGTTATAAATTCGGGCGATGGTATCATTTGGTCTGGATGGAAAAACATTTAGGCAGCCATTTAGAAGCCCCTGCACCGCCAAAAAACTTTCAAAATGTTGAATTGGGGACGTAGTAAAATTCAATTT
>JAHLFA010000064.1 GCA_018883985.1 Candidatus Ruminococcus intestinipullorum | reverse complement strand
ATTTGCTCTACTTCGTGGCTTTTTACGCTATGCGGAACAAGCATGTAATCATTTTATTGCCTTTAAACTACTTGCATTGATTCGAGATAAAGTATTTGGGGCTTTGCGACGTTTAAGCCCTGCAAAATTAGAAGGAAAAGAGAAAGGAAATTTAATTTCTATTATTACCTCTGACATTGAATTACTAGAAGTGTTTTATGCACATACAATTTCGCCTATTTGTATTGCATTCCTCTATAGTATTATAATGATTTTCTTTATTGGCAGCTATCATATCATTTTAGGAATTTTAGCCTTAGTTGCCTATATAACAGTTGGTGTAATCATTCCTTTCATTACTTCCAAATTAAGTGGTGATATTGGGCTTCGCTTTCGTACAAAATCTGGTTTACTCTCTAGTTTCGTATTAGATAGTCTTCGTGGTTTAACAGAAACAATTCAGTATGGACAAGGCCAAAAACGAATGACGGAAATGAACAGTCAGACAGATCGCCTTTCTCAAGATGAGAAGTACATGAAACGTACAGCTGGGAGAAATACTGCCATTACGAATACAGTGATTCTTCTGTTTGACCTTACAATGTTATTTGTATCAGCAATACTTATTGGTTTTGAAGGCTGCCTCATTGTAACATTAGCATTAATGAGTTCCTTTGGGCCAGTAGTTGCGTTGGCTGCCCTAGGTGCAACCTTACAAAATACATTTGCTGCTGGTAATCGAGTTCTAGATATTTTGGAGGAAACTCCAATTGTAGAGGAAGTTACAGGACAAGAGGAAATTACATTCAAAGGTGCAGCTGCAAAACATGTAACTTTTGCTTATGGAGAAGAGCGGATTTTAAATAATTTCTCTGTAGAGATTCCTGAGAAAACAATCATTGGTATTAATGGTCGTTCTGGTTCTGGGAAATCTACATTGCTTAAATTATTCATGAGATTTTGGCAAGTAAAACAGGGAGAAGTAACTATTTCTGAAAGAAACATTGATAAAATCAATACTTCTAACTTGCGAAATATGGAAAGTTTTGTAACGCAGGAAACACATCTATTCCATGATTCTATTAGAAATAACCTTCGTATTGCGAAATTAGACGCAACGGATGATGAGATTATTTCTGCTTGTAAAAAAGCTTCCGTTCATGATTTTATTATGAGTCTGGAAAAGGGTTATGATACAGAAATTGGTGAACTAGGTGACACACTTTCTGGTGGTGAACGTCAACGTTTAGGTCTAGCACGAGCATTCCTTCATGATGCACCTTTTATGCTTTTGGATGAACCAACTTCCAATTTAGATAGTTTAAATGAAGCAGTTATTCTAAAATCGCTTTATGAAGAATGTGACAATAAATCGGTTATTCTTGTATCCCATAGAAAATCTACTATGGGAATTGCTGATACCGTATACTCCGTAGAACATGGGAGAATGAGTTAATGGATATAAAAACAAAAAGAGAGAGGGAAAAAGAAGTTGTTTCTCTCATGATTGCCTTATATTGTCGAAAAAAACATGGCTGTAAAACACTGTGTCCCAAATGTGCTGCATTGGATGCATACGCAAGGCAACGCAGTGATAACTGCCCTTTTATGGAAACAAAAACGTTTTGTTCAAACTGCAAAATTCATTGTTATAAAAAAGATATGCGGGAGAAAATTCGTGAAGTTATGCGTTTTTCTGGCCCTAGAATGATTTTCTATCATCCGATTATGGCAATACACCATGTGATAGAAAGTAAAAAAGAAAAGAAACAGATGGAGGTTCGTAAATGAAAAAAATTCTATACATTATTCTTGGCTGTGCCAGTGTTGGTTTGGGGGCAGTAGGTGCCATAGTACCAATGTTGCCAGCATTTCCTTTCTTGATGCTCGCTGCCTTTTGCTTTGCAAGATCCTCAGAAAGACTCGATAGCTGGTTTAAAAATACAAAACTGTATAAAGACAATCTTGAAGATTTTGTAGCTGGTAAAGGGATGACAAAGAGAACAAAATGCCGAATTATGATTACCGTTACCTTATTGATGAGTATTGGTTTTATTATGATGGGATTAAAAGGGATTGTTACTGGCTGCATTGCTTTGGGGTGTGTGTGGATATTTCATTTACTTTACTTTCTTTTTGGAATTAAGACAATTCCTACAATGGAGGGAAGTGATGTATGAAGAAAGTTCTAAATATTACATTACTAATTAGTTTTGCTATTACAATTTTAGTTCCAATTACAGGAATTCACCTTCATAAATTAGCAGCTACAATATTTCTTCTTTTAAGTATAATCCATACAGTTGTGTATCGGGAAAAGTTATCGACTAAGCGTTGGTTCCTCTTAATATTGATTATTATTTCCTTTATTAGTGGAATATTTGGTATGATTTTAGAACAATTTGTGTGGATCCTCAACGTCCATTGTATGAGTTCTATTTTGTTGATATTCTTTTTAGCTATACATATTTTTATATTTTATAAAAACTTTTTTAGAAAGAAGTGATACTTGATTATCGAACCCCTTTATTATAATATAACTAATAAAGGAGGGGATGAATCATATGGATAGAGAAAGAAAACGACTTCCTGTAGGATTAGAAAATTTTGAGCTAATTATGGAAGATAACTATTATTATGTGGATAAAACAGGATTGATTTCTGAGCTAATTCGTAATGGAGGTATGGTAAATCTCTTTACTCGCCCTAGACGTTTTGGAAAAACCCTAAATATGAGCATGCTAGAACACTTTTTTTCCATAGAAAAAGAGCAAAGTATCTTTGATAATTTAGCTATCTCAAAAGATATAAACTTATGCCAAACGCATATGGGAAAATATCCTGTGATATTCGTATCCTTAAAAGGTATTAATGCTGAAAATTATGATACGGCTTTTCGGTTGACAATCGAAACTATAAGAGGAGTAGCCAAAAAAAATAATTTCCTTGAAACAAGTGATAAATTGGATGATTACGAGAAACGAGATTATCAAATACTTCTTGATAAAAATATGGATGATGCTACGCTTTTTTTCAGCTTAAAAACTTTATCCGAGCTATTAGAAAAGCACTATGGAACAAAGGTAATTCTCTTGATTGATGAATATGATGTTCCTCTAGCAAAAGCCTTTGAAAACGGTTATTA
>JAHLFA010000063.1 GCA_018883985.1 Candidatus Ruminococcus intestinipullorum | reverse complement strand
TCTCATTGAGCAAACTGCATTTATGAATTTAACATTTGGAAATCTGATCATGATTGGAGTTGCTTGTATTTTCCTATACTTAGCAATTCGACATGGGTTTGAGCCTTTATTGCTTATGCCAATTGCATTTGGTATGCTGTTGGTAAATATTTATCCCGATATCATGATTCATCCAGAGGATGCCTCCAATGGTACAGGTGGATTATTGTACTACTTTTATGTTTTAGATGAATGGTCTATTTTACCTTCTTTGATTTTCTTAGGAGTAGGTGCTATGACAGATTTTGGACCATTGATTGCCAATCCAAAAAGCTTCTTACTTGGAGCAGCTGCCCAATTTGGTATTTTTGCAGCATATTTAGGAGCTATGGCAATGGGATTCTCTGATAAAGCAGCGGCAGCAATTTCTATTATAGGTGGGGCAGATGGACCAACGTCTATCTTTCTTGCTGGAAAATTACAGCAAACGGCGATTTTAGGACCAATTGCAGTAGCAGCATATTCTTATATGTCACTAGTGCCTATCATTCAACCACCGATTATGAAACTTCTTACAACAGAAAAAGAACGTAAAATAAAGATGGAACAACTTCGACCAGTTTCCAAATTAGAAAGAATTTTATTTCCGATTATTGTAACGATTGTTGTGTGCGTAATTCTTCCTACTACAGCACCATTGGTTGGTATGCTTATGCTTGGAAATTTATTCAAAGAATCTGGTGTTGTAAGACAATTATCAGAAACTGCATCGAATGCATTGATGTACATTGTCGTGATTCTTTTAGGTACATCTGTAGGTGCAACAACAAGTGCAGAAGCATTTTTAAATGTAGATACTTTAAAAATCGTAGCCTTGGGATTAATCGCATTTGCCTTTGGAACTGCAGCTGGAGTACTTTTTGGAAAGTTAATGTGCTGGGCTACAAAGGGAAAGGTAAATCCATTGATTGGGTCAGCAGGAGTATCTGCTGTTCCAATGGCAGCACGTGTTTCCCAAAAAGTAGGTGCAGAAGCTGATCCAACAAACTTCCTACTTATGCATGCAATGGGACCAAATGTTGCTGGTGTAATTGGTACTGCAGTTGTAGCAGGTACATTTATGGCAATTTTTGGAGTGAAATAATATTGGAGGACAAAAAAAGATGGCAGATATTGAAAAGAAACCTATTAAAATTACAGAAACAATTCTTCGTGATGCACATCAATCCTTGATTGCTACACGAATGACGACAGAGCAGATGTTGCCAATTATTGAAAAAATGGATCAAGTAGGCTTTCATGCAGTAGAATGCTGGGGTGGAGCTACATTCGATGCCTCATTACGCTTTTTACATGAAGATCCATGGGATAGACTACGTAAGTTTCGAGATGGATTTAAAAATACAAAATTACAGATGTTATTTCGAGGGCAAAACATTTTAGGATATCGCCCTTACGCTGATGATGTAGTAGAATATTTTGTACAAAAATCCGTTGCAAATGGAATAGATATTATTCGTATATTTGATTGTATGAATGATATGAGAAATCTACAAACAGCTGTCACAGCAGCAAATAAAGAAAATGCACATGCACAAGTTGCCATGTCTTATACATTAGGAGATGCATATACATTAGACTATTGGGTAGAGTTGGCGAAAAAAATCGAAGATATGGGTGCAAATTCTATTTGTGTAAAGGATATGGCTGGATTACTTTGCCCTTATCAAGCTACTGAGTTAGTTACTGCATTGAAAGGTGCAGTAAATATTCCAATTGAAATGCATACACATTATACTTCAGGAGTTGCTTCTATGACATATTTAAAATCCGTAGAAGCAGGTGCAGATATTATTGATACTGCCATTTCTCCTTTTGCCCTTGGAACTTCTCAGCCAGCTACTGAAGTTATGGTTGAAACATTTAAAGGAACTCCATACGATACAGGATTGGATCAAAATTTATTAGCTGAAATTGCAGATTATTTTAGACCAATTCGTGACGAAGCATTAGAGTCTGGATTGTTAAATCCAAAAAATCTTGGTGTAAATATTAAAACACTTTTATACCAAGTTCCAGGTGGAATGTTATCCAATTTAACTTCTCAATTAAAGGAGCAAGGTGCAGAAGATAAATTCTACGAGGTTTTAGAAGAAGTACCTCGTGTACGTAAAGATTTAGGAGAGCCACCACTGGTAACACCTTCTTCACAAATAGTCGGAACTCAGGCAGTGTTTAATGTATTAATGGGCGAACGCTATAAAATGGCTACAAAAGAAACAAAAGATGTTCTGTCAGGAAAGTATGGAGCAACAATTAAACCATTTAATGAAGAAGTACAAAAGAAAGTAATTGGAGATGATGCAGAGGTCATTACATGCAGACCAGCAGATTTAATCCCAAATGAATTAGATACTTTACGAAAAGAGTGTGAACAGTATATAGAGCAAGATGAAGATGTTTTAACATATGCACTGTTTCCACAAGTTGCAACAGAATACTTTCAATATAGAGAAGCTCAAAAAACAAAAGTAGATGCAAAGGTTGCAGACACAGAAGATGGAGCGTATCCAGTATAATAAAATATCTATAATTTTTGGAGTGGGAAGAGTTCAACCCCACTCCTTTGTGTTTTATATTGTCTTACATAAATTTTAGTGATATAATACCATCCATAGTAAATGGAGGAGGGCTTTTCATGGATATTCAAAATAGGATTGCTAGTCTGCGTCAGATTATGTTAGAAAAGGGGATTGATGCCTACATTATCTCTTCTGCAGATTATCATCAAAGTGAATATGTAGGGGACTATTTTAAAGCACGAGAATTTATCTCTGGATTTACAGGTTCTGCTGGAACAGTTGTGATTACAAAAGAGGAAGCTTGTTTATGGACGGACGGAAGATATTTCCTACAGGCTAAAGAGCAGCTGCACGGAAGTAAAATACATTTACAAAAAATGGGAGAACCTAATGTTCCAACAATTTTAGAATATTTGGAACATGTATTGGGGAATTCTTGTGTTATTGGAATCAATGGAAGAACATCTGGAATCAAGGAAGCACATGGTTATGAGGAATTAGCAAAGAAAAAAGGTGGTAAACTTTTATATCAATATGATTTGGTTCAAGAAATTTGGTTACAACGGCCATCTTTATCGAAGAAACCTGCATTTTTGTTGAAGGAAGAATATACAGGAGAGTCTACAGAAAGTAAATTAACAAGAATTCGTAAAACAATGAATGAACTTGGAGCAAACGTGCATTTGCTAACAAGTTTGGATGATATTGGGTGGATTTTGAATATTCGAGGTCAGGATGTTGAGTATTTTCCCTTGTTGTTGTCTTACGCAATTATTACAATGGATTCCGTGGAGTTATATGCTGATAAAGAAAAATTTAACACTGAAATCTTAGAGCATTTTGCAAAACATTGTGTAAATATACATCCATATGAGCAGGTTTATTTGGATGTCAGAAACTTTTCTCCTAAAACCTCTATTCTTATTGATACAGAGCGAGTAAATTATATGCTATACCGTGAACTTTCAGGGGAGATGCAGATTATAACAGCAGAAAATCCTTCCATAAAGATGAAGTGTATAAAAAACCATGTAGAAGTAGAAAACTTACGTAAGTGTCATGTTATGGATGGGATTGCATGTACAAAATTTATGTACTGGTTAAAAACACATCCCGATCGAGCAAAAATAAATGAATTAGATGCTGCAAAAAAATTAGATTTCTATCGTAAGCAGCATAGTAGTTATATAAGCCAAAGCTTTGATCCAATTTGTGCCTATCGTGAACATGGTGCTATTGTGCATTATTCTGCAACAGAAGAAACTGCTTTAAATTTGAAAGGAAGTGGTTTGTTTTTAGCAGACACGGGTGGTAATTATTATGAAGGTTCTACTGATATTACTAGAACTATCGCACTTGGAGAAGTAACAGAACAAGAAAAACGGCATTTTACACTTGTTGCTGCTAGTATGCTTCGTTTAGGTGATGCAAAATTTTTATATGGTTGTAATGGAATGAGTTTAGATTATGCTGCAAGAGAGCCATTCTGGCGTCAAAATCTAAACTTTAATCATGGAACAGGACATGGTGTAGGTTATCTTGGAAATATACATGAACCACCAATTGGTTTTCGCTGGAGGAGTGGTGGAGATGTCATGTGTCCTTTTGAAGAGGGAATGATAATTACAGATGAACCTGGTCTTTATATTGCTGGGGAATATGGGATTCGCATTGAAAATATTTTGTTGGTTTGCAAAGGGGAAAAGAATCAATATGGGCAATTTATGTATTTTGAACCTTTGACTCTTGTTCCAATTGATTTGGATGCAATTGTTCCAGAGCAGTTAACAGAATATGAAATAAATCTTTTAAATGCTTACCATAAAAGGGTATATGATACATTAAGTCCATTTTTGGAAAAACAAGAACGTATTTGGTTAAAAGAATATACAAAACCAATAGAATTAGTGAGAAGAGGAAATAATTGTGAATGAAAATCGTACAAATGAACTATTAATTCGCATAGAACAAAAGTATCCATCTATGAGTAAAGGACAAAAGCGTCTTGCTGAATATGTGACGCAAAACTATGATAAAGCTGTATTTTTAACAGCAGCCAAAATGGGAGAAGTGGTTGGAGTCAGTGAATCTACAGTTGTTCGTTTTGCTACACAGCTTGGATATAAAGGATATCCAGGATTTCAAAAAGCACTCGAAGAATTGGTTCGTAATAAATTAAATTCAATCCAACGAATGGAAGTGACATATGGAAGAATTAGTCAATCTGAAATTTTAGAAACTGTTCTGCAGTCAGATATCGATAAGATAAAGCTAACATTGGCTGGTATTGATCAAAAAGCATTTGAATTGGCGATTGATACCATTTTAAATGCCAGAAGAATTTATATTGTTGGTATACGAAGCTGTGCTCCACTTGCATCTTTTCTAGGATTTTATCTAAATCTAGTTTGTGATAATGTGGCAATTGTGAATACAAATAGTTCTAGTGAAATTTTTGAACAGCTGATTCGTATTAATGAGGAAGATGTTATTATTGGAATTAGTTTCCCACGTTATTCCATGAGAACGCTAAAAGCACTTGAGTTTGCAAGCAATCGAAAGGCGAAGGTAATTACACTAACTGACAGCATTCATTCTCCTATGAATCTATATTCTTCCTGTAATTTAATTGCAAGAAGTGATATGGCATCCATTGTAGATTCTCTTGTTGCACCATTAAGTGTAATCAATGCATTGGTGGTGGCACTTTGCATGAAAAAACAAACAGAAGTAATTGATACTTTGGAAACCTTAGAAGAAATTTGGGGTGAATATCAAGTTTATAGCAGCGATGAACTTAATCATGTAAAAAATGAAACGTTTGAAAAGAGAGAAGAGAAGAAAGGAAAGCTATATGAGTAAGGTAGTAATTATTGGTGGCGGTGCCGCTGGAATGCTGTGTGCTGTCATTGCTGCAGAGCAAGGACATGAGATTCATCTATTTGAAAAAAATGATCGATTAGGACGAAAGCTTTTTATTACAGGGAAAGGGCGCTGTAATATAACAAATGCTGGAGATATGGATACACTATTTGCGTCTATAAAAAGCAATCCTAAATTTCTCTACAGCAGTTTTTATAGCTTTACGAATGAACAAGTAATAGACTTCTTTGAAAACCTTGGTGTAAAAACGAAAATCGAACGAGGAAATCGAGTTTTTCCTGTATCAGATCATTCTTCCGATGTAATATCCGCACTAAAGCGTAGAATGGAACAGTTAGGTGTTCAAATTTATCTTCAAACAGAGGTAAAAAGCATTCTTTCAGAACATGGGAAATTTCACAGTATTTTATTGAAAAATAATCAGAGAATAGAAGCAGATGCATGTGTTGTTGCGACAGGAGGGATTTCCTACCCTTTGACTGGTTCTACGGGAGATGGCTATCGTTTTGCCAAAGAACAAGGGCATAGTGTAACAGAACTTTATCCTTCTTTAGTTCCAATGGAAGTAAAGGAATGGTATGCAAAAGAATTACAAGGGCTATCTTTGAAAAATATTGCGATTTCTATTTACGATGATGCCAAAAAAGTTTATGAAGAATTTGGAGAGATGCTGTTTACTCACTATGGAGTAAGTGGTCCTGTCATTCTAAGTGCGAGCAGTGCTGTAGCAAAAAGGCTGTCCGAAAAACCTTTAAAACTTTGCATTGACTTAAAACCAGCATTAAGCATAGAAAAATTGGATTCACGAGTTTTACGTGAATTTGAAGAACATAAAAATAAACAGTTTAAAAATGCAATAGATCAGTTATTTCCTGCGAAGTTAAAACCTATTATGTTAGAACTTTCTCAGATTGAACCTGAAAAGAAAGTAAATGAAATTTCAAAAGAGGAACGTCTGCGTTTTGTTCATTTGATAAAAAATTTTGAAATGACACTTACATCACTTAGAAGCTATCAAGAAGCAATTATTACAAAAGGTGGGGTAAATGTAAAAGAAGTTGATCCTGGAAGTATGGAATCAAAGAAAGTATCTGGTCTTTATTTTATAGGAGAAGTATTAGATTTAGATGCATTAACAGGAGGATTTAATCTGCAAATTGCCTGGTCAACGGCTTATTTGGCAGGCATATCCATTCCACAATAAATGGAAAAGAAAGGAAGTAATGAAATTGGGATACAATGTAGCTATTGATGGACCAGCAGGTGCTGGAAAAAGTACAATTGCCAAATTGGTGGCAAAAGAAAAGGGATATATTTATGTGGATACTGGAGCCATGTACCGTGCCATTGCACTTTATTTTCTGAATCAGGGGCTAAATGCCAGTGAAATTGAAAAGATGAAAGAAATTGCAGAACAAGCACAGGTAGAAATCGGGTATGAACAGGGTGTGCAGCAAGTTTATTTAAATGGAGAAAATGTAACATCAAAAATTCGGGAAGAAGCAGTTGGGAACATGGCGTCTATAAGTTCTGCTGTACCGGAAGTACGAGCAAGATTGTTAAATTTACAAAGAACGCTGGCTCAAAAAGAAGATGTGATTATGGATGGTCGTGATATAGGGACAAATATTCTTCCAAATGCAGATGTAAAAATTTATTTAACAGCCAGTGTAGAAACTAGGGCAAAACGACGTTTTCATGAGCTTTTGGCAAAAGGGGTATCTTGTACATTAGAAGAGATTACTCATGATATTGAGCAAAGAGATTTTCGAGATATGAATCGAGAAACAGCACCTCTATGCCAAGCCAAAGATGCAATCTTAATCGATAGTTCAGATATGACAATTTCAGAGGTTGTAGAAAAAATTTGTAGTTATTGTAATAAAAATCTTGATGAATAGGAGCAAAAAATATGAACATAAAGAGAGCAAAGACAGCAGGATTTTGTTTTGGTGTGAAAAGAGCTGTAGAAACCGTTTATCAAGAAGTTGAATCCAATCAAGAAGGTACGATTTACACATACGGTCCCATTATTCACAATGAAGAAGTTGTAAAGGATATGCAAAAAAGGGGAGTTATCGTTCTACGTTCTGAAGAGGAATTAAAGCAACTTGAAAAAGGAACTGTTATTATTCGCTCCCATGGAGTAGCAGAATATATTTATGATTTATTAAAAGCAAAGAACATTCACATTGTAGATGCAACTTGTCCATTTGTTAAAAAAATTCATAATATTGTGAGCAAAGAAAGTGCTGCTGGCAAATATATTATTATTATTGGAAACCCAGAACATCCAGAAGTTCAAGGAATTCGTGGATGGGCAAAATCTGATGTTAGTGTAGTACAAAATAAAGAAGATATTGAAGAATTGGTGATTGAGGATAACAGAGAGATTTGTATTGTTGCTCAAACGACATTTAATTACAATAAATTTCAAGATTTAGTTGAAATTATTTCAAAAAAGAGTTATGATGTAAGTGTTTTAAATACAATCTGTAATGCAACGAAGGAACGTCAGACAGAAGCACGTAGTATTGCAGAAGAGGTGGATGCTATGATAGTTATTGGTGACAAACATAGTTCCAATACCCAGAAGTTATTTGAAATATGCCAGGGAGCATGTAAGGATACGTACTATATACAGACACTTGACGATTTGGATTTGAATCAATTAGGGTCAGTGGAAACAGTAGGTATTACGGCAGGGGCATCCACGCCCAATAATATAATTGAGGAGGTTCAAAATAATGTCAGAATTATCTTTTGAACAAATGTTAGAAGAGTCATTCAAAACAATTCACAATGGAGAAGTCGTAGAGGGGACAGTTATTGATGTAAAGCCTGAAGAAATTATCCTAAACATTGGATATAAGGCAGATGGAATCATCACAAAGAATGAATATTCCAATGACCAATCTGTTGACTTAACAACAGCTGTTTCAGTTGGTGATACAATGACCGTGAAAGTACTAAAAGTAAATGATGGAGATGGTCAGGTATTATTAACATATAAAAGACTTGCAGCTGAAAAAGGAAATGAAAGATTGCGTGAAGCTTTTGAAAATAAGGAAGTTCTTACAGCAACTGTTACTCAAATTCTTGGAGGTGGATTGTGTGCGACAGTAGACGAAGCACGTGTATTCATCCCAGCAAGTCTTGTATCAGATTCTTATGAAAAAGATTTAAGCAAATACGATGGACAGGAAATACAATTTGTAATCAGCGAATTTAATCCAAGAAGAAATCGTGTGATTGGAGATAGAAGACAACTTCTTGTAGCTGAAAAAGCTGAAAAACAAAAAGAACTATTTGCAAACTTAAAAGTAGGAGATGTTGTAGAGGGTACTGTTAAAAATGTAACAGATTTCGGTGCATTTATTGATTTAGGTGGCGTTGACGGTCTACTACATATTTCTGAAATGTCTTGGGGAAGAGTAGAAAATCCTAAAAAAGTGTTCCAGGTTGGAGATAAAGTAAAAGTTCTTGTAAAAGACATTAACGAAACAAAGATTGCTTTAAGCTTAAAATTCCCAGAAACAAATCCTTGGGCAAATGCAGCTGAAAAATTTGCTGTGGGAAATGTAGTGACAGGTAAAGTAGCTCGTATGACAGAGTTTGGTGCCTTTGTTGAATTAGCTCCAGGAGTTGATGCACTTCTACATGTTTCTCAAATTTCCAAAGCACACGTAGAAAAGCCATCTGATATGCTTTCTATTGGACAGGAAATTACAGCAAAAGTTGTTGATTTGAATGAAGAAGAGAAAAAAATCAGCCTAAGCATGAAGGCTTTGGAACCAGAAGTTTCTGAAGAAGAAGTAGCTGAATAATTTAAATGGTTCTAAGTCAATAGTTGGGGTGGGATTTTATAAATCCCGCTCCATTGTTGCGTTTGGAGGTATTTTTATGTTTTATGTAAACTTTACTAATTTTGCGCATGGCAAAAAAACCTCCAAGTGCCAATTTT
>JAHLFA010000008.1 GCA_018883985.1 Candidatus Ruminococcus intestinipullorum | reverse complement strand
CATTTGAGCTGTAGCGTCAATTCCTAATTCAGAACTAGATAAACATAACTCATAGCTGCCTGAATCTGACCATTTTTTATTTGTATAATAATTGTAGTAGCTTGCACGTTTTTTATCAGCCTTTAGAATCATGTCTTTGGCCTTTGCCTCTGTTATATTATGAATCCTAGCGATTCGCTTAATCCGTGCTTCTAAATCTGCATGAATAAAAACATTAACCACATTGTTATATGACTCCAATGCATAATCTGCACATCGGCCTACAAGTACGCAAGGTCCTTCCTCTGCAATTTTCTTAATAGCATCAAACTGTGCAAGAAATATCTTATGATTGATTGGCATATCTGAATATGTATTCCCTGAAAATCCCATAGAATACGTGTCCATTACTAAAGAATAAAGAAAGCTGTTTGTTGGTTTTTCATCATGTGATTCAAAAATCTCTTCACAAATTCCACTTTCCTTTGCAGCCCTAGCCAACATTTCCTTGTCATAAAGTTTAATCCCAAAGTAATCAGCAACCTTGCATCCGATTTCTCGTCCACCGCTTCCAAATTGTCTTCCTATTGTGATAATTGTATTTGTCTTCATACTGATTCACGCTCCTTTTGGCTAACTCATAAGCTATGTTTTATATGTTCATTATATAACTATATTTTGTGTTTTACAACCTTTCTTCTACAATTTCATGAGTAACTCTTGGAAATATTTTGGCAATGGTGCGTCTACTTCAATATATTCTCCTGTTGAGGGATGGCAAAATCCTAAAATTCTTGCATGTAATGTTTGCCCTTGTAGGTGAAATGGAGATTTCACTGGGCCATATACCTGATCCCCTAAAATTGGATGACCTATACTAGACATATGAACACGAATCTGATGTGTTCTTCCAGTTTCTAACTCACAAGCTATGTGTGTGTAATTTCCAAATCGATGCAACACTGTATAGTGTGTAACGGCTGGCTTTCCATATGGTGACTTTACACTCATTTTTTTTCGATCTATTGGATGGCGACCAATTGAGGCACAAATTGTCCCTGTATCTTCTTTCAAATTTCCATGCACGATTGCCTCATAACGACGTGTAATTGTATGGTTTTTCAGCTGCTCTGCTAAAATATGATGTGCTTGATCATTTTTACATACTAAAAGTGAACCTGTAGTATCCATATCAATTCTATGTACAATTCCTGGTCTAGACACTCCATTAATTCCTGAAAGCTGGTCCTTACAGTGATACATAAGAGCATTGACAAGAGTTCCCGTATAATGCCCTGGAGCTGGATGTACAACCATACCTTTGGGCTTATTTACAACCAAAACATCTTCATCTTCATATAAAATATCCAGTGGAATATTCTCAGGTAAAATATCAGGAATTTCTAACTCAGGAATAATTACAGTAATCTCATCCTGATCATCTAATTTATAATTTGCTTTTACCTTTTTTCCATTTACAGACACCATACCGTCCTTAATTAATTTTTGTATATAAGATCTTGACTTATCAGAAATACATTCAGATATAAATCTATCTATTCTCTCACCTTTTTTGTTTTCTGCATTAAAATGTAATTCTTGCATCATTTTTTAACCTTTCTTTTTCTTTAGCCAAACAAAGTCATCATCTTTATATACGAAGAAAATCAAATATGAAAATAAAATCATTGCTATAACAACATAACAATCTGCAACCTTAAACACAGGGAAATCGATTAAACTAAAATAGAAAAAATCGATTACATAATTATTATGTATCCTATCTATAAAGTTCCCAATAGCTCCTGAAATTGTAAGAATGGCACAAATACGTAAAGGAATAAACTTCTTCTCCAACGGAATCATTGTATAAAAATATATAATACAAAGCGTAATTGCAATTGCTCCAATTACAAACACAATTTGATGATTTTGTAATATTCCAAATGCTGCACCTCTATTCTCTAAATAATGTAATTGAAATACATTTGGAATAATCATAATTGAATCTTTATTCTTTAAATATCCCACTGCGAGGTACTTTGTTATCTGGTCTATAAAAATTGCTGTTATGCAGCTCATAACAGCAATTAGATAACTCCCCAGTATTTTTCTTTTCTCACGATACATTTAACTCCTCCTTAATACCACTAAATATATTTATGGATGGAAACATACTCTCTATTTTTCTTTGTTTTTGACATACTTCCTTTATATCGAAACTTTCCATATCCCCTTACAGAGATAATATCGTCTTCTTTTACTTGATACCCGTTATTTGTAATCAATTTTCCATTTACATAAACTTTGGCTCCCTCAATTAAACCTGATAATTTAGATCGTGATGAAGAAAATGCTAAAGCCAAAAGAGCGTCCAATCGTATGGATGCTACACTTCCTTTTATTTCTTCATATCTGGGAGTATATTGAAATTCCCCGTCTTTTATTTCACTTACACATACCTGTGTATGTCGTATCTTGAACAATTCTTGTAAAAGATATTCTTTCAACTTTGAATGAACGAAAACAATTGCTTTCTCGTTATCTACTAAAATATCCCCTAATTTAGCTCGTTCAATCCCCAAATTCAAGATAGCTCCTAAATAATCTCTATGCGTCAGTTCTTCAGCAAATTTTTTATGAATTGGCTCGATTAAAATTGCAGTAAAAGGAAATTTTGTACACAAAGAAAGAGCATCAGGGAGAAATGCCACCATCTGACGCTCTGCTAAATCATAGCCGCCAAAAGTTATATACTTTGTATATAGCCTATCCTTTGGCATAGAATGTAATATATTCTGTTCATTCAGATTTAAAAAGTCTGAATATGTAATAATATCTCGGTTATATGCCACCTTAGAAAGTTCAGATAACCGCTTTTCTAATTGCTGTTCTTCTTTTTGCATACCTTTTCCTAATATCTACTCTTTACACTTGGAGTTTCCATAGACCCACCTAAAAGATCTTGAAGGTCACCAGAAATATCTACGTTTGTTGGTGTAACTAAGAAAATATAATTGGAAATTTTCTGAAGATTTCCACTAATTGCAAATGTAGCTCCTGAAATAAAATCAATGATACGCTGTGCAATCTCCAAGTCCATACCTTCTAAATTCAAAATTACAGTACGACCTTCTAAAAGTGTTTCCGTAATTTCACGAGAATCATCCACAGAAGTTGGTTTCACTACACAGACCTCCATATTCGCACCACGGCGAGATGCTGGCTGTCTCATTGGAGTTACCTTATTACTTGGTGATGAAGAGAAATGCTTTTCCTCTTCCATGTCAAAATCACTATATCCATCCCCTTTACTCTTTTTATTAAAAGGGAAACGATAGGACTTATCTAACTCTTCATCCTCAAACTCATCATCATAGAACTCATCATCATCATATTCACCAGACAGTTTCATAATATCTAAAAACTTATCAAAAACACCCATTTATACACTCCTATCTTATACGTTACATGACGTATAATTTTTATTTGAACGCTTATTAATTATTTACTAGAAATTGATTATTAAATTGAAAGATTATAATTTCTAGAACCAAAGATTCCTGTACCCACTCGTACCATAGTGGCACCTTCTTCTATTGCTACTTCATAGTCATTAGTCATCCCCATTGAAAGTACGCTCATATTAACATTATCAATGTTTTTCCTTGTAATGTCAACAGATAATTTATGTAAATTTTGAAAAATACAACGATTTTCCTCTGGATTCTGTACGTATGGGGCAATTGTCATCAGACCACAAATCTTAATGTGTGGAAATTTAGCAACTTTTTCTACAAATGGTAATACATCTTCTATTTTTAGTCCAAATTTACTCTCTTCTTCTCCCACATTAACTTCTATTAATATTTTCACTTCACATTCACGTTTTGTTGCTTCTTTCTCAATTACCTCTGCTAATTTTAAAGAATCTACGGAGTGAATCATATCCACTTTATCTACAATGTATTTTACCTTATTGGTTTGCAAATGTCCAATCATATGCCAGTTAATATCTTTTGGCAATTTTTCATACTTATCTACCAGTTCCTGTACTTTATTTTCGCCATACACATTTATCCCTAGGTGATATGCTTCCTCTATTAGCTCTACAGGTTTCGTCTTACTTACAGCAATTAATGTAATCTCTTCTCTCTTCCTGCCACAACGATCACATGCAGCTTGGATTCTTCTTTCTACTTCTTCTAACTGTTGCTTTAACATAGTACTCTCCTCAACTTCATTTCTATTGAAATACTACTTCATCCTCTTTCAATGTCTTTCCATCCTGTGCAATCCGATCATAGTTTGAAATTCCATAGCTACTTCCTTCTTGGATGATATAATATTCATCACTTTCACACAAAATAGTAATCGGATAAAAAACTGCATATCCCTTGTTAATGTTATATACACCTTGTATCGGCTCCGTTTGATCCAATACCAAGCTTTCTGCACTCTCTGACTTCATAATAACTGTTCCTGAAGGTAAGCTCTTTTGCGAAATATATGCAATTCCCTGCTCATCAATGGCATACAAATCTACATTCTGAACCACAGATGTATCCCCATCTTTTATTATTACCCCACGGCCTGCATAAGAGCCATTTGAAACAAGAAATTCCTGAGGAATTTTATAAACCTCTTTCTCTACTACAGCACTCTTTGGTATCTTTAAACCTGTTTGATCTTCTAAAATCAATTCCACAGTCACATAACGATAATCAAGAAAACGAATCATGGAATTGTCAAATGTCAAACATCCATAAAATTTATTTTCCTTAGACAAGATAGAAAATTCTGCCCACATTGTGTTGCTATCTTTATTGATTCGTGTTCTAATTGCTGTTTTATCCTGAAGCTCTTCTACCATCTCCTCTTCCAATGGAATAATAACAGTCCAATTCTCACTTCCTATTAACTTGCAAATAGGTTGTCCTGATTTAATTGCTAAGTTATCCTCCATGATTGTACTTTTATATTGGCTGCGGTCAAAATCATTTTCCGTAAAATTTTCTATTGTCAGTCCTTCTTTTCCATCTACGGATAAAGATAAGATACCGTCTCTTGGTGAAGTGAATATTGGTATATTCCCTCCTCGTTGCTGAACAATAGTTTCTAACTGGGACATTCTACTTACATTGGATGCATCTTGCAAAACTGTATTAATTTCATTCTTAAAAGAATAGACAGATGAAAATTTCTCTGTATGAAAACTTTCATTAAAATTTTGAATTTTCAATACGATGGATGCCTGCTCTTCTGAACTCAACTCTCCTTGCATCCCATCTTCTATTTGTGGTACTTCAAGTTCTTCTTGAGAAATAACATAAGTCTTCATTCCCGTTCGTATTTTACTTTGACTTCCAAAAAAGTAATTGATATAGCCATCTGATTGTGCGTATAGCAATGTTTCATCCCGAAGAACTAACCCTGTATAAGATGTATCTCGAAGAATACTTCCCTCTCTTACTTCATAGGAGGAAATATGCTGTGATGTAGTGTACATAATAACAGCAACTACTAAATAAATAAATACGAGTGCAAAAATAAAAATTCCAAAATTAAGCTCTCTACGATTTTTGTATCGTTTTATGCTAATGGAATTCTTTTTTTGTTTTTTTGTCAAATTCAATCCCTCCTATTAAGCTTTTAATATCTCTTCGTAGATTATACCATTTCCGTATGTATATTTCCAGTTTTTATGGAGACAATAGAATTATTGACATAAAAAGGAGGAAATAGCATGAAATGGCTTGATAATACTGCTTTGGCGATTGTAATTATTGGTGCAATCAACTGGCTTTTAATTGGAATTTTTCAGTTTGATCTTGTTGCATTTTTTTTTGGAAATCTAAGCTGGCTTTCTAGAATCATCTATACACTTGTCGGCTTATGTGGACTTTATGTAATTAGTTTCTTTGGAAGAATCAGCTCTGATTCCGTAGACTAAATACCAAAAAACTGGCACCTTTCATTAGGTGTCAGTTTTTTATGAGATTCCCATTCCTAATAATCGAGTCATATTTTCGTAAAGAACCCCCTTTGTACTTCCACCCATTACAACGGAAATATATGGGTTATTCTCTAAATCTTGATTATAAAGTATTAGGCAAGAACCTGCTTCATCTGTTGTACCCGTCTTTCCTCCAATCACCCTTACACCCTCAGGTGCTTGTGCATTTCCTGTGGCATAGTAATTGGTAGGATACCAAGTTGTTGTATAAGTAACGCCTGTACTTGAAATCAAAGTTGCTGTATAACTAGGCATGGAAAGAATATCTACAAAACTCTGTTCTCGAAGTGCAGCATTAAATATAAGGTATAAATCATATGCTGTCATATAATGTTCAAGGTCATGCAATCCGTGTGGATTTACAAAGTGAGAGCCTGTAGCTCCTAGTAAACGTGCCTCTTCATTCATCACATCTACAAACGCCTCTACACTTCCTGAAATATGCTCTGCTATTGCTATGGCAGTATCATTTCCCGAATACAGTAAAAGTCCACCTAGTAAATCTCTTAAAGATATTTGCTCACCTGCCTGCAAACCACACACTTGTTCATCCCATGCAAAATTAGTAGCACGTTCGCTAACAGTAACTATATCATCCAAATTCCCATATTTTATTGCAACGTATGCAGTCATTACCTTCGTTGTACTAGCAGGATAGATTCTCTCAAATAACCGATCTGCATACAAAACTTTCTCATGTTTAATATCAAATAATCCAGCTGCATGAAGTGTTTCATCTTTGTCAAATCCATTTAAAGGGACATCTGTATTTGTTACACATAAATTCTGTGCATACAAATCCCCTTTATACAAAGATCTCTGATACGTCTCTTCTTCATATTCTATAAGATATAAATTAGAAGCAGAGTACTCCTTGAAAAGGAATGCACCGATTACAATGATAAAAAGAATTCCTAATATCAAAATTACTTTTCTGAATTTCTTTAATTTCCGAAATCTTTTATTTACTTTTGTATATCTCACGCCAATCTAAATCCCCTCTATCTAACGCCAAAACCAATGCCTCTGCTGTTGCTATATTGGTAGCCATTGGGATATTGTACATATCACAAAGCTTTACAATATCATTTACATTTGGTTCGTGCTGCTTAGGAGCAAGTGGATCTCTAAAGAAAATTAAAAGATCGATCTCATTATGCTCTATCTGAGCACCCAATTGTTGATTCCCTCCTAAATGTCCTGGTAAATACTTGTGAATGCTTAAATTTGTCACACTTTCTACAAGTCTTCCTGTTGTTTCTGTTGCAAATAATTTATGCTTGCACAAAATGCCACGATAAGCAATACAGAAATTCTGCATTAATTTTTTCTTTGCATCATGTGCCACTAATCCTATGTTCATATATATCGTCTCCTCTATTGATATTTTTTAGGCTGCAAACCAACATTTAAGACTAACCCTATGCCTGCGTAAAAACAAACTAAAGATGTCAATCCATAACTTACAAATGGCAGCGAAATACCTGTGTTTGGAAGAAGTCCTGTGGCTACTCCTATATTGATAAAAGTTTGGATACCTACCAAGCCTCCCACTCCCCCACAAATAATCTTTCCACTCAAGTCTTTTGCTCTTGCGCCGATAATTATACATTCTATTACAATTAATAATAACAAAAATATCACTCCACAACAACCCACAAATCCTAATTCTTCACCAATTATAGCAAAAATAAAATCTGTTTGCGGTTCTAGTATAAAGTTTCCATTCTTTACGGAGGTTGTAGCATCACTGTTGTACCCTTTTCCTGAAAGTTGTCCTGAACCAATTGCCATAATCGAATTGTTCGTTTGATACGATGCACTATCTGCATAAGCTTCAGGATCCAACCACGCTAAAATTCGTACTTGCTGATAGTGTTCCAAAAATGGTTGGTTTGGCTGAACAACAATTCCAATCAGCAATACTACCGTAGGAACAACAACGGCTAAGACGGTTCCAATAAATTTATAGCTTAATCCACCCAAAAACATTAACACGCAAAACAAAGCTGCAATACATATAGTTGCAGATAAACTAGGCTGCTTTAATATTAGTATCAACGATGGTAACATAAGCCCAATTGCCTCTAATAATGTTCTCTTTTTATGAATGGATTGCTGTTTATCTGACAAAAATTTTGCAAAAAACATAATTGTAACCAATTTTGTCAAATCTGATGGCTGAAATTGTACAAATCCTAAATCTAACCATCTCGTAGCTCCATTCGTTGTAGTTCCCATAAATATAACAGCTAGTAATAAAATGATATTTACGACATACATAAGCCAGTAAAGACTAAGCATCCATTTATAGTCTATCAAAGAAATCACAAACATGACACATAACCCGAGTATAACTCCTAAAATTTGCTTTCCTTGAAATTCTATATTTGCACTTCTCACCATAAATACACCGATTGTAGATATGGCAAGAACCAATAAAATCAGACTGAATTTGTAATCTTTTATATTATATTTTTGTTTGAGATTAAAAAACTGAATTTTCAATTGCCCTCTCCTGTAAGTTTAATATGTATATCTGAATGTGTTATCTGAATTTGTAGCTCATCTGGTTTTAATTCTATGTACTTTGAAATTGTTTGGTAAAGTTCTGTCGTCAAACGTTCTGAAATATCTGGAGTACATTGAAGGCGGTCTGCAATTAGCAGGTTCCTTAGCCTATCTTTTGCAATATGAACCGATGCTACATTCATCTTGTGCCTCCTTATTTCTTTTTGAATACAGATGTTAATCTTGCAATAAATCCACTAGACTTACTAAAATCAGTAATCGGGATTTCTTCTCCTGTAATTCTTCGACAAATATTATCAAAAGCTTGTCCAGCTAAACTTGTACTACCCACAATAGGTTCGCCCTGATTTGTTGCAATTACAACTTGCTCATCATCTGGAATGACACCTAACAAAGGAATTGCAAGAATTTCTGTGACATCCTCTACGGACATCATATCGCCACGTTTTACCATTTCAATTCGCAATTTATTAATGATTAAATCGTTATTTTTGATTCCATTTGCTTCTAATAATCCAATAATTCGATCTGCATCTCGAATTGCAGATACCTCAGGAGTTGTGACTACAATTCCACGATCTGCTCCTGCTATTGCATTTTGGAATCCCTGCTCAATCCCAGCAGGGCAATCCAACAACACATAATCAAACTCATTTTTTATTTCTGAAATTAATTTCTTCATCTGTTCTGGTGAAACAGCAGTTTTATCCTTCGTTTGAGCAGAAGG
>JAHLFA010000062.1 GCA_018883985.1 Candidatus Ruminococcus intestinipullorum | reverse complement strand
CAATAACGGTAATCGCCATCAGCCCTAAACTTATCCCATAGGATAGCATTTCGTTTTTTGTCAGATGATGAATCACCCAGCCAAACAATCCTGCCAAAACAAAAATCGCTATCGCTGAACCAAGTGCTGTGGCAGAAACATATTCTGCTAGACTGACACTGAAATAGTTTAGGAGAATGGCAGCAATACCAATTCCTGCAGCAAATCCCTGATTTTCTGTAAGAGAAGATATGAAAACTCCCATTGCAATCAATGCTGCACCCATAATAAAAAATGCAAGTAAACTGCCATAGGAAGTCAACAAATATACCTCTCCGTATTGCGAAAAAATAATAGGATATGTTGCTATCACACAAAGTGGTATAAAATATAAAATCAATAACGCCAAATATTTTCCAATAACGACTTCTACCGTAGAAATTGGCAATGCATATAAAAGCTGGTCTGTTTTCTGTTTACGTTCTTCCGCAATAACACGCATTGTCAAAATAGGCACAATTACTACAAATATAAGGCTGCTAAAACTAAGTACAAACTCAAAGTTACTGACTGCTGCCTGTAAGTTATATAACATCGCTCCTATTCCAACAAACACCAAAAGAAACGCCCCAAAAACATATGCTGTAAGGCTGTGAAAATAATTTCTAAGCTCATGCTTCAAAACAGCTATCATTCTTCGTCCACCTCACCTTCTGTCAATGTTAATACCTGTGCATCTGCTGTTTCCGATAGTTCCATAAAAATATCTTCCAAATTCCCTTTTTTGAGCGTCATTTCATAGATGACATTTTCACTTTTCGCAAAAACAGAAAATACAGCCGATGATAGCTCATAAATATCTTCGTGTACTGATTTTATTTGAGCAACTGTATAACCAGACTCTGTAGTATTCGTTTCAATTTCTGTAATCTGTTCTATATTCGCAAGTAACTCTTTTATGTCATCTGCAACAGCATTTGTAGTAACAATAATTTCATTTGGTGCTAAAAGCTGTTTTTGTAGTTCTTCTGGTTCTCCAAACGCAACCAATTTTCCCCTTGCAATCATAACAATCTGATCACAAATCGCCTGCACCTCGGAAAGAATATGAGAAGAAAAAATAACAGTATGCGTCTTTCCCAACTCTAAAATCAAATCACGAATCTCAACAATCTGAATCGGATCTAAGCCGACAGTCGGTTCGTCTAAAATAATAACTTTTGGATTGCCAAGGAGTGCCTGTGCAATCCCTACTCGCTGCTTATACCCTTTTGATAATGCTGAAATTCTCCGATTTTTCACATTCAAAATTCCAGTCTTTTCCATAACCTCATTTACTTGAGCTATTAGTTGGGTTCCACGAAGCCCCTTTGCTTCCCCAACAAATTTCAAATACTCCATCGGAGATTCATTCATATAAAGTGGTGGGTGTTCTGGAAGATATCCAATTAACCTTTTTGCTTCATTTGGCTCCTCAAAAATGTCATGTCCATCAATAAGAACCGTTCCGTCTGTAGCTGATATACATCCAGTAATGATATTCATTGTTGTTGATTTTCCAGCACCATTGGGGCCTAGAAAACCATAAACATGCCCCTCTGTAATCTCGAAGGAAATATCATCTACTGCAAGATGTTCACCATAATATTTTGTCAAGTGCTTAACAGAAATCATAATATCCCCCCTTGAAAAAATGCATACGTTCCATGTGTGTTTTTCCTTTCCTTTTTTTCGTTTCATAAAAACATTAACACCCTATGCTGAATGTATGCTGAAAAAGTTCAAAAGGGGACGTAGTAAAATTGAATTTCACTACGTCCCCTTTTGAACTATTCGCTCCGCAATGCTGCCACTGGGTCGCTTTTTGCCGCCTTTCTTGATGGAATAATTCCACCTAAAAGTGTCAATATAACGCTAATTAAAACTAACACCACTGCTGCCCCTACTGGCAATACAGCATTCACAGAATCTGTGCCTGCTAGGAAATGAATCAATGCATTTCCTGGAATCAAAAGTAACAATGTTATTCCAATTCCTAAAATTCCCGCACAAAATCCTATAATAAATGTTTCTGCATTAAACACTTGAGAAATATTTCCTTTCGAAGCTCCAATTGCTCTTAGAATTCCGATTTCTTTTTTTCTCTCTAATACGCTAATATACGTAATTACTCCAATCATAATAGAAGATACAATCAACGAAATTGCCACAAATGCAATTAACACATAACTAATTACATCGATAATATCTGTTACGGAAGACATCAATGTCCCAACAACATCTGTATAGGTTATTACCTGCTCTTCCTTTCCCTCTTCTTCCATCTTCTGATTGTAGTCATCCAAAATACGAACAACTTGCTCCTTGCTTTCAAAATCCATCGGATAAAGAGCAATTCCACTTGGCTCATCAAAATCTACATATCCAAGTTTTTTCAAATTTCCATCATAAGAAGCCTGCTTAGAGGAACCAATAGACATCATAAGCTCCATAAATTCCTCAGCATCCATATTCATTTCAAAAGCCTCTGCAAATGCTTTTGTATCAAACTGCATGGCATTACTAAGCTCTTGCTGCAATTGTGTACCAAGCTGTCCCATCGCCTGACTCATTGCCGAAACAATCTGTGTTTCCAAAACCTGAGAAAATTCAGACATATAACCTGCCATGGCTGTAGATAGCTGTGCATCCAATTGATTCAAATCAATCACTTCTGCGATTCCATTTCTCAAACGTTGGCTACCATCCTGTGTGTTTAAATATGTCAAAAAGGAATCGCCTATCTTTGTAGGGTCTGGAAGCCCATTTTGGGAAGCATAAATCTGATAACCTGCAATCAAATTCTCGCTTAGGCTTCGTAACTGTTCTTGAGAAATCTGAAAATCATCTGATAATTGGAAGATTTCTTCTGCAAACTGCTGAATCAACGCCTGTGCTTGATTCGTACCTATATATTCTAGAAAATATTCATCAAACATCTCTGGATTCTCATAACCTTGCTGGGCAATATACTCCTGATATCCCAACATAAGTGCTTGAAACATTTGCATCATCTGATCCGTTTCTACAACAATTCCTCCATTGCTCTGAATCAGCTCTCTCATATGTTGGTCAAAAATTCCCTTTGCATCCTCCGTATCCAAATATGCCAAGAAATGTTCTCCTAAATTTGAATAATCTGCCTGTGGATTTTGCTCTGCATAAAGTTGATACCCTTCCAGTAAGCTTCCTGCCATGCTTTCCATACCTGATGCCGAAACCGACACATCTAATTTCGATAATAGCTCTCCTAAGGAAAGAGATGGCAAATTGGGAACATCCAGTTGGATGCCATCAAAATTTAGCATTCCCGAAAAATCCAGTGCCGAAGTGTTCCATTGAAAAGCATTTCGAATTTTATCTGTATTCACACGGAATAATGATTCCATATTCAGCGTATTTTCTTCCTTTTCCTCGCCAAATGCCTCATTGGTAAACACATCAATATTCTGTTTTTCTAATTGTTGCTTTACAATCTCACTTTGTTCTGCCTCTTCTGCCACATGCTTAGTTAAGCTAGAAGGATATCCAATTCCCATGGAAAGAGCCGATGCCTTCATTCCCTCTGCTGGCTGTACCACTCCTACAATGGTTAAATCCTCTCCCTTGGCAACTAACTCCTTCATATATGCCTGATTTTCTGTTTTATCTTTCCAAACTTGATATTCTCCATCATACTCGTAATAATCTGAAGAATTCACCAACTTAAAAGACTTCCCTAGAAAATCGTCATAATCATAAACTTTAGAATCCTCTGGAACTTCGATTTCTTCTTCCTCAATAAATTGCTGCACCATCTCATCTAGCTCCATTGCATCACGAAGTCCTAATGTATACAACATAAAATCACTAATACTTCCACCTGAAGAAAGTACAACTACGCACTCCTGATAATTTTCTGGCCAGCGTCCTGCTTTCACCTCATATTGACTTTCATATAACTGTGTATTTTCAGGCATTTCATAAAATACATCCGTACTCATCATTGCAGACATCATAGAATTCGATGCACTTGAAGAACCAAGGCCAAGTGCCTCAAACGATTGGTCAGGATGTACTTGTCGAATTCCGTCTTCACTTTCCCGATAAATCTGAGGTGTCACCTGATATGTATACTCAATTGCATTGGTATACTTCTTTATTTCACTACTTCCACTTTCCAAATATGCTTTCAACGATGCCAAATCATTTGAGTTCATTGTGGAAAACATATCTGTTACCATTTGAAGAACCTCGATTTCCCCATCTTGTTCCTCTTCCTCGTCAGAAACGCCAACAAACATTGAGGTCATATCAAATCCTGTACTTTGAATCTGAAGAGGATACTCAGAAAGTGTATCTTTTTCAATGGTTTTTATATAGGCATTCACTCCTGTAGACAAAGAAAGAATCAAAGCAATCCCTATAATACCAATAGAACCAGCAAAGGAAGTCAACAACGTTCTTGCTTTTTTTGTCTGAAGATTATGAAAACTTAAAGATAACGCTGTTAAAAAAGACATGGATGCCTTTCCCATATTTCGATGCTCTGGCTCTTCTATCTCCTCCATATTTACCTCATACGGATTAGAATCTGCACAAATTTTCCCATCTCGTAATGTAACAATTCGTGTTGCATATTCCTGTGCTAACTCTGGATTATGCGTAACCATAACAACCAAACGATTTTTCGCAACCTCTTGCAATAGTTCCATAACCTGCACACTTGTGTCACTATCCAATGCTCCAGTTGGTTCATCGGCTAATAAGATCTCTGGGTCATTAACCAATGCTCTGGCAATCGCCACTCTTTGCATCTGTCCCCCAGACATCTGACTTGGTTTTTTATGCAGCTGTTCACCCAATCCCACCTGTTGTAACGCTTCAATTGCCCTACGTCTTCTTTCTTCTTTCCCAATCCCAGAAATGGTCAATGCCAACTCCACATTTGCCAGAACTGTTTGATGTGGAATTAAATTGTAACTTTGAAATACGAACCCAATCGTATGATTTCGATAAGAATCCCAATCTCTATCTTGATACTTCTTTGTAGAAATCCCATTGATAATTAAATCTCCACTATCGTAGCGATCTAACCCTCCAATAACATTCAACAATGTAGTTTTTCCTGAACCACTTGGTCCAAGAATCGCTACAAATTCATTTTCCCTTAAATTTAGATGAACATGGTCTAGTGCTTTTTGCACTAGACCACCTGTTTTGTATTCCTTACAAATATTTTGAATTTGAAGCATGTAATCTTATCCTTATTTTAAATCTTGATAACGAGCGTGATTTTTTAATGCTTCTGACAACTCTGCCATTCTGCTTACATCACCAATTAAAATGACACCACACAAACGGTTATTCAAGAAATATAATTTCTGATACTGCTTTTTGCCCATATCTTTAAATTCAATTGTCTTATACATTAAGTTTGGATTCTTTCCTGCATCTCCTGCTGCAAACAATGCAGTATTCATTCCGTGGAAACTTAATGCTGCTGGAACTGGTATATAAACAGTGTCATCACCTGTGGCATTTGCTCCTGCTACCTTTCCTTGCTCTACTGCTTCTGGCCAGATTGCATAGTTTACACCATCAAACTGAGCACAATCTCCACATGCATAAATTCCCTCTATATTTGTCTGCATCTTTTCATCCACTACTACTGCACGATCAATCGAAATTCCTGCTTCTTTCGCAACACCTACATTTGCACGCACTCCTGCTGAAACAATCACAAGGTCTGCTTTAAATACTTCTCCGCTTTCCAACTTCACTCCAGTTACGGATGCATCTCCTTCGATTTCTGTAATTTTTACAGCTGTATGAATCTGGATTCCTTGTCCCTCTCCTATTAGCTGCAACATATCACTTGCTGCTTCATCAAGCTGACGTCCCATCAAAGATGGTGCTGCCTCCAATACAGTAACCTGACATCCTGCTTTCTTCATCTCCCATGCTGCTTCTAGGCCAAGAACACCTCCACCTATTACAACAACATTTTTCACCTGAGGAAGCATCTGTGCAATCTTTTTCGTATCAGCAAGTCTACGAATTGCTACTACACCTTCTTTATCAGAACCCTGAATTGGTGGGATAAAGCACTCTGAACCAAGAGCATAAATTAACTTCGTATAAGCAAATTTCATGCCATTTCCTAACTCAACTTGCTTCTCCTCTGGACGAATTGCTGTTACTTCTTCATTTAAAATCAATTGAATGTTCTGCTCTTCATACCATGCAGCATTTTGAATCTCAATTTGTCCTTCCTCCAAATCAGCCATAATTGACTTTGTCAACATTGGACGATTGTATGAACGATATGGCTCATTAGAAATCATAACAATACTTGCAGTCTTATCTCTCTCACGAATCGCACTTGCCGCTTGGAAGCCTGCTGCACCATTTCCTAAAATCACATAGAAATCCTTTGTGTCATTGCGATAAGTAGTTTCCTCTTCGTCCACAAATACAAAATTTTCTTTTCCTACACCACAAACTGGGCAGATTTCCATAGAAGAATCAAAAATCTCTCCACAAACCAAACATTTTACCAAACGTCTGCTTCCAGATTTTGCCTTTGGAACATTCTCCTTATCTTGTAGCACGCATCCAAAATTATATCCATAATCATATGCATCAATTAAATTCTCTTCGCCTGGCTTAAATCTTACACGGAAACCATCATCGATTACTCGCATACGTAATTGTTTCAAACGCTCAATCAAATGTGGCACACCTTCTCCACTCCAGCCATAGCTTCCAAATGCTCCTGCAAGTTTTCCACCATGTGTTCCAGCAAAAATAGAAGTTGTCAAATCCCAAATAGGCTTTAGTGCTTCTCCTACGATTGTTGGTGTTCCAAATAAGATACCATCTGCAAATCCCAACTCTTCCAATACTTTAGCCTGATCTGCTTCAACCATATCATAAGTGCGAACATCAATCTCTCCACTATCAGCAATTCCCTCTGCAATCTTATGTGCCAATTCCTTTGTATATCCATACGCACTTACATAAGGAATAATGACTGTCTTTCGTTTATTTGGATTGATAACAGTACACCACTCTTCGTATGTATCTAACATCCAGTCAATTTTATCATCAATAACAGGACCATGACCTGTACAAATCATCGTAACATCCAATTCTCTCACACGCTCTAGTGCTTTTAACATAAACTTCTTAAATGGTCCAATAATATTGTCAAAATAATACTTTGTAGCACTTACATAGTCATCCCATGCTGTTACCTTACTTAAAAGCACATCTTGGAATCCATAGTGAGAACCAAAAGAATCACATGTCACTAAAATCTGCTCTTCCTCAATATATGTATACATTGTATCTGGCCAGTGAAGATTTGGTACTACCATAAAACGCAATGTCTTATCTCCAATCTTCATAGTTTCGTTATCTTTGACAGCAATTGCTGTAAACTCACCATTTACAATTTCCTTCAAAAATCCAATCGCACAACCTGTCGCAATAATCTTCATTCCAGGATTAAGCTTTAACAAATGCTCTACACTTCCTGCATGGTCTGGCTCTGTATGATTTACTACGAGATAATCAATTTTACGAATATCTGTAACCTCTTGTAACTTTTCCAAATACTCGTCAAAAAATTTTGCTTTCGCAGTTTCAAATAAAATTGTCTTATCCCCTGCTTTCATTACATAAGAGTTATATGTCGTTCCAAACTCTGTATGCATGATGATATCAAATACTCGCAACTTCTCATCTACAATTCCTGTCCAATAAAAATTCTCTCTTAATTTTAATAAATCCATGTCTTTCCTCCTAACTTTATTTTTCATAAACTGCGTTCTATTATAACAGATTTTCATTCAATCAGCAATCGTGATAAAAACACTTTACAAATTCAAATTTTTGGAATATATTTTTCTGTATTGTAAAAAATACTATACTTAAGAAAGGAGTTTCTTATGTTAGAAAAAGATTTAATAGAAACATTTAAAAAACAACTTCCTGAATTTCGAGAAAAGCTCCTTGCGTTTGAACAAGGAGAAATTGATAGAAATACATTTAAAAGCTGTTCTGGAAAATTCGGAAGCTATGCACAAAAAGAAGGAGGATATATGCTGCGTCTACGCCTATTAGCTGGATGCATCTCAAAAGAAGCCCTCCATTTTATTGTAGAAAAGACAAAAGAATATCAAATTGACCTTTTAAAATTAACAACCTGTCAGACTATTCAGGCTCACAACCTGTCTGCTAAGACTACCCTATCTCTATTAGAGGATGCCTTAAATTTTGGTATTATTCCAATTGGTGGAGGTGGTGATCATCCAAGAAACACCATGTGCAGTCCACTTTCTGGTGTGGAGAAAGAGGAATACTTTGATGTACTTCCTTATGCGAAAACTGTAGGAAACTATCTGGTATCTCGCATTCCTGATTTACACCTGCCAAGAAAATTAAAGGTTGGATTTTCCAATTCACCAAAAAATACAACCCATGCAACCTTCCGTGACTTAGGGTTTGTCGCCAGAGAAGACGGCACATTCTCTGTTTACTGTGCAGGTGGACTAGGACCAAACCCAAAGCTTGGTGTACACATTCTTGATGGTGCAAATCCAGAAGATGTGACACTCTACACCAGTGCCATGATTCGTTTATTCACAGCACATGGAAACTACAAATCCAGAGCAAAAGCCAGAACTCGCTATTTGCAAGACACACTGGGGATTGATGGTATACGTGAACAATTTCTTCACTTCCTTGAAGAAGCACGAAAGGAAGAATCAGCATGGCCTATCGAACATGCTCCTATTGTAACAAAACAAGGAACCAAACCACTAGAAGATACCTTATTGCACGAGAAACGTATTATTCCTCAAAAACAACAAGGACTTTACAGTGTGTCCTACCATCCTATCGGTGGACGACTTTCTCCAAAGAAATTGGAAGAATTCGATGCAATGCTTCAAGAAATGGAAGACGTGGAAATTCGTTTAGGGCCAGATGGAACCATGTACTTTATTCATTTAAATGCACAAGAGGTTTCCAAAGTAATCGCTGCAACAAACGATGGTGCTTCTAACTTATTTGAATCTAGCATTAGCTGTATTGGAACACCAATTTGCCAACATGGAATTCGTAATTCCTATGCACTTCTTACAAGCTGTATTGAACGAATTCGCAAAGAAAATTTTGCAGATGGAGTCCTTCCAAAGCTTCATATTTCAGGCTGTCCATCCAGTTGTGGAACTCATCAAGCTGGATGCCTTGGATTTGCTGGACATTCCAAAAAAGTAGATGGAAAAGTAATGCCAGCATTTCAATTATTTGTAGATGGACAAAGTATGGAACATGCACAGCTAGGAACTGCAAAAGCAATTCTTTTGGAAAGCGATATTCCAGAATTCCTTGCTGCACTTGGACAACGAATTTCTCAAGATGGTTCCACCTTTGCACAGTGGTATCCTACTCATAAAGAAGAGTTTGACGAACTTGTTTCCGTATATGCGTAGACAATGCTTGTAAACTCTTGACATATAGAGAGGCTGTCGTTTTAGCGAATTAAAAATCGCTAAAACGACAGCCTCGTGTGTTATAATGCATTTATGAACGTGTTTGAATTTTGGCAATCAACGCATCTTGTAAAACTTTTGAATAGTTGATACCGTAATTTTCACATACTGTATTGAGCCATGCAGGAATACTCAAGGTTTTCTTAACTGCCTTGTCATTGTACGCACGGGCATATTCGTCGAGGTTCACGCAAATTAAATTAACAAGTGCTGCATCCTCGTCCTTTTCAACTTCATCAAGAGGGGTCGGAGTAGGAAGAACATCACCATCACGCAAGGAAGTGAATAAATACTGGCCGCAAGCCTCTTGAGCCATTGCGAAAGCGTCCGCAAGATTATCTCCATAAGTTGCTAAATCATTGAGGTCGGGAAAAATAACAGAATATTTCCCATCATCCTCTGGATAAAAAACAGCAGGATAAATATAATTCATGATAACGCTCCTTTCTTTAATTGGTGACAGGTCTTACATAAGACCTGCCTGTTTTAGTATGGAGTTGACAACCCTTTGAGGAATGTCGCCTCGATGATTCGGGATTGTAACTTTTCCCATTTTGGTTGAGTGTTTGTATTGATGATGTGAACCTCTCACATTTACTAACTCCCATCCATCATTGAGGACTATTTTTTCAATTTCTCGAAATCTCATTTGTATTGTTTCCTCCTTACAAATATATAATAAAACGTAATTTACGCAAAGTCAATAAAAATACGTAAAATACGTAATTTATTAAATGTAGGCTTTTAAATATTCTCAATACTAATCCATGGATTCTCTTAAAAAATCAATATTCCTCTAACAATATCGCCAACGCCATTTCATTTTCTTTTGGCTCATAATACAATCTATGATTCTCTATTTTTACATCCTCCGTACTTGCTGCATAAATTTCACAAATCTGCTCTGGTGTATTTTGAGGCAGTAAAATTTCAATCTTTTCTGGAAGTTGCCCAGAAAATGTATGAATCACTACATACGCTTTTTTATTATTCCCTACACGGACAACGGCCTGCCATCCTTTTGGATGCCTTGTACTTTTCACCTTTGTTCCAAAATGATAAGACAGTCCCTCTTTAATCACATCTGAGATTTTCTCATAAAATCGCATCCCTCTTTCAATCAAATTCCACTGCTCTCTATCCAACTGCGTCACATCTCCTGAAATACACATTCTTCCTAAAAATGTATTTGCGATTGAATATGCAATCCTCTTTAAGCTATCCGTTTGACGAATTACAGCCCATATTTGACTTTGTGCTGGATGAATCATGTAGTGAAGATTTGCTGCAATAATCGGAATCTCCTTGCACTCATGTGCATCCGAAAATGATGCCATGCTCATCTGTGCCATCAAAGATGGTTCCAATCGATGTCCACCAGATGAACAGTTTTCCAATACAATTTCAGGTATCTCCCTCTTAACCTTTTCAAAAAATGCCGCAGATGCTTCCATATTTTTTCTAAGCCCTTCACCTATGGATTCCTCATTATCGCAGCCAATTCCTATGGTTTCGTTATAATCAATTTTCATATATCCAAAACCGTACTTTTTCAATGTTCCTATCACCTTTTCTGAGAGATACTCTTGAACCCATGGATCTTGCATATTCCAAAATCTTCTAAAATAACTGGTTAACGTTTTTCCATCTTTTTGAAGCAAATGCTCTTCTAAATGGTATGCTCTAGATGCTCTTCCTACATTTTCTATCTCAAACCACAATCCTGGAATCATACCTGCTTCACGAATCGCATCCACTGTCTTCTCCAATCCCTCTGGAAATAATTCCTTTGAAACTTCATAATCTCCCATGCCAATATCCCACGAAACGTTATGTTCCTTATACCAGCCACAGTCAATAACAAAATAACGAACTCCTTTTCCGATTCAGGCACACATTCCAAACTTTCTAAAGCTGACCTAGTAAGACGCTCCGTAAAAACAGCAAAAGAATCTGTATGTGCGACTGTCACAATTGCCTGTGGAGTTTCAAAGCTTTCCCCTGCTTTTACAACTTTCATCCAATGTCCCAATTCCCGATCTGCCAATCCTCCACTCATAGATATTCCATCATTTTTACGATATATTTCCATCTGCCAAGATGCATTGTGTGCAATTTGAGCTCCCCAAAAAATATGATTTTTCCGATCTTCCAACGCTCCAAATGGAAAGAATTTATTGACTGGCATAGAGCCTGCTTGACCAAATCGTTCACATCGTACTGCGTGAGGTGCCCATGCAGGTTCCAGCTGTAAATCTTCAATTGGAATTGCCTCATGTCTGCCCTCCTGACTCCAAACACTTCGCATACGATGTAGATACATACATTCATGTCCATCCCCTTCCAAATAAGGAGAAATACCAGAAAGCGAAAAACTTTCAAACATTTCCAATTTAAGACTTTCAGATCCTGTATTTTCAAATTTACACTGGATGCGTACATATGGCGTATTTTCAAGCCACATCAAACGATGAATGACCCGATATCCTCTTGCACTTTCTAACAAAGTTTCCACGATTTTTCGTTTGTTTTCTTCCTTAACTGACTGGCTTTCATATCGCAAACATCTTACAGTTTCACTATTACGCATGGTCATCCCCATTGCATACGCTTCATCATAAATATCCCCTGTCAGTTTCAGTTGTACGAGCGATTCTACTTTGTAATTTTTTGGCGAAAACGCAATAGATTGTTTATTCAATGGCAGTAAAATCAATCCTACCATTCCACTTTCTTCATCCAATAAGTATCTAGCAACCATATCCCCTAGTACATATTCATTTAAAATTGTTGCTGTCATTTTTTACCCTCCCAATATTATTTAATACTCTGCTATTAAATCTGTCTCATAGCCAAAATTTTCTCCATCAGCTATGACATAAATTATTTTAAACTTATTGGTTTTTACTGTTTTTCTTATCCTTTTTAATATAGCAGTTTTAGTACCTGCACTAATAAGAATATTTCCACTATACCCATATTAATCATAGCTCCTTTAAATACTTAGCTAGTAAAAGATTCTTTACCCCTGAAGATAACTTACTTGGAGAAATAGAACCTAAGACTGGAGTATTTTCATTTCTAAACCCTTATAATTAATAAGAGAGTATAATATAATTATATAAGACAACCTTTCTAATGTAACATCTCTCTTACCTTTTTTTCAAACTCTTCTTCTGAATTGCATATTGTATATGGTTCATACTCTCCAAAAGCTAGAGGATTGCTAATTACTACTATTTGTATTTCTCTATTTTTTATTATATTTTCTATCTTATCATAAAAACTTACTAAATCTAAACCATGATTTGTTTTTAACAAACAACTACCAATGGAATTAAAATCTTTAGCGACTAGATAGCACATAATCCATTACCTCCATAAACTCTTTTTCTGACCTAATCTTACCTTGTTCATATAAATCTCTTAAAATAACACCAATAGAATTCTCTAAATACTTATAAGAGTATTTATGTAACCAATCATTAAACTGCCTGTCAAAAAATGTACTAAATTGTATCCATCATCATTAGCCTTCCCCTTTGATAAATCAACTACTCTAAAATTATCCGAACTCTCTTTAAATAAAAAATCATATGAAGAACAAATACCTCTGATTCCTACAATATCATTTACTACACTCTTTATTTTTCTTGTACTATTGGAGTATTTATCTAGCTTTCTATTTATAGAATCTTTAGATTTTATTCTATATTCTAAACAACCCAAATCTAAATCTGAAGATAAAAGATATTTGAAATAATTGCTTAAATCCTGTTTTATATCTTCAATATTTGATTTTCTCATTTCCTTAGATAAAGAGTAACCTATATTACTCTCATATGAACATTTTTCTAATTTATACTCACCTAACCTATGTAAATTATACATTGCCTCAGTATTAGGGTCAATCCACATCTGTAAAAATAGGCTATTCGTAAAATTTTACTATTAGATATTTCGTGCAAAATATTGTTTTCTTCGTGCAAATAGCATATACTAATAGTGTCAGCAGAAAGGGGTTGATAATATGGCTGGAAATACTACAAACATCAGTATTCGCATGGATGCAGATTTGAAAGCACAAGCCGATGCTCTTTTCAATGAGCTGGGCATGAACCTGACTACGGCATTCAATATTTTCGTGCGTCAGTCACTTCGTGAAGGTGGCATTCCTTTTGAAGTAAAACTGGAACACCCCAACAAGGAAACGACTGTTGCCATGCTAGAAGCAGAAAGGATTGCAAAAGACCCGTCTATAAAGGGCTACAATAACCTTGCCGAGTTGTTTGCCGACCTAAAAAAATGAAAAAAACAAAATACATCGTCAAGTACACGACCACTTTCAAGCGGGACTACAAGCGAGCTATCAAGCGTGGCCTGAAAATTGAATTGCTGGAACATGTCATATTCTCCCAGACTGGTTGCTCGTTTATCGTATAGAAGATGATGTGCTAGTGCTGACGCTGACTCGCACTGGCACGCATAGTGATTTGTTCGGCAAATAATCCAGATGCCACCGTATGGGAAAATCTGTACGGTGGTCAAATACTTATATAAACTAAAATAAGAAACCCCTTGGGTTTCCTATTTCACTCTCACATCCCCTCTATTC
>JAHLFA010000061.1 GCA_018883985.1 Candidatus Ruminococcus intestinipullorum | reverse complement strand
CAATTATCGTTGGTATCGTTACTCGTCATGTGACGATTACAAATCTGAAGAATAACGCAGAATCTAAGATTGGTAATGCAGAAACAAAAGCGAGAGAGATTATTGACGATGCTGTAAAAACGGCAGAAGCGACTAAAAAAGAAGCTCTTTTGGAGATTAAGGAAGAATCTATTCGTACAAAGAATGATCTTGAAAAAGAAACCAAAGAAAGAAGAGCAGAGCTTCAACGTTATGAAAAGCGAGTTCTTGCAAAAGAAGAAGCGATAGATAAGCGTTCTGAAGCTATGGAACAGCGAGAAGCTAGATTTACAGTAAAAGAAGAGCAGCTAAAGCAGCGAGAAGCCAAGGTAGAAGAACTCGGTGAAAAACGAGTACAGGAACTAGAAAGAATCTCAGGTCTAACCTCCGAACAAGCAAAAGAATATTTGTTGAAAACTGTTGAAGAAGATGTGAAGCATGAAACTGCTAAGATGGTTCGAGAGATGGAATCTCAGGCAAAGGAAGAAGCTGATAAAAAGGCAAAAGAGTATGTTGTCAATGCGATTCAAAGATGTGCCGCAGACCATGTAGCAGAAACCACTATTTCCGTAGTACAGCTTCCAAATGACGAGATGAAAGGTAGAATTATAGGTAGAGAGGGAAGAAATATCCGTACTCTAGAAACCTTAACAGGTGTAGAATTGATTATAGATGATACACCAGAAGCAGTCGTTTTGTCAGGATTTGATCCAATTCGTAGAGAGGTTGCAAGAATTGCACTTGAACGATTAATTGTGGACGGCCGTATTCATCCAGCAAGAATTGAAGAAATGGTGGAAAAAGCACAAAGAGAAGTTGATGCTATGATTCGTGAAGAAGGAGAGGCTGCAGCTATTGAAGTAGGTGTACCTGGAATTCATTCTGAATTACTGCGTTTGCTTGGTCGCATGAAGTTTCGAACAAGTTACGGTCAAAATGCATTGAAGCATTCAGTAGAGGTTGCTCAGCTTTCAGGACTATTAGCTGGAGAAATTGGTTTGGATGTTCGAATGGCAAAACGAGCAGGACTTTTACATGATATTGGAAAATCCATTGATCACGATGTAGAAGGCTCTCATATTCAGATAGGTGTAGACCTTTGTAGAAAGTATAAGGAATCTGCAACAGTGATTAATGCGGTAGAGTCGCATCATGGAGATGTAGAACCTCAAACGTTGATTGCGTGTGTGGTTCAGGCGGCAGATACTATTTCTGCAGCAAGACCAGGTGCAAGACGAGAAACATTAGAAACATATACAAACAGATTGAAACAATTAGAAGAGATTGCAAACCAGTTTAAAGGTGTGGAAAAATCTTTTGCTATTCAGGCAGGTAGAGAGATTCGAGTTATGGTAGTTCCAGATCAAGTCACAGATGATGATATGGTACTTATGGCAAGGGAAATCGCTAACCAAATTGAATTTGAGTTAGAGTATCCTGGACAAATTAAAGTAAATGTAATTCGTGAGTCACGTGTTACAGATTACGCAAAATAGAATTATCATATAAGAAAAGTTGGAATTCCCCGAAATCGAAATAGATAGAAGGGAATTCTTTTTTTAGAGGTGAATGAAAATGAGTGAGAAAATCAAGAGAGTAAAAAGGGAATTAAAGTTTAAAGGTAAAATTTTGGATTTTTATCAAGATACGATGCAAATAGATGGAGAAAGAACGGCTGTATGGGATTTTATTTCTCATAAAGGTGCAGCCGCTGTAGTGCCTGTTACAAAAGAAGGAAAGATTTTAATGGTACGACAATATCGCAATGCTTTGGAGAGATACACATTGGAAATTCCAGCAGGGGCATTGAATGAGGCAGATGAGCCTGGTATTATTTGTGCAGGGAGAGAACTTGAAGAGGAAACGGGATTTCGTTGTGAAAATTTAGAGTGGCTCATCACGGTTCGAACTACAGTAGCATTTTGTAATGAGCGGATAGAAATTTACGTTGCGAGAGATTTAATTCCAGCAAAGCAACATTTAGATGAAGATGAATTTATTGAAATAGAAGAATACACAATAGAAGAACTCAAGGAGAAAATATATTCAGGTGAAATTGAAGATTCAAAAACCATTTCTGCTTTATTAGCCTATGCTGTAAAATACGGAAAATAAGAATATGAGAATCCCATCGTGCATACAATACAGTATGGAAAAGATGGGAGGAGATTTGGTGAAGATACTTCATACGAGGAAACAGATTCTTGGATTATATATGTTAGGGTTTTTAAGTGGGATTTTTTATGCAAACCTCACTGGAAATCAATTAGGATTGAACTGGGGGATTTTTAGTGAATACTTTTTAGAACGCTATAAAGAACTAGAAATAATCGTTAGTGAATACATATTCTATATCTTTCGAGTAAGAATGATTCCTTTTCTTGTACTTTTAGGACTTGCCTTTACGAATTTACGAAAAGTATCTGTTATTTCTTTCATACTTTGGACGGGCTTTTCAAGTGGTGTACTTCTTTCCATGTCGGTTTTATATATGGGAGTGAAAGGCGTTATCCTTTGTGTGATAGGAATATTGCCACAGTTCTTATGCTATATACCAGCATGTCTTGTTGTATTATGGTACAGTTATACATATCCAAAAGGACAATGGAATCTTCAAAAAAGTATCTTTACGGGGGTTATGCTCGTTTTAGGGGTAATATTAGAAGTTTATGTGAATCCCATTTTTGTAAAGATGTTTATAGGAATTTTATAAAGATAGATTGCTACTACATACTCCATTATATGGTAGAGTATGTAGTAGTTTTTATATACATTTCATTTAGTATTTAAAGACGAGTATAAATATTTCCATAAAAGAATGCCAGAAAATAAACAAATAGAGAGCTGACTAATAAGAAGTCCCCAGAGATATCCTTTAATCCCAAAGGATGGAATCGCAAAAAATACACTTCCAATTCTTATAAAGAGTCCAAGCATGTTGATGAAAAAAGTAGAACTTGTTTTTCCAAGTCCATTGATAACACTTTGTAGAGAGCTATTCACATATAGAAACGGACAAATCCATGAAAGGGTAATTAAAAAATCTCCAGCTAATGTACTATCGAATAAAAGACGGCCAATTATTTTTCCAAAAATTAAAAAGAACAAACAGCAAAATAACCCCAATAAAAAACAAGTGCTAAGTACTTTGTGCAACAAATTTTGTAGTTTTTTAAAATCACATACTGCCTGAATTTCAGCAACAGTAGGCATTAGCATAATAGAAATGGAGCTAGTAATGGCTGAAGGAAATAGGATACAAGGAAGAGCCATTCCTGTTAGAACTCCATAAATACGAAGAGCTTCCGCTGTGCTGTGATTATAAAGCTTTAAACTGCCGGGGATGGAAACAGCTTCGATGCTTTGGAGAAGATTTAGCACAACCCTATTTGCCGTTAAAGGGAGAGAAAGAGGGATGAGTTCTCGTATACGAAGTTTCAAAGTTAAAAAGTTAGGAAAAGGGTAAAGTATAGTTGTATTTTGTTTTTGTAAAGCCTGCAAAGCATAAATTGTTGAGATGAATTCCCCAAAAACAAGCCCGATAGCAGCAATAGCAATTGGAATGTTCGTTAATTTTTTTGAGAAAATATAATACAAAACAAAGACACAAAGAATTCTGCTAATTTGTTCAATTAATTGTGAAATTGCAGGAATTTTTGTTTGTTTAAGGCCATAACAATACCCCATAACACAGCAATGGATGGAAGCGAATGGCAGTGCATATGAAAAAATCACTAACAGCAGTTCACAACGAGCATCACCGAGAAGGTAGATGGATAAAGGGGAGGCATATTTTTGAACAAGCAAAAGGCTAAGAAAAGAAGTTACTGAGGAAATCATGATGCCTAGGAGCAGAATTTCACGAGCCTCATTTTGTTTATGTAGTGATACTTTTCTAGCAACAGTTCTAGAAATCGCAGTTTCTAAACCAGCACATGTAAAGGAGAGTGCAAAGGCAAATACAGGGAATACTAATTGGTAAAGCCCCACACCCTCCTCTCCAAAGGTATGACTTAAAAAGATGCGATAAAAAAATCCCATAATTCTGCAAAGAAAGCCAACAGATGTTAAAATAAGTGTTCCCCGTATAATTGTATGTTTTTTAGACAAGACAATCTCCATTCGTTTTGTTTTTATAAAGATATTCCAGTTTTCATCTTGACAGAACAAAATCACAGTGGTATTCTACAAATGGATAAAATCCTAGTAAAATACTAGGGATTAAAAATGGCAGGAGGGGATAACATGAAACTGTCCACAAAAGGGCGGTATGGCTTGCGAGCTTTATTGGATGTCGCGCAAAATGGAGGAACCGAGCCTGTATCAATTACCAGTATTTCGGAGAGACAAGGAATCTCTGAGAGATATTTAGAGCAGTTGATGTCAAAACTAAAAAAAGCAGGTTTGATTCAAAGTATACGTGGAGCTTCAGGAGGTTATATTCTTGGAAAAGCACTAGAAGAGATTTCCGTTGGAGATATTCTTCGTGCATTGGAGGGCTCATTAGATCCAGTTGAGTGTTCTGGTCTGTTAGAAGAAGGTGGATGTCAATCAGCAGATAGCTGCGTGACAAAGTATGTATGGCAGAAGATTAATACAAGTATCAATCAAACCGTGGACCAAATCAATTTGGCAGAGCTGGTAGAAGAAAGTAAAAAATTACCGTGTCAAGACAATAAAGGGCAGCCACGCTGCATGAATTAATATAGACGATTTAAAATCAACATAAAGGCAGGAGGAAATAGAATGAAAAAACTAATTTATCTAGATAATGCTGCAACTACAAAAACTGCACAAGAAGTTGTAGATGCAATGCTTCCATATTTTACGGAACAGTTTGGGAATCCATCAAGTGTATACAGTTTTGCAGCACAGAATAAAGAGGCGGTTACACTTCAAAGAGAGAAAATTGCAAATCTTATTCATGCAAAAACAAATGAGATTTATTTTACAGCTGGAGGAACAGAGTCTGATAACTGGGCAATTAAAGCAACAGCAGAAGCCTATGAAAATAAAGGAAAACATATTATTACATCTAAAATAGAGCATCATGCAGTTTTGCATACTTGTGAATATTTAGAGAAACAAAGAGGATTTGAAGTAACATACCTAGATGTGGATGAGAACGGTACTGTGAAGTTAGAGGATTTAAAGGCAGCAATTCGTCCAGATACAATTTTGATTACAATTATGTATGCAAACAATGAAATTGGTACGATTCAGCCAATCAAAGAAATTGGTGAAATTGCACACGAACATGGAATTTTGTTCCACACAGATGCAGTGCAGGCATTTGGTCAGATACCAATCGATGTAGAGGAATGTCATATTGATATGCTAAGTGCCAGTGGACATAAATTAAATGGTCCAAAAGGAATTGGAATGTTGTATATCCGTACAGGAGTAAAAATTCGTTCTTTTGTACACGGAGGAAGCCAAGAGCGTAAGCGTAGAGCAGGAACAGAAAATGTACCTGGAATCATTGGATTGGGAAAAGCAGTGGAACGAGCTGAGCGTACAATGGAAGAAAGAAGTAGAAAAGAGAGTGAATTAAGAGATTATCTTATTGAGCGAATTGAGCAGGAAATTCCATATGCAAAACTAAATGGAGATCGTCAAAATCGTCTTCCAAATAATGTGAATTTTAGTTTCAGATTTATTGAAGGCGAGTCACTTTTAATTATGTTGGATATGAAGGGGATTTGTGCTTCAAGTGGGTCAGCATGTACTTCAGGTTCGCTAGATCCATCCCATGTACTTTTAGCCATTGGACTTCCACACGAGATTGCACATGGCTCTTTGCGTATGACATTGGGAGAGGATACAACAAAAGAAGAGCTGGACTTTGTTGTAGAATCCTTAAAAGAGATTGTGGCAAATTTAAGAAGTATGTCACCTTTATATGAAGATTTTATAAAAAAACAGAGCAAATAACATAAGAAGATAACTTATAGAAGATGGAGGAAAATAAACGATGTATACAGAAAAAGTTATGGATCATTTTCAAAATCCAAGAAATGTAGGAGAGATTGAAAACGCAAGTGGTGTAGGTACTGTTGGAAATGCAAAATGTGGCGATATCATGAGAATTTATTTAGATATTGATGAAAACCAAATTATTCAAGACGTAAAATTTAAAACATTTGGATGTGGTGCTGCAGTTGCAACAAGTAGTATGGCAACAGAATTAGTAAAAGGAAAAAGCATTTATGAAGCATTAAAAGTTACAAATAAAGCTGTTATGGAAGCATTAGATGGACTTCCACCAGTAAAAGTGCATTGTTCTCTTTTAGCAGAGGAAGCAATTCATGCAGCTCTTTGGGATTATGCTGAGAAACATAATATCAAAATAGAAGGATTAGAAAAACCAAAATCTGATATTCATGAAGATGAGGAAGAAGAGGAATATTAAGATGAAAAAGGTTGTTGTTGGTATGTCTGGTGGTGTAGATTCTTCAGTAGCTGCCTATCTTTTAAAACAGCAAGGATATGAAGTGATTGGTGTAACCATGCAGATATGGCAAGATGAAGAGCAGGCTGTACAAGAGGAGAATGCAGGTTGTTGTGGACTTAGTGCTGTAGATGATGCAAGAAGGGTCGCAGCAGCACTAGAAATACCATATTATGTTATGAACTTTAAAAAAGAGTTCAAGGAACAGGTGATAGATTATTTTGTTTCATCCTATATGCAAGGGAAAACACCAAATCCATGCATTGCCTGTAATCGTTATGTCAAATGGGAATCTTTGCTGCAAAGAAGCTTAGCAATTGGTGCTGATTATATTGCAACGGGACATTATGCACGAGTGGTTAAGTTGGAGAATGGAAGATATACATTACAGCGTTCGGCATCGATTGCCAAGGATCAAACATATGCATTATACAATCTTACTCAAGAGCAGTTAAGTAGAACCTTAATGCCAGTTGGAGATTATTCCAAGGAAGAGATTCGAGAAATGGCAGAAAATATCAATCTTCGAATCGCAAAGAAACCAGATAGCCAAGATATTTGTTTTGTTCCAGATGGAGATTACGCACGTTATATTGAAGAAGAAGTGGGGGTAGAAATACCAACAGGAAACTTTGTTACCTTGGATGGAACTGTATTAGGTAAGCATAAGGGAATTACCCACTATACAGTTGGTCAGAGAAAGGGGCTAGGTTTGGCACTAGGATATCCAGCATTTGTACTAGAGATTCGTCCAGATACAAATGAAGTGGTCATTGGGACAAAAGAAGAGTCTATGACAAAAACATTAAAAGCCAATACATTGAATTTTATGTCCATAGAAGAATTAAAGGAACCAATGCGTGTGTTTGCAAAAATTCGTTACAATCATAAAGGTGCATGGTGTACCATAGAAATGATAGGGGAAGATGAGCTTCTTTGTACATTTGAGGAAGAACAAAGAGCTGTAACACCAGGTCAGGCAGTTGTATTTTATGATGGCGAGTACGTTTTAGGTGGGGGAACGATTGTATGATTACAAGTGATTGTCATATGCATACGGAATTTTCTGGAGATTGTAATACTTTAGTAAAACATATGTTAGAACAGGCTGTAAATTTGGGACTGGAGGCTATTTGTATTACAGATCACAATGATTGTGATTATCCAATACATGAGGATATTTCAATTAAAAATTTTACATTTGATGTAGACCAATATTTTGATGTATTAAAGAAATATCAAAAAGAATACGAAGGAAAGCTGGATATACGTATCGGTATAGAAATAGGACTTCAAACACATTTGAAAGAATATTATCAGAATTTGATTCAAAAACATCCATTTGACTTCGTCATAGGCTCCATTCATGTAGTCCATGGAAAAGATCCCTTTTATGGTGAAATTTTTCAAAATAGGACGGACGAAGAGGTATATCGGGAAACTTTTCAAGCAACAGCCGAATGCTTAGATGTAATAGAAGACTTTGATGTTTTAGGGCATATAGACTATGTGGTACGTTATGGAAAAGAAAAGGCAAAGCAGTATTCTTATCAAACGTATGCCGATGAAATAGATACGATATTGAAAAAGGTAATTCAAAAGGGAAAAGGAATTGAGTTAAATACAGCAGGTTTTAAATATGGATTAGGCTTTTGTCACCCACATCCCGATATTATCCGAAGATATCGAGAGCTTGGAGGAGAGATTATAACCATTGGTGCAGATGCCCATAAACCAGAGCATATAGCATATGACTTTCAAAAAGTGTCTGAAATTTTAAGCATGTGTGGTTTTAAATATTATACAGAATTTAAAAATAGAAAACCTATTTTTAAACAACTTCTATAAAAAACGAAATAGTACTTGAAATTTTGTTCTTGTTTTAGTACAATAACTCTAGTTGATGAATCTTTAACAAAGTGTTTTCTTTATTTAAAATTGTTAGGGATTTGCCATAAACAGCTGCATGGCAGCAAACAATTTTTTTTAACTTTAGGAGGAATTAATCATGGCAGTAAAAGTAGCGATTAATGGATTTGGACGTATTGGACGTCTTGCATTCAGACAAATGTTTGGAGCAGAAGGATATGAGGTAGTTGCAATCAACGATTTAACATCTCCAACAATGCTTGCTCACTTATTGAAATATGATTCTACACAAGGAAAGTATGAACTTGCAGATAAAGTAGAAGCTGGTGAAGATTCTATTACAGTAGATGGAAAAGAAATCAAAATCTATGCAAAAGCTGATGCGAAAGAACTTCCATGGGGAGAAATCGGAGTAGATGTAGTATTAGAATGTACAGGATTCTACACATCTAAAGCAAAAGCTCAGGCACACATTGATGCAGGTGCTAAGAAAGTTGTTATCTCTGCTCCAGCTGGAAACGACCTTCCAACAATCGTTTACAACGTAAACCACGAGCAGTTAACAAAAGATGATCACATCATCTCTGCAGCTTCTTGTACAACAAACTGTCTTGCACCAATGGCAAAAGCATTGAATGATCTTGCAGCAATCAAAACAGGTATCATGTGTACAATTCACGCTTACACAGGAGATCAGATGACATTGGACGGACCACAGAGAAAAGGTGATTTAAGAAGATCTCGTGCAGCTGCTTGCAACATCGTTCCAAATAGTACAGGTGCTGCAAAAGCAATCGGATTAGTTATCCCAGAATTAAATGGAAAATTAATCGGTGCTGCTCAGCGTGTTCCAACACCAACAGGATCTACAACAATTTTAACAGCTGTAGTAGAAGGAACTGTAACAGTAGATCAAGTTAATGAAGCTATGAAAGCTGCAGCAAACGAATCATTTGGATACAACACAGATGAAATCGTATCTAGCGATATCGTAGGAATGAAATTTGGTTCTTTATTCGATGCAACACAGACAATGGTTCTTCCATTAGACAATGGAACAACACAGGTACAGGTTGTTTCTTGGTATGACAATGAAAATTCTTACACAAGCCAGATGGTAAGAACAATCAAACACTTCGGAACATTATTGTAATCAGTAGAGTAGAATTTCATTAAAAATTAAGTTTGAAAATAGACTCACAAAGGGGTCCGGTCTTATTTGGGCCGGGTCTCTTTTTTAGCGTAAATAAGCGAATAGGGAGGCAATAATAATGCTTAACAAAAAATCAGTAGATGATATTAATGTAAAAGGAAAAAGAGTACTTGTAAGATGTGACTTCAACGTGCCATTGATTGATGGAAAAATTACAGACGAAAACCGTTTAGTAGCAGCTCTTCCAACAATTAAAAAATTAGTTGCAGATGGTGGAAAAATCATTCTTTGCTCTCATCTTGGAAAACCAAAGGGAGAACCAAAGCCAGAATTGTCTTTAGCTCCAGTAGCAGTTAGACTTTCTGAATTACTAGGTCAGGAAGTTAAGTTTGCAGCAGACGCTGAAGTTGTAGGAGAAAATGCAAGAAAAGCTGTAGAAGAAATGAAAGATGGAGAAATTATCCTTCTTGAAAATACACGTTATAGAGCAGAAGAAACAAAGAATGGAGAAGCATTCTCTAAAGATTTAGCTTCATTGTGTGATGTATTTGTAAACGATGCATTCGGAACAGCACATAGAGCACACTGCTCAAATGTAGGAGTTACACAGTTTGTTGATACAGCAGTTGTTGGATACTTAATGCAAAAAGAAATCGATTTCCTTGGAAACGCCGTAGAAAATCCTGAAAGACCATTCGTTGCAATTTTAGGAGGTTCTAAAGTATCAAGTAAGATTTCTGTAATTGAAAACTTATTGGATAAAGTAGATACTTTAATCATCGGTGGAGGAATGTGCTTTACATTCAGCAAAGCTCAAGGAGGAAGTGTTGGAAACTCTCTTCTTGAAGAAGATTATTGCCAATATGCTCTTGACATGATTGAAAAAGCAAAAGAAAAAGGTGTGAAATTGCTTCTTCCAGTAGATGCAGTAGCAGCAGATGCATTTTCTAACGATGCTAACTTCAAAGTAGTTCCACAGATGGAAATTCCAGAAGGATGGATGGGATTAGATATTGGACCAGAAACAGCAAAATTATATGCTGAAACAGTAAAAACAGCAAAAACAGTTGTTTGGAATGGACCAATGGGATGTTTTGAAATGCCTAATTTTGCAGATGGAACAAAGACAGTTGCTCAAGCATTAGCTGAAACAGATGCAGTTACAATTATCGGTGGAGGAGACTCTGCTGCAGCAGTAAATCAGCTTGGATTTGGAGATAAAATGACACACATCTCTACAGGTGGAGGAGCTTCTTTAGAATTCCTAGAAGGAAAAGAGCTTCCAGGTGTAGCAGCAGCAAATGACAAATAATTAAAAAAGAAAGAGTGATAAAGATGGCTAGAAAGAAAATTATTGCAGGAAATTGGAAAATGAATAAGACTCCAAGTGAAGCTGTTGCTTTAGTTGAAGAGTTAAAACCATTGGTTGCAAATGAAGAAGTAGATGTAGTATTCTGTGTACCAGCAATTGATATTGTACCAGTTGTAGAGGCTGTGAAAGGAACAAATATCCAAGTTGGTGCAGAAAATATGTATTTTGAGGAAAGTGGAGCCTATACAGGTGAAATTTCTCCAGCAATGCTTGTAGATGCAGGAGTAAAGTACGTAGTACTTGGACACTCTGAAAGAAGAGATTACTTCGGAGAAACAAACGAAGATGTTAATAAGAAAATGCTTAAAGCTTTTGAACATAATATTACACCAATTATGTGCTGTGGAGAGTCTTTAGAGCAGAGAGAACAAGGTGTTACTATGGACTTTATCCGTCAACAGGTTAAAGTAGGATTCCAAAATGTAACAGCAGATCAGGCAAAAATGGCAGTAATCGCATATGAGCCTATCTGGGCTATTGGAACAGGAAAAACAGCAACTACAGAGCAAGCACAAGAAGTATGTAAAGCTATTAGAGAATGTATTGCTGAAATCTATGATGAAGCAACAGCAGAAGCAATTCGTATTCAATACGGTGGTTCTGTAAATGCAGCAACAGCTCCTGAATTATTTGCACAGGCAGATATCGATGGTGGTCTTGTAGGAGGCGCATCATTAAAGCCTGAATTTGGTAAAATTGTAAACTATAAATAAGTGTAAGAAAACGTGGGGAGCAGCACGCATCGCTCACCACGTTTTTTTGTATATAGCATAAAATGTATGAAATAAAAGGAGAAGAAAGTATGAGAAAGAAACCAACCGTATTGATGATTTTAGATGGATATGGATTAAATGATAAAATAGAAGGTAACGCAGTAGCAGAGGGAAAGACACCTGTAATGGATAGTTTAATGAAAGAATATCCTTTTGTGAAAGGTAATGCCAGTGGACTTTCTGTAGGTCTTCCTGAGGGGCAGATGGGAAATTCAGAAGTAGGTCACTTAAATATGGGAGCAGGACGTATAGTATATCAAGAATTAACAAAGATTACAAAATCTATCCAAGATGGGGACTTCTTTGAAAATGCAGCCTTACTTTCTGCTTGTCAGAATGCAAAGGAAAACAATACAGCATTACATTTGATGGGACTTGTTTCAGATGGTGGAGTGCATAGTCATATTGAACATGTTTACGGATTGTTAGAGCTAGCGAAAAAGCAAGGTGTAGAAAAAGTATATGTACACTGCTTTTTAGATGGACGTGATACACCTCCAGCTTCAGGAAAAGAATATGTTGCAGCATTGGAATCTAAGATGCAAGAGCTTGGTGTGGGAGCAGTAGCAAGTATATCAGGACGTTATTACGCTATGGATAGAGATAATCGTTGGGATCGTGTAGAAAAAGCATATAAGGCTCTTGTAAAAGGAGAGGGAGTATTTGCTGCTTCTGCAATGGAAGGAATACAAGCTTCTTATGATGCAGATAAGACAGATGAGTTTGTAGAACCAATGGTAATCGTAAAAGATCAGACACCAGTTGCTACAATTCAAGATGGAGATTCTGTTATTTTCTTTAATTTCCGTCCAGACCGTGCGAGAGAAATTACAAGAACCTTCTGTGATGAAGCATTTGATGGTTTTGATAGAGGAGAGAGAGTAAAGACAACATTTGTATGCTTCACAGAATATGATGTGACAATTGAAAATAAGGCTGTTGCATTTGTAAAAGAAGAAATTACAAATACATTTGGAGAATTTTTAGCAGCAAATCATATGACACAGGCTCGTATAGCAGAAACAGAAAAGTATGCACATGTAACATTTTTCTTTAATGGTGGAGTAGAAGAACCAAATCAAGGAGAAGATAGAATTTTGGTAAAATCTCCAAAGGTTGCAACATATGATTTAAAACCAGAGATGAGTGCATATGAAGTATGTGATAAATTAGTAGAAGCAATTAAGTCTGAAAAATATGATGTAATTGTTATCAATTTTGCAAACCCAGATATGGTGGGACATACAGGAGTGGAACCAGCTGCAATTCAAGCAATTGAGGCTGTAGATGAGTGTATTGGAAGAGCAGTAGAAGCAATTAAAGAAGTGGATGGACAAATGTTCATTTGTGCAGATCATGGAAATGCAGAGCAATTAATCGATGAAACAACAGGAGAGCCATTTACAGCTCATACAACAAATCCAGTTCCATTCATTTTAGTAAATGCAAACCCAGAGTACAAATTAAGAGAAGGTGGATGCTTAGCAGATATAGCTCCAACATTAATTGAATTAATGGGAATGGAACAGCCAAAGGAAATGACAGGAAAGTCTTTACTTGTAAAATAAAAAGAGTGAATAGACCTTGGGGCATATAGCTTTAAGGTCTATTTTTCAATGTGTGCCAAGTTGGAGGAATAACATGAGAGAGAAGTTAACAAAAAGTGATGTAGAAAAGATTCAACAGGAGATTGAGCATAGGAAGTTAGTAGAGAGAAAAAAGTTGATTGAATCAGTAAAGGAAGCTCGTTCTCATGGTGATTTAAGTGAAAATTTTGAATATCATGCCGCGAAAAAAGAGAAAAACCGTAATGAAAGTAGAATTCGTTATTTAGAGCGAATGCTAAAAACAGCCATCATTGTAGAGGATAATTCCAAAGAGGATGAGGTAGGATTAAATAATACAGTACAATTGTATTGTGAAGATGATGATGAAGTGGAAACATATCGTTTGGTAACTTCCGTAAGAGGCAGTTCCTTAAATGGTCGTATTAGCATTGAATCTCCAATAGGAAAGGCTATTCTTGGTCATAAAGAGGGAGAACGAGTATATATTAAAGTAAATGACCAATTTGGGTATTATGTAGTAATAAAAAAGATTATAAAAACACAGGATGAAGAAGATCAGATTCGGAGTTTTTAAAGTGGAGAGTAAAGATGAGAAGGGCAGATACAATATTATTTGATTTAGATGGTACATTAACAGATTCAGGCACAGGAATTATCAATGGTGTAGAATATGCATTAAAAAAAATAGGAATGCGTGTAGACAATAAGGAGAGTTTACGTTGTTTTATAGGGCCTCCATTACAAGAACAATTTCGTGATTTTTGTAGAATTTCTATGAAAGAAGCTGGAAAAATGGTGGAATTTTACCGAGAATATTATACAGAAAAAGGAATTTTTGAAAATTCTGTTTATAGTGGAATTCCTGAATTGTTACAATATTTGCAAGAACAAGGAGTTAAACTTGCAATTGCTACTTCAAAACCAGAAAAATTTGCACGGATAATAGCCAAACATTTTGACATAGAAAGATACTTTGATTTTATTGGTGGTGCTAGAATGGATGGGACGAGAACGAAAAAATCGGAAGTGATTGAATATGTTTTAGAGGAATGTAGGTTTTTGGACAGAGAAAATATTTGGATGGTTGGGGATAGAGAACACGACATTTTAGGAGCAAAAACTACAGGACTTTTTTCTGTTGGAGTTTTATATGGGTATGGAGACCGTAAGGAGTTGGAGATAGCAGGGGCAAATAAGATTATTAAAAGCCCAGGTGAATTAGTAACTCTTTGGAAAGAAGGGGTATAAATGAGGTATAAAAAATGCTGTTACACTAAGTTTTTTGGTTCTATAATAAATGTTGGGGTGTGATTTTACAATTACATTTCCAACATTTTATTTTTTTGTTAAAATAAAAAGAAACCCCCAAGCGCCAATCTTCCACAATCAATCACTCGGAGGTGCATACAATGCA
>JAHLFA010000060.1 GCA_018883985.1 Candidatus Ruminococcus intestinipullorum | reverse complement strand
GATTAGATGATATCAATGACCTTCCAATTGTTTATAACATTGCATGGTATGAGCAAAAGGCAGTGATTGTTTTACTTGCTTTATTATATTTGGGAGTGAAAAATATTCATTTGGGACCAACATTGCCAGCATTCCTTTCTCCAAATGTGGCAAAAATATTGGTAGAACAATTTAAAATTGCGGGAATTACAACACCAGAAGAGGATATGAAGTTATTCTTTGAATAAAAGATAGCGATAGAGAAAGAAAAACAGTATAGCAGCTGTGTCTATACTGTTTTTTCTTTTATCTGGAAGTATGTGTTTTTATGTAATGTTTGATGGCATCATAGCTTTCCTGACTTAAAATATGTTCCATACGACAGGCATCTTCGACAGCAATAGACTCGTCGACACCAAGGGAAACTAACCAAGAGGAGAGGAGTTGGTGGCGTTCGTAAATCATATCAGCAATCTCCTTTCCAGATTCAGTAAGATATATATAGCCTTCTCTTGTAACTGTAATATGGTTCTTCTCTCGTAAGTTTTTCATAGCAACGCTGACGCTGGATTTTTTAAATCCAAGTTCTTCGGCAATATCAACAGAACGGACAACAGGACGCTTCTGACTTAGGACTAGTATAGTTTCTAGATAGTTTTCAGCTGATTCATTTACTTTCATCTCGTCATTCTCTCCATTTCTGATATAAATTTTTCTCAGTATAACATATTTTATGACTTACAGCAAATAAAAAAAAGATTGACAAAACATTGAAATTAGGATAGACTAATCCTAGTCAATATAAAGTAACTATATATTATATAATGGAGTGTATATGGTATGAGAAATTTATTGGATGCAAAAGAAGGGGAAGAGTATATTATTCAAGCAATCTCCACAGAGGATGAAGAGCTAGAATCTTTCTTGTTTTCTCTTGGATGTTACAGTGGAGAGCCAATTACTGTAATCTCCCATTTAAAAGGTGGGTGTGTAGTATCTATCAAAGATGCACGATATAATATTGATATTGATTTGGCAAAGGCAATTTCCATATAAAATAGTGAATAAGGTCACTATTTTTTTGCTAGCGAGTTAGTTTAGTCTAATTAAAAACAGAAGGAGGAAAGCGTGATTATGAGAATTGCATTGACGGGAAATCCTAACAGTGGTAAGACAACAATGTACAATGCGTTGACAGGGAGAAACGAGAAAATTGGCAACTGGGCTGGGGTTACTGTAGAGAGGAAAGAAAGCCCTATTAAGGGGATGTATTATGATGGAGAGGAAGAGTTGATTGCTGTAGATTTGCCAGGAGCATATTCTATGTCTCCATTTACATCAGAGGAGAGTATTACAAGCAGTTATGTGAAAAATGAAAATCCAGATGTCATTATTAATATAGTAGATGCAACGAATTTGAGTAGAAGTTTGTTTTTTACAACACAATTGTTGGAATTAGGAATTCCCATTGTCGTGGCATTGAATAAAAGTGACGTTACACGAAAAAAAGGAACGGATATTAAAGTGAAAGTATTGTCCGAAAAGCTTGGATGCCCAGTTATTCAAACGGTTTCGGCATCTTTGGATCATGAGGGGCTAAAAGAAGTTGTGAATCAGGCAGTTGCATTAAAAGGAAAGCAACAAAAGGCACCTTATGTACAAGGAGAGATTGATTTACAAGATAAAGCTTTAGTAGAAGCAGAAGATAGAAAGCGTTTTGCATTTGTCAATGAAATTGTGAAGTCTGTGGAGTTTCGCAAAGTTTTTACAAAGGATAAGAATAAACAGGACAAAATAGATGCAATTCTTACGAATAAATTTGTAGGGATTCCAATTTTTGCAGTGATTATTTTCCTTGTTTTTTACATATCACAAACAACTCTTGGAACATGGATTGCAGATTGGCTTGTTGGTTGGATTGAAACATTTCAATCTTGGGTTGCTTCCTTAGTAGAAGATGCAAACCCATTTTTACAGGCTTTATTGGTAGATGGAATTATTGGTGGTGTAGGAGCTGTTGTTGGATTTTTGCCTCTAGTTATGGTGATGTATTTCTTAATTGCACTTTTAGAAGACTGTGGCTATATGGCGAGAGCAACGGTTGTATTGGATCCAATTTTTAAAAGAGTAGGGCTTTCAGGAAAGTCTATTATTCCAATGGTAATTGGAACAGGATGTGCGATTCCTGGAGTTATGGCATGTCGTACCATTCGAAATGAGAGAGAGAGAAGAGCCACAGCAATGTTAACACCATTTATGCCATGTGGTGCAAAGATTCCAGTAATTGCATTGTTTGCAGGTGCATTTTTCGAGGATGCTTTTTGGGTAAGTGCAGTGATGTATTTGATGGGAATTTTATTGATTTTTATTGGTGCATTATTGGTGAAAAAGATTACGGGTCAAAAATATCGTAAATCATTCTTTATTATTGAGTTACCAGAGTATAAAATTCCAAGTTTAAAAAGGGCAACTCTTTCTATGCTAGAACGTGGAAAGGCGTATATTATAAAAGCAGGAACAATTATATTAGTATGCAATACAGTAGTACAAATTATGCAGAGCTTTAACTGGCAATTTAAGCTGGTAGAGGAAGGAATGGAGGGTACCTCTATTCTTGCATCCATTGCACATCCATTCGCATTTTTATTTATTCCACTGGGATTTGGAGTGTGGCAATTGGCAGCAGCTGCAATTACGGGATTTATCGCAAAAGAAAATGTAGTTGGTACATTAGCAGTTGTATATAGTATTACAAATTTCATTGACACAGAGGAATTTGCGTTGGTAGGAGGTGCCAGTGAGGTAGCTACTATTATGGGACTTACAAAGGTAGCGGCACTTGCATACTTAATGTTTAACTTGTATACACCACCATGTTTTGCAGCACTTGGTGCGATGAATTCAGAAATGCAAAGTAAGAAATGGTTTTGGGCAGGTGTTGGACTTCAGTTAGGAACTGGATATACGGTAGCATTTCTTGTATACCAAATCGGTACATTGCTTACAACTGGTGCATTAGGAACAGCATTTCTTCCAGGACTGATTGCAGTATTAGGATTTGTTGCAATTTTGATTGGGCTGATGAAAAAGGGGAAATAGGATGATAAATTTAATGATATTAGGAGTTATTGTCATTGTGGTGGCAAGTTCAATATTGTATATTGTTCATCAAAAGAAAAAAGGGGTTAAATGTATAGGATGTTCTGTTGGGGGCACTTGCTCTCAGGCTCAGAAGATGTCAGTGTGCCGTTGTGAATGTAATGGAGTAGAGGTTTTGAAAGGGGGAGAGGAGAATGAAACAGCATAGATTTTGGGCATGGGTTGCTGCATTTAGTATGCTTATGGTATTTTATACAGGATATAAACATAAATAAAATACAATAACAGATTAAAAGGTGTTAGGAGGAGTTTAGAATGTTTGATATTTTTAAAATGAGAAAATTAGGATTTTTTGTAGGTGGTGTATTATTTGGAACAGCAGGGATTAAGGTTCTCTCAAGTAAGGATGCAAAAAAGGTTTATACAAATTGTACAGCAGCAGTGCTACGTGCCAAAGAGAGTGTGATGCAGACAGTGACAGTAGTACAGGAGAATGCAGAGGATATTTTGGCAGAAGCAAAGATGATTAATGAAGAGAGGGCAGAAAAAGAGGAAACTGTAGAAGGAACTATTCAAGAAGAGCGTACAGAGGTAGTATAGAACGTGAAATTTATAATCAAACATGAAATTCCTGGGCGAATGCGTATTCATATTGTCCAAAAAAGGATGAGTTATGAACAGGCAGACACGCTGCAATATTTTTTGTTAAATACACCCAATGTTGAGGATGTAAAGGTGTATGAGCGTACAGCAGATGTCGCAATTCGCTATACAGGCAGTAGAGCAAACTTGATTCAATTATTGAAACAGTTTCAATATGAATCGGTGGTTGTTCCAGAGGCAATTTTGGAAAGTTCTGGACGTGAGATGAATGCAAAATATCAGGAAAAACTGATGACGAAAGTGTTAATGCGAGTAGGAGGAAAGTTGCTTATTCCAGAGCCTGTCCGAACAATTTGGATTGGAATTCAGGCGGTTAAGTATATTTGTGAAGGTATGAAAAGTCTCAGGTCTAGAAAGCTTGAAGTAGCAGTATTAGATGCTACAGCAATTGCTGTTTCGCTTGCTAGAGGAGATATGAAGACGGCAGGGTCTGTGATGTTTCTTCTTGGAATTGGGGAAATTTTAGAAGAATGGACTCATAAGAAATCTGTTAAAGATTTGGCAAGAAGTATGTCCTTAGATATTACCCAAGTTTGGCTTATTCGAGAAGAAGGAGAGGTTTTGATTCCAGCGAAGCAAATTCAGCCAGGTGACGAAGTACGTGTACATATGGGCAATGTGATTCCATTTGATGGAATTGTAACAGAAGGTGAGGCTATGGTAAATCAATCTTCTATGACAGGAGAGTCTGCACCAGTCAAGAAAGAAGTACATGGTTATGTTTATGCAGGAACTGTAATAGAAGAAGGTGAGCTAAGTATTCGTGTAAAGGAAGTGATGGGTTCAACACGATTTGAGAAAATTGTAGCTATGATAGAAGAATCAGAAAAGCTAAAATCTGGTTTAGAAAGTAAAGCAGAGCATTTGGCAGATAAGCTAGTTCCTTACACATTAGTTGGAACGATGCTCACTTGGCTATTAACCCGAGATATTACAAAGGCTTTGGCAGTATTAATGGTAGATTTTTCTTGTGCCTTAAAGTTAGCAATGCCACTATCTGTACTTTCTGCAATCCGAGAAGCAAGGATGCACAGTATCACCGTTAAAGGTGGAAAGTATATGGAAGCAATAGCAGAAGCTACAACAATTGTCTTTGATAAAACAGGAACTTTGACAAAAGCTTGTCCTACTGTAAAAGAAGTTGTTTCTTTTTGTGAAATGGAGGAAAAAGAGCTGCTGCGTATTGCTGCTTGTTTAGAGGAGCATTTTCCACATTCTATGGCAAAGGCTGTTGTAGATGCCGCAAAGAAGCAAGGGCTAGAACATGAAGAAATGCATTCAAAAGTAGAGTATATAGTAGCACATGGTATTTCCTCTACTTTAGATGAAAAACGTATCATAATAGGGAGTCATCATTTTGTATTTGAAGATGAGGGCTGTGAGATACTTGAAGAATATCAGGAGAAATTAGCAAAGCTCCCTGTGGAGTGTTCTTATCTATATTTAGCAATTGAAAAGAAATTAGCAGCAGTAATTTGCATAGAAGATCCAGTTAGAGAAGAGGCTGCTGAGGTAATTGCAGAACTTAGAAAAATAGGGATTAACCGAATTGTTATGATGACTGGAGATAGCGAAAGAGCAGCTTTGACTGTAGCAAAGAGAGTTGGTGTGGATGAATATTATTCAGAGGTACTTCCAGAGGATAAAGCACGATTTGTTGAAAAAGAGAGAGGTAAGGGAAATACGGTAATTATGATTGGTGATGGAATCAACGATTCTCCAGCACTTTCAGCCGCAAACGTGGGAATTGCAATCAGCGATGGAGCAGAGATAGCTAGAGAAATTGCAGATGTTACGATATCAGCAGATCACTTATATGAAATAGTTACTCTGAAGAAATTAAGTAATTATTTGATGAAGCGAATTCAGAAAAATTACCATAGTATTGTAGGGATTAATGCAACATTAATTTTACTGGGGGTAGGAGGGATGATTCAACCTACAACGTCAGCTTTGCTGCACAATACATCAACATTAGCCATTAGTTTACTTGGAATGCAAAATTTATTGTCAGAAGAAGAGTGACATTAGGCTTATAGAAAGAGACTCTTAAAACTTTAGAGAAGAATCTAAGGTTTTAGGAGTTTTTTTGTTAAATACTTGATTTATTTCTGAGAATTTGTTATGATATACAAAAGTTAGTTATAACTAACAATTAGAATAGGTCATTTTTATATAGGGAGGAATAAGATGAGTGTAGTTATTATAGGTGGACATGATAGAATGGTATGTCAATATAGGCAGATTTGTCAAAAGTATAAATGTAAAGCGAAAGTTTTTACACAGATGTCCGCAAATTTAGCGAAAAAGATAGGTACACCTGATTTGATTGTGTTATTTACAAACACAGTATCTCATAAAATGGTTCGTTGTGCAGTGGAAGAAGCAGATCGATGCAAGGCTTCTGTAATTCGCTGTCATACAAGTAGTAAAAATGCTCTGGAAGAGATTCTTGATAAAGTATGTTCTAAATAGGAAAATATAAAAAATAAAAAGAAAGAGAGTATACGACAGAAAAAATCTGTGATATACTCTCTTTGTTTGTTAAGAAAAGAGAGGATAGGAGATTAGGAAATGACACATGATATGACAAAGGGGAGTCCTATAAAATTAATCTTGCAATTTATGATACCAGTGTGTTTGGGGAATGTATTTCAGCAGTTTTATAATGTGGCAGACTCTGTTATAGCTGGACAGTTTATAGGGGTGGATGCACTGGCAGCAATTGGAAGCACAGGTTCTTTGATTTTCTTTGTGACAGGATGGCTACAAGGGTTAACAAGTGGATTTTCCATTTTGGTGTCGCAATGGTTTGGAGCAAGGGATTATAAAAAGATGAAACATTATGTTGCAATGTCTATCTACCTTTCAACCTTTTTTACGATACTTATGACAGTTGGATTTGAATTGGCAAATGAAAAGATTCTCCGTCTTATGAATTCACCAGAGTATCTTCTTGAAGATATTAAGATTTATATGACCATTATATATGGTGGACTTATTGTAACAGTAGCATATAATGCATTTGCATCAGTGTTGCGAGCATTGGGAGATTCTAGATCACCCTTATATTTTTTAATTATTTCATCCGTAGTGAATATCGTACTAGACATCGTATTTATTGTTAATTTTGGTATGGGGGTTGAAGGCTGTGCCTATGCCACTGTGATTGCACAAGGATTTTCAGCTGCATTATGTCTTGTTTATATTATTAAGAAATTTCCAATTCTGAAACTTGAAAAAAGTGATTTTGAAGTGAACTTTCAAAGTATAGGGAGATTACTATCCTTGGGTGTTCCAATGGGGCTTCAATTTTCCATTACAGCAATTGGAACGATTATTGTACAGGGAGCCATTAATATTTATGGAGCCGCACATATGGCTGGATTTTCGGCAGGCGGAAAATTACAAAATCTTATTGTAACAGTCTTTACTGCATTTGGAGCGACAATCGCAACGTATGTTGGACAAAATCGAGGGGCAGGAAAGATGGATCGGGTACATCAAGGTGTAAAGTGTACACAAATCATGGTATTTGTATGGAGTGTTATCATAATGGGGGTGGTTTATTTCTTTGGAAGAGATATGGCAAAGCTATTTGTAAGCGGATCAGAAAGAGAAGTTTTAGATGTTGCATACACCTATTTTCTTACTGTATTTTGGGCATATCCATTTTTAGGAAGTATTTTCATTTATCGAAATGCACTTCAAGGATTGGGCTATGGTCTTGTACCTATGTTAGGTGGTGTGTTTGAATTGGTTGCACGAGCTGCAATTATAATGTTTGTGGCTGGAAGAACAAGCTTTAGAGGCGTTTGTTTGGCAGATCCAATCGCTTGGATAGCGGCATTGATACCGTTGATACCATATTACATCTATGTAAATCGAAAGAAATTAGGAGAGCACACTAGGCTGTCTGTAGAACAGCCTTAGGTTTGCTCTAAGATGAGTTCATCAAGAGTATGGAATTGATATCCCATTTCTTCCCATTTTGTAAGTAATTCATCCATAATTTCTCCGTTAGTACGGGAGGTATTATGTAGTAGGACAATTGCACCGCTATGAATTCGTTTCAGAAGCTTTTCAAAGGCTTCCTCGTGGGAGGGTTGATTGTCTCTTTGCCAATCTACATAGGCTAAACTCCAAAAAAAGGTATGATAGCCTAGTTCTTGAGCCATTTTTAAATTAGAGGAGCTATATTTACCTTGGGGAGGACGATAATACTTTGGCATCTCTTCCCCAATTAAGTTTTGATAAAGGGACTCTACTTGTGAGAGTTCTTTTTCAAATGCCTCCACAGAAGCAATCTGGGACATATCAGGATGGGTATAGGTATGATTTCCTATGGTGTGTCCTTCTTTTACCATTCGTTTCACCAAATCTGGATTATCTTCAATAAAATTTCCAACTACAAAAAAGGTTGCAGATACATTGTGTTTTTTTAATGCATCCAAAATAGCAGGAGTATCTCCACTTTCATATCCACAGTCAAAGGTGAGATAGATAGTTTTATCCTCTGTATTTCCTAAATAATGTGCATCATATTTTTGTAATTCATCTTCGGGAACACCTGTAACTGGGGGTTCACCTTCTGTTTGAAAGCTAAGTCCCCAGTCACCTTCAGCTGCATTTGCCATAGATAGGGTCTGTCGTAAGGTCAGAAATTGTTCTGTTTTTCCTACGATAGCACCAAAGAGAAAGGCAGAACATAAAATTAAAATAGAACTTGGTTTTTTGATAGCGTTTAGAGTATGATTCATCGAAAAACTCCAAATTAGTTTTGTAATACTATATTAAGAACTATTTTTAAATATGTAATAAATTAAAGAAAGTGTTTTTCTAATTTTTTATGTATCATGTCGCCTAGGTGGGAATCAATTTTTTCATTTAGCCAAATTTCCTCAGAGGCAATTCCTTGATCAATTAACATCGATAATCCTGAAACAACTGTTAAACCTTCTTCTTTTGCTTCTTTTAGAAAGGTTGTAATCAGAGGATTGTATACAATATCCACAGCGATTGAAAAATTTTTAAGAACAGCTCTTGAAACTGGTGAAAATTCAATATTTGGATACATACCTACAGGTGTTGTGTTCACAATCATATCCCCATCTGGAATATGATTCAAATCACAGCAGTCTATAGAGGGAAAACAAGCTTTTAGCTGCAATTTAGAAGATTCATTTCGAGCGGCGACTGTAATTTTTTTAGCACCTGCAAGTAGAAATCCATATATAAGGGCTTTAGCTGCTCCTCCAGAGCCTAAAATTACTATTTTTTTATTTTGGGCAGTAATTTTGGCTCTTTTTAGCATAGATAAGGCACCTAAGTAGTCTGTATTATAGCCATAAAATTTACCATTTTTGTAGTAAATCGTATTAATGGCTCCAATTCTTTGGGAATGAATATCTTTTACATCTACCATATGATACAGTGTCTCTTTATAAGGGATTGTGACATTCATTCCTGTCATTTTATGTTTTTTCATATAATCTAAGATATGAAGAACTTCTTGTTCATTCATTTCATATTTTTGATAGGTGCCATAAATTCCCAAATATGGGAACAATTCTAAATGAATTTCTGGTGATAAGCTGTGCATTAATGTTTTTCCGAGTACCCCAAAGTGTAAGGCTTCTTTCTTTTCTTCCATACATGACATCCTTTCTAAATATGAATATGTGAACGAGTTACAATAAGGCTATATTATAAAAGAGCCTTGAAAAAATTCGATGGTAGTAGGATAGATATAACTATTTCCTATTTCATGCAGTAAAATAACATTTAGCGCATTTCGAATATTTTTTTTATCTAGTGCCATGGCATCTAATAAACTTTCAATAGGTAGGTTACATTGCCATGGGAGACCATACGCTTCCAACAAGTTTTTAATCGCATCAGAAGTATGTGGTGCTGTGAGTCCTTTTTGTTCGGAAATTTTTGTAATTTGGTACATTCCAATAGCGACTGCTTCACCATGACTTTCCCGTTCGTATTGATAATATTGTTCAATGGTGTGAGCAAGTGTATGACCAAAGTTTAATAGCATTCGTTTTCCTGTATCAAAAGGGTCATTTTCCACAACTTGTCGTTTGATATCGATACATTGATATAAAATCGATGGTAAAATAGGTTTTAGAGCTTCAAATGAACCAGCATCTTTTAATGTCTGGAATAGGTTAGAATCCCAAATACAGCCATATTTAATAACTTCACCCATTCCGTCATTAATAAAATGAGTGGGTAGTGTTTCTAATACAGTAGGGTCAATCAAGACCATTTTTGGATGATAAAAAGCACCTACTAAATTCTTCCCTTGTGGCAAATCTACAGCAACCTTTCCACCTACAGACGAATCTACCTGTGCAAGTAGGGTAGTTGGAATTTGGATTAGTTTGATGCCACGAAGATAAGTAGCAGCAACAAATCCAGCCAGGTCACCAATTACACCGCCACCGAGTGCAATTACTAAATCACTTCGAGAAATTTTTACTTTTAACATTTCCTCATATATTTTTGGAAGTACAGGAAATGCTTTTGTTTTTTCTCCGTGGGGCAGTACGATATGATGACATTCATAATTGGCAAGGGAGTCTTCTAAACGTTCCCCATATAATGGAAATACATTATCATCTGAAATGATAAATATTTTTTTCCCAGAAAAGCAGGAAGAAATCTTCTCACCTGCCTGATTTAATATTCCATTTTCTATATAGATAGGGTAGCTATCCTTTTCTAAATTTACTGTCAGTTTCAATGCAATTCCTCCTGAAAATCGTATTTAAATAGTTCTTCCTACAATTGGTGCAAGCTGTTTGATTTGGTTTAATAGTTGGTCATATTTTTTTGGTTTCAAGGATTGTGGACCATCACAAAGGGCACATTCGGGATTATTATGAACTTCAATAATCAAACCATCTGCACCAGCTACAACAGCAGCTTTTGCCATAGGTTCTACAAGCCACCATTTTCCTCCAGCATGACTTGGGTCAATAATAACAGGAAGATGTGTATTCTTCTTTATAACAGGAATACTTTGTAAATCTAGGGTGTTTCTTGTATAAGTTTCAAATGTACGAATTCCTCGTTCACATAAAATTACGTTTTTATTCCCAGCGGCCATAATATATTCGGCAGACATAATCCATTCCTCATACGTAGCATTTAGCCCACGTTTTAAAAGAATTGGACGATCCACATCTCCTAATTGTTTTAGAAGCTCAAAGTTTTGCATATTTCTAGCTCCAATTTGAATTAAATCTACTTTTTCATTAAAAATATCTAAATGTTCTGTAGACATTAATTCTGTTACAATAGGTAACCCTGTTTCTTCTCGTACAGCACAAAGAATTTCTAAACCGTCTAACCCAAGCCCTTGAAAAGAATATGGGCTTGTTCTTGGCTTAAATGCTCCACCACGAAGCATGTTTGCTCCAGCAGCTTTTACATTTTTGGCAATTTCCATCACTTGTTCGTAGGATTCAATAGAGCAAGGTCCTGCAATCATTGCTAAATGATTTCCACCAACTTTCACTCCAGAAACATCAATAATGGAATCCTCTGGATGAAATGCACGATTTGCAAGTTTATAAGGTTCTGGTACGGATGCAACATAATCTACTACAGGATTCATCTCAAAAGATTTGGAATCTATTTTTGAAAGATCGCCAGTGCATCCAATGATTGTTCCATTGTCTTGTTCAACCACATGTGTGTCGACACCATTTTGTTTTAACATATATTCAATACGGGTAATTTCTTCCCCATTTGTATTTGGTTTTAATACTACTATCATTGTGTTTCCTCCTATTAGCTAACTTCATACTGTAAAATTTTAGTTGTTTAAAGTACGAAAATATACTTTATAATATATGATATACTAGAGAATGTCAACAGCATTTATATATATACATGACAAATTTAAAAACTTATGGTATACTTCATCTAGAATCTAACAAGGTATTATAAGATTGAAGGAGCTTAACACAGATGAAGAGAGTTTTATTAAAGCTAAGCGGTGAAGCACTATCTGGTGATAAAAAGACTGGATTTGACGAGGCAACTTGTATTGGTGTAGCAAAACAAGTGAAGGCTTTAACAGATCAGGGGATTCAGGTTGCGATTGTAACAGGTGGTGGTAATTTTTGGAGAGGACGTACAAGTGAGACAATCGATCGTACAAAAGCAGATCAGATTGGAATGCTTGCTACAGTTATGAACTGTATTTATGTGTCAGATATTTTTAGACATGTAGGAATGAAAACAGAAATATTTACACCATTTGTATGTGGAGCATTTACATCTTTATTCTCAAAAGACGCAGCTGTTACTGCTATGGAAGCGGGGAAGGTTGTATTTTTTGCAGGTGGAACAGGACATCCTTATTTTTCAACAGATACAGGAGCAGTTCTTCGTGCGATTGAAATCGAAGCAGATGCGATGCTTTTAGCTAAGTCAATTGACGGAATTTATGATAGTGACCCAAATGTAAATCCAAATGCGAAAAAGTATGAAGAAGTTTCTATTCAGGAAGTGATTGATAAAAAATTACAGGCAGTGGATTTAACAGCCTCTATCTTATGTATGGAAAATCATATGCCGATGCTTGTATTCGGTTTAAATGAGGAAAATAGCATTGTAGAAACAATCAGTGGCAACTTCACTGGTACAAAGGTTACAGTATAGGAGGATAGTAAGAATGAATGAAAGATTACATGTATATGATGAAAAGATGACAAAGACTATTCAAAATTTAGGGGGAGAATTGGCAACTATTCGTGCAGGACGTGCAAATCCTCACGTGTTGGATAAGTTGACAGTAGATTATTATGGAGTTCCAACTCCAATTCAGCAGGCAGCGAATATTTCTGTTCCAGAGGCTCGTATGATTCAGATTCAGCCTTGGGAAAAGAGTATGCTAAAGGAGATTGAAAAAGCAATCTTAATGTCAGATATTGGAATTAATCCAACAAACGACGGAACAGTGGTTCGTTTGATTTTCCCAGAGTTAACAGAAGAGAGAAGAAAAGAGCTAGTAAAAGATGTTAAGAAGAAAGGTGAAGCTGCGAAGATTGCTATCCGTAATGTCCGTCGTGATGGAAATGATGCCTTTAAGAAATTAAAAGGAACAGAAGTTTCAGAGGATGAAATTAAAGATTTGGAAGATGCATTACAAAAATTAACAGATAAGTATATCGCTGAAATTGACAAAGCAATAGAAGTAAAATCAAAAGAAGTACTTACTGTGTAAGAAAGAGAAAAATAGAAGTGTGGGAGGGGCAGAAACATTGCCCCTCTTTTCCAACTTTTATTTTCTTGTGGCATAAGGAGGACTATGATGAAAATACCACAGCATATTGCAATTATATTAGATGGAAATGGACGCTGGGCAAAGGCAAAGGGAATGCCAAGAAATTACGGGCATGTACAAGGTAGTAAAAACGTAGAAAGAATTTGCGAAGAAGCATGGAACTTGGGCGTTAAGTATCTAACAGTGTATGCTTTTTCTACAGAGAATTGGAAACGTCCAACAGAGGAAGTGGATGCCTTAATGAAGTTGCTGAGAAATTATATGAAGACCTGTATAAAGACTGCAAAAAAGAACGATATGAGAGTTCGTGTTATCGGGGATTTATCAGCATTAGATGAGGATATTAAACGTAGAATTTTGGAATTAGAAGATGCGACAAAGGATAATGGAGGTTTAAATTTCCAGATTGCATTGAATTATGGAAGTCGAGATGAGATGATTCGTGCTATACGAAGAATTTCTAAAGATTGTGTAGATGGAAAGTTACTGCCTGAAGAAATTGACGAAAATACATATGCATCTTATTTAGATACAAAGGGAATACCTGACCCAGATTTATTGATTCGTACAAGTGGAGAAATGCGATTATCAAACTATTTACTTTGGCAGATGGCATATACAGAGTTTTATTTTACAGAAATTCCATGGCCAGATTTTACGAAAGAGGAATTGGTAAAAGCCATTGAGCAGTATAATAGTAGAGATCGGCGATATGGTGGCATTAAGGAGGAGGCAAATGTTTAAAACAAGGCTTTTAAGTGGAATACTTTTGGTAATTCTTGCACTAATCACTGTGATTTCAGGAGGCACACTTTTATTTGGTGTTTTGTTTTTAATCAGTATGATTGGTTTATATGAACTGTATAGAGTATTGAAAGTAGAAAATACTCTAGCAGGGATTTGTGGTTTTTTATTTTCAGCAGGATATTATGCACTTTTGTACGTAAATTCTATGCTCCCAACAACAATAAACTGGATGATGATGCTTTTTATGGCTTTTATGATTTGTTTGATGATGGTATTTGTCTTTTCTTTTCCAAAGTACAAAGGGGATCAAATATTTGGCGTATTTTTTGGGGTGTTTTATGTTGTAGTGATGATGTCTTATATTTATCAAACTAGAATGCTCCCACAAGGAGTATTTTCTGTAGGGTTGGTATTTCTTTGTGCATGGGGATGTGATACTTGTGCATACTGTGTAGGTATGCTAATTGGAAAACATAAGATGGCTCCCAAATTAAGTCCAAAGAAATCTATCGAAGGTGGAATAGGTGGAATAGTTGGAGCAGGATTATTGGCAATGCTTTATGCATTGGCTGTGAATCATTGGGCGAATGTAGAGGTGAGCATCGTTGCATTTGGTATCATCGGTGTTGTAGGTGGTGCCATATCACAAATTGGAGATTTAGCTGCTTCTGCAATCAAAAGAAATTATGAAATCAAAGATTATGGGAAGTTAATTCCAGGTCATGGTGGAATTTTAGATCGTTTTGACAGTATTATCTTTACAGCACCAATTATTTTTTATCTCACAGTACTGATGTAAAAAAATAGGAAGGAAATGCATATGAAGAAGATTGCAATTTTAGGGTCTACGGGTTCCATTGGAACACAGACTTTAGAAATCGTTCGAGAAAATACGGATTTAGAGGTCACTGCATTGGCAGCAGGCAACAATATTACACTTTTAGAACAGCAGATTCGAGAATTTAAGCCACGAATTGTTGCGGTTTGGTCCAAAGAAAAGGCAGACATTTTACAGGATAGAGTGAAAGATTTACAAGTGAAAGTTCTTTCAGGAATGGATGGATTGAAAGAAGTTGCTGTGGAAAAAGATGCAGAAATTCTGGTGACAGCTATTGTAGGAATGATTGGAATTTTGCCTACAATTGAGGCAATTAAGGCAAAAAAGAATATTGCACTTGCCAATAAGGAAACCTTGGTAACGGCTGGACATATTATTATGCCCCTTGCAAAGGAATATGGAGTTTCTATTCTCCCAGTGGATAGCGAACATAGTGCAATTTTTCAATCCCTACAGGGAGGGCAGAGGAATGCCTTGCATAAAATTTTATTGACAGCTTCAGGTGGACCTTTCCGTGGAAAAAAGAGAAATGAGCTTGTAAATATTCAAGTAGAAGATGCCCTAAAGCATCCAAATTGGGAAATGGGAAGAAAGATTACGATAGATTCCTCTACATTGATAAATAAGGGATTAGAAGTGATAGAAGCAAAATGGCTGTTTGATGTTTCGATAGACCAGATTGAGGTTGTAGTACACCCACAGAGTATTATTCATTCTATGGTAGAGTATGAAGATGGAGCAGTTTTGGCCCAATTAGGTACACCAGATATGAAGCTTCCAATTCAGTATGCTCTATATTATCCAGAAAGAAGATTTTTAAAAGGGGAACGTTTGGATTTTAAAAAGCTTTCACAGCTGACATTTGAAAAGCCAGATATGGAAACATTTTATGGACTTAAATTAGCTTATGAGGCTGGAAGAGTCGGAGGTTCACTTCCAACAGTTTTTAATGCAGCAAATGAAAAGGCAGTTGCTCTATTTTTAGAACGAAAAATTGGCTATCTGCAAATTCCACAGATTGTTCAAGAATGCATGGAACAGCATCAAGTGATTACAAATCCTACAATAGAGGAAGTACTAAGTATTGAGCAGGAAACATATGAATTTATAAAAAATAGGTGGTAAAAGATGGGAATTATTTTAGCGATTATTTTGTTCAGTGCAATTATTATATTTCACGAACTGGGACATTTTACATTGGCAAAATTAAATGGAATACGTGTAGATGAGTTTTCGCTTGGACTTGGACCTACGATTATAGGGAAAGAGTTTAAAGGGACAAAATTTAGCCTAAAACTGCTTCCATTAGGTGGGGCATGTATGATGGGAGAGGATGATGCAGAGGATTTTTCAGAGGGGAGTTTTAATAGTAAATCTGCATGGGCGAGAATTTCAGTCATTGCCGCAGGTCCTGTATTTAATTTTATTTTGGCGTTGTTTTTGTCTGCTATGCTTATAGGAATTGCAGGTTATGCTAAGCCTGTTGTTTATGAAGTAGAAGATGGATATGCAGCCAAAGAGCAGGGGATTATGGCTGGAGATGTAATTACAAAGATTGATGGAAAGAATGTTCATTTGTATGAAGAAGTTTCATTATATACATTGACACATGGGGAAGATAAGACGGTAGAACTTACCTATGAACGAGATGGAAAAGAGCATCAAGTATTACTGGAAAAAAGACAATTAGAAGGGGATCAAAACCATAGAATGGGTATTGTTTTCTCAGCAGAACATGTAAAACCAGGAATATTAGGCAGCATTCAATATGGGGCTTATACAGTAAAATATTGGATTCAATATACGCTGGAAAGTTTAAAAATGTTACTATCTGGTCAAGTAGGTATTGATCAGATGTCTGGTCCAGTGGGAATTGTAGAGGTCGTAGACCAGACATATGAAGCAGCAGCACCAGCGGGAATTGGAGCGATTGTGCTTAGTTTAGTCAATCTAGGTATTTTTA
>JAHLFA010000059.1 GCA_018883985.1 Candidatus Ruminococcus intestinipullorum | reverse complement strand
CATGTAACCAATCCAAATCATGTAGAAAAAGGCATCCAAACAATGACTGTCAACGGAGAAGTTGTAACAGAAAACTGCATTCATCCTTTAGACAATGTACATAATTATCAGATAGAGATTGTTATGGGCTAAGACAGAACAAACCTCCCATTTTCTATTATTGTTATAGCAATAGAAAGTGGGAGGTTTTATATTCAAATTTCAATGAAATCTATTCCTGTAAATAAGCAACTAACAAGTCTACCATTTTTCCATAACTTTGAATCCCATCTTCCTGCCTATTCACTTTAAGATATGTATCATTAATTTGATTTGCTACTTCTAAAATTTCTCCTTCATACTGACTCCAAAACTGACTATTTGCATCTAAATCTACCTCAATCGAAGGATCTAATTTATCACGCAATATTTTCCATGCTTCCCAATCTGCATCATATAATGCATTCATTGCATAAACCCATGCTGAAAGTGTTCCACTATATTGAACCTCGCTGTATTCGGATTCTCTACATGCTAAAAAAGCAATAAAATTTGCCTCCTCCTCTTGCATAAAGCCACGCAAATGAGATAATTCATGACATGCCGTAAAGGGAAGTTCATACTCTGGCATGTCTTGATTATAGTTTGCCTCGATTGTAAATGGAGAATAAATACCTGTAATTCCTTGATACGATAAAATCTCTGAAATAATAACAGGCTTAGGTCTTGGATAATATCCACTCATACAAGGATACGTTTTGGCGAGACGTTTCATACAGTCTACCACCTGTTCTCTCCATGTATTTTCTAACTCTAATGTTCCCTTTTCTGTTCTTGAAACCTTTGTTGTCAACTGGTTCACCTGCTCGGTCAACCATACACAGGTTTCTTCCAATTCCTCCACAGAATAGGCTTCAACAAGTATTTTAGATTGTTCACTAAATGAACTTTTATGATATTGGATTCCACAGTTACTCACATAGAGAAATAAAAGAATTGCTGCCGATAAAAAAACACGGGAAAACCACTGAAATATAGATATTCTTCCTCTTTTTCTTTGTACAACTGCGAAAATTCCTGTTATAAAAATTGTAAGAATCCCTATATACAAACCTATTTCCACTATGGAAAATGGAAAAGCACCTGAAATTCTGCCAAAAAATTCTACTATCTTTGAATAGATAGAATCTGAGTACCACTGGGCGAACTGTGGGTATTTTACAGAAATTATTATCATTCCCCCACTGCATAGAAACAGAATACAACCCAATAATAAACTCCACTCTGTACGACCTTCTCTTTTTCTATGACTCATATAAAATCTACTCCTTAAAGCATAGAAAAACCACCCACAAAAGCTTTGACCAGTTTGGGGTGGTATTTTCTACATATTTATTCCCAACTAAAAAATTATAACACATTGGGAATAAAGTTGGGTATAGTTTATGCATTTCTTTATTTTTTCACATGTTTCTTTTTCCAAATCAACATTCCTGCCGCAGTCGCAATTGCAAGCACTCCTATCGTACTTCCTATAATGATTGCCGTATTCATTTTCGTATCTTGCTCATCTAACTCCTTATTTCCTAAAGGTACTTCATCTTCATCTACTGTAACAGTATCCTCATCGCCCTCTTCTGTTGGAGCTTCTGCTAATGGTACTTCCTCTTCCTCAATAAGTGTTGTATCATCCTGTGTTTCATCTGCTGTTTCGTCTGGAGCTGCAGCTGGAGTCGTAGCTGGAGTCGTAGCTGGGGTCGTAGCTGGCACTCCCTCGACAATTGTAGTATTATCCCCTGGAACAGTTACCTCATTTGTAACAACCTCGCCTGGAATTGAAACTACATTTACATCTGTGTTTACATAGGAAAATGTCAAAATATTTTCTCCATCTTCCTCAAGCGTCATGCCCTTAGATTGTGCATCCTCTAATACATATGTGTCTATCACTTGTGCTGGTGCGTATGTTACATACTGCCCCACATTTCCTTGTGCAATAATTGGAGAATCTACTTGCTCTCCACTTTGTGCATCCACAAACTCAATTCGATAGGAAACTCCATTAACTAACGCCTCATAGTCTACTACATAGCAATCACTCTCACTTACTGTACGACCTGTTTGAGGCATCCAATCTGTGTTAATCACATATCTGCCCTGATACTCTTCCTTGATTTCAATTTCGTCCTGTCTTGGTGCTGCTGGATATGCTGTTCCAGCTGGAAGCTGCATTTTGATATTTCCAGTTCGTCTTCCAACGGTAATACTTCCTCCATTTTCCTTTGCATAAGTATCATAACGTTGAATTAACTCTTCACGAAATGTACCAATTCGTCCTGGACGATATGTGATTGTATACATTTGCTCAGCAGCTTTTACTTGAATTGGAGCTGCCGCAACAACTGCAGAGGCTCCAAGACAGAACACCATTGCTGTTTTTATCCATTTCTCAAAATTTTTCTTCATAAATACTCCGCCTTTACTTATTCATTTTCCTTGCCTTTTCTGTGACGAACCACCAAAAAAATCAAAACAAATACTGCAAGTGCTGCACTAGCTCCAAAAAGTACAATTGGAGCTTGATCTCCTGTCTTTATGGTACTACGTATTCGAGTAATGGTGTTTTTCCCTTTTACTTCTTTTGTTACAAATTGTGTTTCACCTTTCTCGTATACAGTTTCTGGGTCGTCATAGGTTGCACGGAATTGAAATTCAAATGTTCCACTTGCATCTTGGTATGCATTTGTATTAGACTCTCCATCTAATGTTACTGTTAATTGAAGTGATGCCACTTCTCCTGCATTTAAATCTGTAAGATAAACCCAACCGTCTACAGCATCATTTAAATTTGCAAGTCCTTCTTCGTCACCACCAATACGTCCCGCATCTTCTCCACCACCGAAGATTTGTGTTCTTTCCTGTCCTTTTACTAATACAAGTGAAATATCATATGCTGCACCGCTAGCTTCTACCGTATCTTCAAAAGAACGAATTACTTCTTGCTGCATATAAAAATCGACGCCTCGAGTATAATCATTTTTCAAAAGGATTTCTTGTGTTCTTGACTCTCCTGGGAGCATTTCTTCAAATGCAGTCCCAAAGTTTTGTGTGTTGTCATAATTGTATTTCATCTCGCTGCTTCCATCAAATGTTACTGTCGGCGTTTCCTGTGCAAACGCAACCGTATTCGTACCAAACAGCAAAGATGTTATCAATCCTATAATCATTATTATTCTCTTCATGCTGTCACCCTATCCTTTCTACGGTTATTCTTCGACATAAACAATATGGTCGCCATCTATTTCTGCCCATACACCCCATTCAGAAAGAATGGCATCCTGTGCTGCAAATGCCTGAACAGCCTCTGCCTCTACGTCTAAACCAATTCCTAAGTTTGCATATGTGTTATTCAACTCTGGAGAAACTTCTAAAGAGTACATCACATCTACGGATTCCCCTGGCTGTATTGGATCTTGATAATACATTACAAGTGTTTCGTCATCCCCTTCTCCAGTAGAGATATACCAATTTTCTAACGTTGGAATCAAAATTTTAGAAGTATCTTTATCAAAATCCTTTGTGAGATTATCATTTGAAAAATCTCCCCAGTACTTACGAATGGTTACACGAGTATATAATGGGGTATCTGCTGTATTTTCTACTTTAACATTTTTCTCAATTTGTTCACCTGGCATTGTATTTGCCACTAATACACTCTGTTTCGTGTTTTCGTTTCCACTTCCTATTAAATCAATGCTTAAAGATTTTGTATTAATTTGTTGCTGAACGTTTTCTCCATCTGCTTGAAAGTATGCCAAGGAACCTCCTGCGATTGCTGTTACAAGCAGCGTGGCTGCTACGCCCATGAGTATATATTTTTTCTTCATGCTTTACACTCCTTTACTCTGTCTGCTATTTTCCACAAAGCCAACGCTATCCCAAAGATAAGACTACATGTAGCAATCCCTTTTCCAGAATGTAGGAAAACAGAAAATCCTCCAATCCAGGGCAACTTGCCTGTCACCTTTCCAATCAACTGTGAAAATCTCACTGGCTCCACATCAGAAGAGGCATTGGCATCTCCTTTCGTAATAAACTCTTGTTTTTTTGTATCAATCTCTACAACACGGTGTGTTGCAGTTGCCTGTGTACCTGACCCCAAATGAAATGTAATGGCATCCCCAATTTGAACATCCTCTGGCTGTACAGATTTAACATATACTGCACAACCTACAGGGTAAACAGGCTCCATACTCTCTGTTAGGATACCGTATATCTGATATCCAAATAGCTTTGGTAAGGTGAGAGGTACGGCAAGGAGGATTACTACAACCATCATGATTGTTGCTAAAATATTTAAAAGCTTTGACAGCATAACCTTCCTCCTTTCGTATCCGTTCTCACTGTTATATAAAAATTACTAAGATTCTGTGTATCGATAAATTTCTGAATCTGGCCATCCTGTAATGAAAGTACCATCTGTTTCAACAGTTACATTTTCTTCTTGAATTGCTTCTGCTTGTAGTGTGATGGTAAATCCTTGATCTGCCGTATTATTTGCCCATGTGGCTGGAATCGTTACTGTATCGAAGAATTCGATTCCTTCTCCAGCTTGTAGTGCTGTATTATAGTAATAATATTCATCCTCTGCTGAGTAATACCACCCTGTTCCATCTGTAATTTCTGCTCTTAGTGTATTCTCTAGTTCAGAAATATCTTCTTGTGTTATACTGCTATCCCCAGCAGATATGGTCATATTCATTCGAACATAGGCACTCTGAGAATTTCCATCAATTGTAATGGTCGGAATTTTAGATACCACATCTCCTGGCATAATATTTTCAAATGATAAACCATTTTCAATTGGGGTACCTTCCTTGCCTTCCTCTCCATTACTTTCTTCTGTTAAGTCAATATCCACATGTCCCATTGTAATGATATTTTCCTGTTCTGCATTATCTGTAAAATATGCAAGTGTTGCTCCTACACCAACTACAGATAATAACCCAAGTGATACTATAAGTGTTGCAACTTTCTTCTTATTCATTATCACTCAGCTCCTCTCTATTATTATTTCCATGAATTTTCGTTCATTGCTAATTCAACAGCTTGTTCCCAGTTTCCATTTTCTGTAGCCTGAACGATAAATGCTTTAATTTCAATATTATCAGTGTCATCTAATGCACTGCTACCATCTGCATTATATAATGCTGCATTCATTCCTAAATTAATTGTTTCAAACAATGGATCACTGACAAAAGCTTCAGCTTCTGTATCAATTACCTTATTATCACCCACTTGGTAATAGTAGATATTCTGATCATCATCTAATAAGTGCCAATTAGGAGCCTTATATCCCTCTTCACCAGTGTTGTAAATTCCATCTATCTCCACATCACCAACTACACCTGTAAATTTAGAGCTATCTACCTTTACAAATAGATAACAGTCTGCCGTACCTTCAGAAATTTGAACTGCTGGATCCTTATCCAAAGTCATATTTGGCTCTAGATTGGAATAAGAAACTCCAACCTTTGCGATCAATTCTTTATATTCTGTTTCTGATCCATCATTATACTTATTTGTTACTGGATTATCTTTTGCTTCTGCGTTTTCTACTGGAATATGCTCAAACAATGTAATATCTTCAGCTGCATCAATACCATTTCCAGCTGCGAATGTATTGGTTACTACATTGGACTGTGCGGATAAGAGAGCCAATGTCCCTCCAACTCCTACTGCACCTACTAAACCTAAAGTTACACCTAATTTTGCAATTTGTTTTTTATTCATGACCGTATCCTCCTTATATAAAATCTTTTACTGTTCTCCATTTAATATAGCTTCTGCTTGTTCTAGTGCATTGTCTGCTGTATTGTTATCTGCCTGCACTGCAACAGCCTGAAGTACAATATCATTTAAGTTGCCTTGTAAAGCTTCTAACCCGTCTTGTGTAATATTGGAATCTACATAGATACTTTCAAATACCGTAGATAATGTTATTTTTGTTCCTTTTTCCTGATCACTAACTTTTACAACTTTATTTCCTTGGGCATCTGCATAAGAAAGGTCATCTCCTTTATAAATGTAGATTCCATCCATTGTGCCTTCTCCCTCTGGAGCTACTAGCTGCCAATCATCTCCATTAAAGTCTTGAACAGAAACTCCTTTTTCATTTAGTTCATCAACTCCATCTACTTTGACAAATACATAAGAATCAACAGAACCACCTATCATTGATACTGTAGGATCTTTCATTCTCGTATCTGCAGGAAGTAAATCATTATACTCATTTTCAAGAGTACGTTGTGCTGGAACTACTGGTTCTCCTGTTTCTGAATCCACCAATGTTTCATCTAGCCAAATTCCTTTGGCATCTCCACCTTCTTCTTCAATGTATCCTTCTCCTACAGCAAAGGTATTTGTTACTTGTTCTGACTGTGCACTCAGATATGCCAATGTGCCTCCAACTCCTACTGCTGCCACCAAACCTGTAGATACTGCCGCTAACATTAATTTTTTCTTCATCATAATAATCCTCTCCTTTACATGTTTTTTGCTTCTAAACGGTTTTTCTTTTTTGAGATTTTTTTCACCTCTTCTTCATTTGAAAAAATTTCTGGAATAAATGTTAACAGAATAATTGCAATCAATACTCCACAAATTGCCATAATCCCTGTTTGTGTTTTAATATTCATGCTTACATATCCAAGATAAGGGATTTTGAATTCTGCTTTTCCTATAATTTGATTAAACTCAACTGGCTTGCCATCTTCTTTTTCATTGGCATCACCTTTTGTAATTACTGTGCCTTCTTTCAAATTCATTTCTACAATACGGTGAGTAACTACTGTATCCTCTCCCATACGATAAGTAATCACATCGTCTACTTGAAGTAGATTTGGATCTATTTGCTTTACGTAAATCAAAGATCCTACGGGATACTCTGGCTCCATACTGCCTGTTAAAACTGCCATTTCTTCATATCCCATTGCTTTTGGTATTAACAATGCCGATGCCAACATTGCCAGTACACACACGATGATTCCCGATAGAAAATTACAAATCTTTTTTAACATCATGCCCCACCTCTCTTATTGTTCTTCCTTTATTTCTGTTGCCCTCTCAAATGTAGACTTAATTGTACTTAAGTCTGTTGGTACATTTTCTTCCCCTAAGCTATAACGATTTTCTTCTGCTGCAATACAAGACTCCTGATATACAATCACATCAAAGTTTCCCTCAAACCCTTTTGCATCTACTCCACTTAGTAACTCGGTTGTTTCTGTTCCTGGTGCAACAGAATAGCGATAATAGTAAAAACCATCTCCACCATCAATCCAAGTATTCTCTTTTGCTACGGGGGTGCTTAAAGCACCCTCGCTATAAATAAGTTGGATAGAAGCATCCTCTGGGCTTTTTGTTAATCGTACTCTTATATAAGCATCAGCCGTAGCATCTTCTACATTCTTTACCGATACCCTCTTATTCAACGTTTCACCGTCTACACTTATGTCTTCCTCTATTTCTGTATCAATTTTGCTTGTTGCAAAGGTATTTGTTATAAAGTTTGACTGTGCTACTTCAAGAGCAACTGTTATTGTGACTCCTATAATAACTGTTAGCAAGAAAGCTGAGATTCCAAACGTTTTAAACGACGTTATCTTAAATTTTTTCATACTCTATTCCCTCCTTTCTCACTACTTCTCTGGATTTTGTGGAGTTTCATAAGATTCAATAACCCACTTTCCATCTTTCTTTACAAAACGATTCAATCTAACATCCGTATCAGTGTTTGATTTTGGTGAATCCTTTTCATTTTCAAACAACACTTGAGCTTCTTGGTCTTTGCAAGTATATCCTGTGACATTCTTTTCAATGTGCTGCTCTCCTATCGTAAATGTAATAGACTTCTCTTCCATATTAACAGGAGTACTTTCCTCTATGTTTCTCTCTGTCATACTTATACTATCAAGCTCATACTTTTGTGTTTCAAGCTCTGTTATTTTGTATGTTCCTTTTGCAAGTCCTGTTAATGATTCAGCATGCATAACTCCTGCTTGATCCATACGAATGGTTCTATAAAATACCTCTTCTGCATTGCCTTTTTCATTCAATCTCTCAATCTTAAAGGTAAAAATTGCATCTCCTTCTAAGTTTGGATTTACTTCTAGAATCTGTTTAGAAATATCAATTTTTCCATCTATTACAAATACTTGATATTGACCACTTGCTTGAACATCTTTTACAGCAGTACCTGGGATTCTATCTTGCCCATTCTTTTGATCTGCTTGGTATTGTATTGTCAATTTATATACCTCTGCTGGACTTCCTGCCTGATTTGCTATGTGGTTCTTTAACTCACCTTTTCCATCTACTGCTTCAAATTGGTAAATAAATGTTCCAACTTTTTCTGTCGTTCCAGAGTAAATATAATCTTTGGCAACTTGTTTACCTTGAAGTATAGCTTCCCATTCCTCTTGAGTTAAATTCAAGATTGTTTGAACCTGCTGTTCTTCTAATGCACTTTCACTGCCTTCCGTTAGTTCATTGTTGTTATCTACATCAAGATAAATCTCACTTCCATTTAACAACTCTCTTGGAAATTCAGATACTTGGATTTCATCTCCTTTGAAGTATGCAATCTCCAGATTTGGAAGTTCTAAATCAAGAAGTTTCACATTTACCATTGGTTGTGGAAATGCAATTGTAATACCGTCTTTAGAAACTCCTGAACCTGCTCCATTTGTCGGAATTACATTTCCTCCCATAAAATCGTCTTTTGCCTGAACTGTAAATTTCACTTCCCAACCTTTTCTTCCACTTATTACATATGGTATGGTTACGTTCTCCCAAGTAAGTGTTCCTGTATCTTCGCTATAATTCACATCTCCTAGTTCTCCAACTAACTGGAATCTTGGGTCGATGATATCTGTAATTGTTACATTTTCAACTGGAATACCTGTCACAATTGTTGCTAGCATTCCTTCAAACAATTCTACTAGGTTATCTGCATTTTCTGTTTGATAAGCATATGGATTTCCTTTTGAATCCTCAGATGCAATATTCGCTAACTTCGCCTCTGCACCTTTTACATAGTTGAGTCCAACTCCTATGGTCATAAGCGTAGCACCTTTACCCTTGATGTCACCCGCTAGCGCACCAATGGTTTTCCATGCTTCCACTTCTCCAACAGTGTGACCGTCCTTATCTTTCCAGTTAGGTGCTCCATCAGTAAGAAGAAGTACATATTGTTTATTTTCCGTTTCTGTCAACATCGTATTTGCATCATCTAATGCTCCTGCCTGATTTGTTCCACTTGCTGTCTTAATTCCATTTATTTCATTTAATATTGCTTCTTTATTTTCAGAAATTGTATTTAATTCACATTTAATTTCTGAATCTTCTGCAAAAGTAACTAAGCCAATTCGATTTTCCAATCCATTCTCTTCTGAAATTCTTGCAAATTCGTTAATAAAGTTATTTAATGCCTCTTTTAAGTAATATAAACGAGTAGCCTCTCCAACTGATTGATAGAAAACATATTTCTCATCTGATTGCAAAATATCAGAATTTCTTGTAATCTTTGTTCCTTCATCCTCTTCATCTGGATTAGAACTATCCTTATAGTACCAAGCATCTCTTTTATATCGAACTTCATATACCGTTGCTGCTGATGTTGTTCCGATATAATAGTACGTTTGAGATTTATCCAAACTTTTAAATGTTGTTGCATCTCCTATAGCTTTTAGACTTCCTGGGAAATCCATAGATCTTGATGTATCCACAGCTAAAACAATGTCTACTGGCTCTCCTTGTTGAATTTGACTAAGAATGGATTTTGCTGACAACGTAATTTCGTATGTTCTTTGGTCATAATCTACTACTTCAACTTTTTTATCAACTTGGATACTTGATTCAAATTTGTAGTTCATAATTTGATACTGTCCATTTCGAGTTGTTAGATTTGGACCATCAATTGTACATTTACGCCCCGACTCTACTTCCACTGTCCATGGACCTGATTTTAAGTATCCTTCAGGTACTGTTTTTTCTTTCATTGTGTACGTTCCTTTTGGAACATCTACTATTTTTACAACACCATTCTCATCTGATGTTGCTGTATAACTCTCTTTCCCTCCCTCTTCGTTCGTTAAAACAAATTCTACTCCTTTTATTGGGCTTCCTTTTTCATCTGTTTTTATAAATGAAATCTCCGTTTCCAATATGGATTGATTTTTAATAAAATATTTGTTATCTTCTACTTTTAAATTGCTGTGTTCAATTGCTTCAATTGTGTAACCACCGTTACTTCCAACAACAACTTTCCATTTCGTATTTTCATTTAACGATTCACAATTCTCTGGTGCTTTTATTTCTTTCATGGTGTATTGACCTGGCACAAGAGTGATAGAAACTTTACCATTTTCATCAGAAAATCCTGTATAACGAGTTGAGCCTCGTCTTAACTCAAATTCTGCTCCTTCTAATGGCTCTCCATATTGGTCCACTTTATAGAACTCTATTTGATGCTTTTCTACATAAGATGCAGTCATAACTGGGCGATACATTCCACCACTTCCAGCATAATCATCTACAAAAATATCTATCGCATATCTTGTATATCCACCCTGATTGTAAGATGTTTGAATAATATTTCCTGCATTATCCTCTGTTGCCTCTACATTCCATCCATCTGTTAACTTTCCAAGAACATTTTCATGAACATTATCTTGATCCCAACTTGCTGGGGTTCCCGAAATATTATGAAATTCTGTTACATCATCTATTTCTGAAGCTCCATTGTTATATATAGTTCCTGTCCAGAAAGCTAGATAAGCTAGAAAATTATTATCTGATATCTCTACTACTGGGCTTCCATTTTCATCTACAGGATAAACAAATACAAACATATCATCATTAATATAAATTTCTTTGTTTCCACCTGTTATCATAGGTTCTATTGTAAATGCATAATCATTTGGATTTAGGTTTCCTATATCAAAAACACCCTGAAACCTAAACAACCTTGCAGTTCCTCCAGATAATTCACCACAATCCCATGTGGCAGAATCATACAAATTCCCATCTACTGATGTAATCTGATTATCTTTTATATAATCTTCACTCTTTGCTACATGATTAACTGCTCCTTTAACTAATCGGGAGCCATCCCAAACAGCTGCTTCATCTGTGATGTCTAAAGCTAGGTCATCTACTACATCTGGCCATTTCCAGTCACCGTTGCTACCATGCCCAACTTTTGGAACTTCTACAGAATTACTTGAACGCCTCCAATTTAAAATTGGGATATTTGTTCCATCATTACTTTCTATTTGATTTTTCATTTCTGTGAGCATACTTTGATATTTCCAAAGTGTAATCCCATTATTTTCTAAATCTATAATTTTATAATCATGATTTCCAATTTGTAGTTCTACCTGTTGCTCTACACTATTTGTTGTTTCTTCTACTACTTCTTGCTCTGTAGTTTCTTCCTCTACCACCTCTGGCTCTGTAGTTTCTTCCGTTTCTTCCTCTACTACCTCTGGCTCTGTGGCTTCTTCTGTTACTTCTTCTACTACCTCTGGCTCTGTAATTTCTTCCGTTACTTCTTCTACTACCTCTGGCTCTGTAATTTCTTCCGTCACTTCCTCTACTACTTCTGGCTCTGTGATTTCTTCTGGTTCTTCTTCTACTACTTCTGGCTCTGTGATTTCTTCTGGTTCTTCTACTGCTTCTAACTCTGTTGTTTCTTCCGTAGATTCTACCACCTGAACCTCTTGTTGCCCTGTTGTTTCAGCAAAGGCTAGTAAATTTGTGCTGCCAATCATACTAAAACATAACAACCCTGCCAGAAACCTTTTTACTCTATTCTTCTTCATAGCCAATCGCCTCTCCTTTCCTTTCTTCTTCTATATCAATGACGTTATCCATTAGCTTCAACATCTCCAACACACTTCGGAAGGATTTTGTTTCTTGACCTTCAACCCATGTAATCTGTCCTTGCCAAGTTGCATTTTGTCGATATTGAACTCGAACTAGGAAGGTTCCTTGTTTTCCTTTTTGCTTCATAATTTGATTCTTACTTAACACTCTCTTCCCTCCCTGTAACATTGGATACTTTTTCTTTACAAAATATCGATCTTTTGTAGATGATTTTGGAAATTCAAGTTCATTATAAAAAGCTTCCATCCACTTAATCATTTGTAATATATTTGCAAAGTAAATTGGCTGATTCCTATAAAGATGATAGATTCGACCTTGGTAAACTTCGTTATCAACATTATCCACACACACTACAATCAAGTTTGGTGTCCACATCCTTCTCACCTTCTATCTGCCTTACTCCTGCATCGGATGGTTTTATTTTACATACCCTACCATTAACAGTTGGCATTACAGTACGGTAAAATTTTCCATTTTTTAAAATTTTTTGCAAAAAAAAGAAAGCAGATATTTCTACCTGCTTTCTTGACCATAGTTCTATCTTATTATTCATTTGATTTTCGTTTAAAGTTAATTTGTGATTCTTCGTGCTTCGTATCTATAATAGAAGAGATATGATATTCTACACAATTTCTCCAATGTTTGTGAACCTTAGACAAATGCTCTGAAATACGTTCTGAAACAACATGACAACTTTCTTCCTTTGTTCCAATTAATAAAATCAAGAACTGATTTGCACTATATTGCGTATAGGAATCGCCTTTTCTCAAACTATCTTTAATTGCTTTTCTTAATTCTTTAGACATTTCATCTAATTTCTTGCCACTTTGCATAGGATTTCCCTTACTATCCATAAGTGTACAGAGCATTAGATAAACCGAATCCCCATTTCTCTCTACGATTCTCTTCACTACTCGATACTCATCCAAAAAACTTGGAAAGCTACAGTAATATGCACCCTTTTCCTCTTCTTTTTCCTGCAATCCATCTTGGATATCAGAAATTAATTTAGGAATATTTCGCATATGATCGCTCATAATTTTAAACTGATTCTCAATTCTCTCAGATGGAGAAATTCCTAGTTCTTCAAAAAATAGCTTGGATGTTTCATTGTACACTCGTAGTGCCTCTTCATCCTTGCCCATTCCCATAAATGCTTCTATTTTATAAGACTGCCATTCATCAAATGGATATAAATCACTGGCAATCCCAGCCAGTCTAAGCATCTCGGCATACTGTTCTTTGCTGCTTTGATATACTAGCACTTCTCGTAATGCGTCTTCATACGCTCTTTTATGTCCAACTGATTCTAAAACAACCCAATCTTCTCCTGATAATTTTGGCAAAAAATCTCCACTATATAAATTAACTGCTTGGTGTAACAGCTTGATTCTTGCCTCATCCTCTACTTCCTTTGCTTGACAAATAAGAGCCTGAAATTCCAACACATCTATAGAAACTGGAAAACTACTCTTCCAACAATAGACACCCTCATCTATATGAATGTACTCTTCTTTTGGAAGTCCAGCATCTATTAATTGCTTTCTCAATCGATGTACAGATACCCTAAGATTGTTAGATGGATCTGAAAGATTACTCCTTCCATATAGAGTGTCCATCAACTCTTTTCGTTCAACTCCACTGTCCTTTCGATATAAAAGTAATTGTAATAATTGCATGGACTTGGATGCTACATTCTTCCCAAAAGTCAGTTGCTGATCCCCATACAGCATAGAAAAGCCACCTAACATTTGAACCCTAAGTTCTTTTACTTGACTCATAATTTCCCCTTTACCTGTGCATTCCTCACACATTCTATTATATGCTAATTTTAATGTTCTGCTTTTTCTTTGTCAAGTTTTACCTAGGCTCTTGGCTCTTATAGTATTATTTGATATTTTATTGGATATAAAGATAAGATTAACTTAATTTCCCCTTTTCTTTCTAACGCACTCTCATCTACTGGATAAGCAAGTGTTACGGTTTGTGATTCTTCCTTTCCAAGAACAACGTTTCCATTTAATTCTGGATTTACATAGGGATATACGTACGGATCAAGGGAACTTCCTCTCTCTATCCCACACTGTAAAGTAAACGGTATAACATTGAACACTTGCTCCTCATTTCCTATATTTTTAACTTCTACCTTGATTAGCATTTCATTCTCTGGCAGCATCTCTTGGGGAATTTCTTTGTACATTCTTTTCATATCATCCACGTTATAAATATTTACTTCCTCTACTTTTAACTGGAAGTTATTATATTCGAATGTTTCACCTACCTGATATGTATACACTTCTTTTACATGTTGTTTTGCATTGACGTACATAATTCTCACAACAGATAGAATTCCCAAAACTACAAGCAGAAAAATCATTATTATTTTTTTCAAATAAATTTTCATACTACAATCCTGCCTTTTGATATTTTTATAATTTCATCTGATAATAATTCCAATTCCTCTCTGTCATGACATGCTACAATAATAATAGAACCCTTAGCTTTTAGTTCACCAAAAATCCTCCTTACCTGTTCCACTCCAGCTTCATCAATGGCATTAATTGGCTCGTCTAAAATTACAATATCTGGATTTCCCATAATTGCAGCGGCAATACCCAACTTTTGTTTCATACCCAATGAATATTTTCTATAACTACGTTTATCATCTGCATCCAATCCAACTTTCACTAGACAATTTCTTAATTCATTTTCTTCGATTCCCCCTTGGATATCTGCCAAAAGCTTTAAATTCTCTAATCCTGTATAGCCATTTAAAAATGCTGGATTCTCTAACAAGACTCCTATACTTCTCGGAAAGGAAATATCCTTATGTAAAATCTCACCATTAATATCGACCTCTCCCTCAGTTAAGGTTATTAAACCACAGATTGCCCTCATAAGCATCGTTTTTCCACTACCATTCTTACCTTGTAATCCGTAAGATTTTCCTCCCTGAAATTCAAGAGATATGTTGTCCAGCACAATATCCTGTTTTATCCTTTTTGTCACATTTTTTAATCGAATATACACCTCTTATCTCCTTTCCATAATATCCTGTCTACGGAAAAAATATATACCAGCTATTAATGATAAAATGCTTATTACAATCGAAGAAATTATCGCTTGCATAATAGGAATTCCACCTATATAAAAAAAGGCACTTCGTGCCAGCATGGAAAAATTACCTATTAACAATGGGGTAAAATAATATGCTGATGAAATATATAAAACTGCCATAAACATAAACCCTGTAAAATCTGAAGTTACCAACGAAATCACGAGCTGAACAGATACAGCTGCCATAGAAGAAATGAGTGGTAAAATCATTACTTTTATAACATCAACTTGTGTAATTTCCATCACTGGAGATAATAGATTTTGATAAGCTATTGGTTGTATATCAAAGCTAATTGTCACGTTTACCATAAGACAAAATAGTAACAAAACTACATATGCTACAAAATAATATAAGGTTACACATACAATGCACCACATCCACTTTGATATAAACCACTTCTCCCTTGATCCACCTCTTACCAACACATTTGCTCCATGATTGTTATATATTTCTGAATACGGATATTTCCCTGTGAAATAAAACAAAATCACATTCATCAAAAACCATGTAATAGGGAGCTGAAATCTCTCATCAGAAACTCGGCTGTACGGTCTCATTCCCTCAAATACGTGCAAAAAATAATCCATACTATTTAAGTTTCGTGGCAAAATTAATTCCGCACTTTTTTCATCTAAAATCTGAATATGAAATGCTAATGCCGCTGTAAAAACGATAGCTGCGATAATAAATAGACTCATGATATTTTTCCTGAATCCAATTTTTAAATCATACTTAAAATACATCCTTTTCCCTTTCTTTTTTTAAAAAAGATACGGCAACTAGAACTATTAGCAATATCAACTCTGCTACAATGATACTTATCTTTGCATTACAAGAGATTTGTGTTGGTCTCAAAAAATTAAAAGGACTAAATTCACGTTTATTCACCAAGCCTGTGATATAATCGGTAATCAAATATAAAATCATTCCTCCTGCAAACACGTATAATATATTGTCTGCATAAGAGCTTATCAAAAGTGCTATAGTTGCTATAATTCCATAAAAAACTGCATCAATAAAAATATAAACAACTGTATAAACCAAAGGATGTGTATAATATAATTCTACATACATTGCCATAGCACTAGCTGGAAGATATGTTGATGTTGTTACTTCTGGTAATATTGCTGGAAAACATATTGCTGAAATCCATAAACTAAAAAACAAGATAATACTTGTAACTATAAAACCACTCAGGAAAACAGAAAGGTATTTTGCTACATAGTAATCTCGTTTATCCGCTTTTATTAATATATTTTTTATATACCCACTCCTTTTATCACGATAATAGCTCATAGCATGTGGTAATGTTACCAAGAGCGGAAAAATCGTATATAATATGGTTGATGGTAAATATGCATAATCAAGTCCAATGAACGAATTATACAAAGAACGCGGATAATATAATCCCACCTTTTCTGTTCCATACTCTTGAATCAATTGATTAAATGTTCTTACTTCCAAAACTTGTATTCCTAAAAGCCATATACATAGTATTGCTCCTATCCCTAAACAGAAATAAAATACCTTACTGGAAAACACCCTCTTACACTCTACTTTTAAAAGGTTTTTCATATTTTTTAATTCCCCTTTTGAATCGTTATTTCTATATAATTATCCTGACTCTCCTCAGTTGCGAACACTGTTGGTATCAAGAAGATTTCCTCACACTTCATCAAATTTTCATCTGCAAAAAAACCAACTGTAATTTCTGTTGTCCCTTTTTGTAACTTCGCAACACCGCCTTGATGGACATCATCACTTATTCGTTGACCATCTTGATAAAAACACCCTGCACCAAAAATTTCATCGTTGTTGGTACCCTTAAGAGTAAAACCTGCTGTATTTATATTTAAATCCTCTTCTGAATTAATATTCAATTTCACTCCGACAAAGGAATAACCATCTAATAGCATTCCTGCATCATCTATAAACATCCCTATATGATTTTTTAGAAAATCTAAAGATGCTTTTTCAATTTTCTCTGTTTCTACATATGTATCTATAACTTTTATATCAACATAACCTGCGAGTTCGTCATTGTCATCCACATATGTAGCTACTGAAACAGATTTGTCCTTATCAACGGCATGCTCCTTCATCTGATCAATCTCTTCTGTCACGTTTACTACTTGTTCGCCTTGCTCCTCATTTGCTTGACTGCAAGCACACACTCCTATAATTGAAAATAATATTAATACTCCACTTAGTACTCGTCTCATACCAACCCTCCCCCTGTTTATTTTAGTATTTGATTCCAGTATATCTAACTAATTAATAAATTCAATTATTTTTACTTGAAATGACATATTTCATGCTTTTTTGGTCTTTCTTGGGGTACTTATAATCAATAAAAGCACTTTTATTATTTTAACTACCATATGAAAACTTTTTATGATACAATAAATAAAAATATACTAAAAGGAGGCACTTATGCATATATTTATTTGTGACGATGATACAAAATTTTCCCTTCATCTAAAAAGTATATTGGTTTCTTTTTTTGAAAATAATTCAATTAATCCCCCAGAAATTATCATTTATAACAATGGAGAAGACTTGCTAAAAGACCCTAAAAGCAAAGACATTGTTTTTCTAGATATAGAATTACCAGAAGAAAATGGAATAGATATAGGAAATAAGCTGAAACAAAAAAATAAAAATACCATTATTTTTATAATAACTTCACATTATCAATATTTGGATGAAGCAATGCGTTTTCACGTATTTCGCTATTTAACAAAACCTTTAGAAAAACAGCGTATTTTTAAAAATATGAAAGATGCTCTTTCTTTATATAACAGCACAATAACCAAAATTTCCATCGAAACAAAAGATGGTATCTTTATTGTTCTATCTTCAGACATTCTTTTTATTGAAGCAGATGCTCGTAGAACCATTGTTCATACAGTTGCTGCTGATTATATATCTATTCACAATATTAATTATTGGCTAAACCATCTTCCTATGCCTTGCTTTTTTCAGTCACATAGGAGTTTTATCGTAAATTTAGAACATATCTCAAGTTTTGACCATTCATTAATCTACATCCAAAATAACCAACATAAAGCGTATCTAGCACGCCGAAAATATACACACTTTAGAAATACTTTTTTGTTATATCTAGAAAGTAAGAGGTAATATTGTTGAAACGATTGTTTCCCACTGTTTTTTTAATTTTCAACAGTATTTGGATAAACTTTTAAATTCTTCTGGACTACAGCCCTCCATTCGAATCTGTGATAATGACATGTTAAACTCTATCTTGTTTCATTACACAAAAACATGCCATAACAAGCATATTCTCTTTAAAGTAGATATACGAAAAAATGTACTAAAAGGGCTTAATTACCCTGAAATCACCGCCCTGTTCTGTAACTTGTTGGATAATGCAGTGGAATCATGTGATAATACCGCTGACTCATTTATTTTCCGCATCCCAGTTCCGTATGCTTCGATCAATTCCAGTCGATAAAATATATTGGCCAGTTTTACATTTCAGCATACGGAAATACCCATCATTACATTGTTCAACGTAACTCCGCTTAAAAACCATCTTTATCTCATCCCTAATTATTCTACCCACATTCTAACCTTTCTAACCATTCTTTTCAATTATTGGTTAGAAAAGTGGTTAGAACAGAAAACTGACCCAAACAGATTATTATCTATTTTTATTTAATTTATATTAGATTAATCTTATTTTTTTAAAAATTTAGTATTTGTTGCTTAAACGCTATCTATTGAACTAAATATAAAGCAAAAAACCAAAAGTTTATACGTTATTTATAATGTAATTCACTTGAAAATGAGTAGTTAATAATATATACTAATAAATAATAAAAAGGAAAGTTACCATATTTATTTATAAATTTTATGTAGAAAATGAAAACAATTGATTTCTGTAAAAACAATGTATAATACATTCATGTCACACTATAAACACTGTATAGAAAACATAGGACAATACCCTTATATGGGGAAAGGAGGGAAAAGTGGTAAAAATAGAGTACAGCAAAAAAGCCGCTAAGTATATAAATGGCTTAGACAGACCAACAAAACAACGTATCAAGAAAGCTATTGAAGGATTGACGGAACAACCACCAAAGGGAGATATAAAGTTACTGCAAGGATTTACAGATGGGCGAAAACGCCTAAGAGTGGGGAAATACAGAATAATATATACTTATCTCCCAAATGGGGAATTAGAGATATTATATATAATCAATGTGGATTCAAGAGGGGATATATATAAATAATACCTTCTCAAAAAGAAAGAGGTGATAGCATGAGTGCAGCAATAAAAGAAATGATTGACCTGATGGAGATTTTACCAGAAAACGACCAGAATTTAGCATTGGAACTTGTAAGAAAATTAGTTCTTGCATGGGATCCAGATTTTACAAAACTGACACCAGCAGAAAAGAAAGAACTTGACGAAGCTATGGAAGACCCAGAAACAGTTTCACATGATGATATAAATTGGGATTAACCATTTCCCTTATTTATTCTTATAGATATTACAAAAAACCCGTAAACGTTAAGTTTACGGGTTTTAAAAGCTCCCCCTGTTGGACTTGAACCAACGACAACTCGGTTAACAGCCGAGTGCTCTACCGACTGAGCTAAGGAGGAATATTATAAAATTGACCCAGTAAATATACTGGGATGAATGGAGAATACGAGATTCGAACTCGTGACCTCCTGCTTGCAAGGCAGGCGCTCTCCCAACTGAGCTAATCCCCCATAAGAACTGAGCACTTTTGCTACAGCTCTTATAAAATACCATAATCTACTATATTTGTCAATATATTTTGTGTAGTTTTTGAAAATCTATTCCCCATTTTTTTAAAAAGATAAAATATACTTAATTAAAATGTTTTTATCATATAAAAAGCTCAAAATTGAACTCTTTTCAATCATCTCAAAGCAAGTCGCCCCTATTTCTGTAGAGTATGATATTGTTATAATCAAAAATAAAATCCATACAATTAATGTTGCAACTACTAAGCCTGCAACTGCTCCCCCTAAGTGATTTAAAGTTCCAAGAACAGGCAGTTCTCCTAAAATATCCAATACTGCCATAAACGCTCTCACTAATATAAATACTAAAATAAACGTTCCTACAAACGCAATTAAGTTGATGATCATCCTAGATATATATGAAGCAACATATTCTGGAAATGTATTCACCCCTAGTTCCTGATATATTGCATTATTATTGTTCTCTAGAAGTATTTCCTTTAAAAACTGTGGAATCTTTGCATTCTCAATTTTCTGAATTTGAATATCCTTAGGAATATTCCCAATCAAATCTAATACCTTCTGTATATCCTCTCCTTGCAAAATATTCTCTGTAACATTTTCTGTAATATCTGCTGGAATATCTTGCATAAATACTTCTATACACTTTTCTTCAATCATTTCATCTAAAGGAGTCCATTTTACCAATGCATCCCCCACATATGGATGCAAAAACATAACCAACACTATTGTGAGTATTGTTGAAACTAATGAAATTACAATTTTTAATAATCCTCGTATATACCCAACAACAATACTTACCAGAAAAATAACTCCTACTATCACTAATAACCAATTATCCATATTTTCTCCTAATTTGTAAGATTAATCACTCTAAGTTCATCCGTACCTACTAGAATATATCGGTGAATCCCCATGGTTGGAATCACCTCAAGTACTTCCATACCCCAATCTCCTTTGAATCTCAAGATTCCTGTATGACTAACAATACATCCTTTTGTACCGTCAAACATAATAATCTCATCCTCAACCATTTTCACGTTGCTATACTCTCCCTCAATAGCACGCTTCATAATTAGGACTCCTGCTTTATTATATAATTGAATCTCATATCCTGATTTTTCTTCATTCATCAAAACAAATCCTATGTATTTATCTGTATGAAATTCACTTCTAATTTCTTGATTTATAGAAACTTCTGTCACCTTTTTTGGCTCTTCAATTCCTTCGTAAATCGTAAATGACCGTTCTCCAACTGAAACCGAGGTGGACATGTCCATAAAAAACACACTCGGTACAATCTCATTATCATACTCTTCTATATATACCTGATGGTCTGTCTTGTCTTGGCCAGCTTCTCCAAAACTATAGTAAATAATTTTTGATTTTAATTCCCCATTTTTTGTAGATAGATATGATATAGCGAGCATCTCCCCATTTGGTGCTATATCGATAGCTATTGGATAACCTGTCGCATTTGCATTCACTTGATGTTCCACTAAAATATTTCCCATTGCATCATAGCAAAGCATCAAAGGTGTTGTTTCATTTTTTAAAATGGCACTTACAACTCCTTGATTCGACACAGATATCTTCTCTATTGGAAGTGTTGTTTCTACCTCTCCTTTCACCCCCTCCTTTGTGAAAATTAAAATTGTATTTCCGCCTCTATCTGCAATGGCAAATGCTTCTTCATTAACATCAATAATTGGATTTTGTATCTGACATGGATGAATCCACTTTTCTTTATTTTTTTTATCTAAATATACAACCCCATCTCTACTGTAACGTACAATTCCATCTGAAAATGCTGCATAATGATTAGTATCTGAAATATCTTTTTTATAGGACGCTGCCATATTAACCGACGTATACTCTCTAGTTTGCAACAAAAAATATGTACCTATAATCATCATAACCACAAGCAGCAAGGATGTAAGCCACTTTTTCATTTGCCTCATAAGCTTCTCCCTGTCTTTTCTTTTGTTTATTATCAATGAATCTCTCACATTATATCACTATCTTATGGCAATAGCAATTTTTGTCCTACATAAATCAGATTTCCATCTGTAATTCCATTCATCTGACAGATAGACTCTACATGTGAAACATCTCCATATGCTTTACGGCTAATCGTTGCAAGTGTATCGCCTTGTTGGACTTCATAGATACCATCTCCAAAAGATTCTTCACTCCCCTCTCCTTGTTCTGTCGTATCATTTGTGGCAGAACTTTGTGTAGGCTCAGTGGGTGTTTCTTCCTTTGGCACCTCCATTTGTTCCTCTGCTTGTCCCTCCTCTAAAGCTGCATTTGTTTCCACTATTTGCTTGGACGTTTCTTGTTTTGAGTTATCGGCTAAATACTTTAAAGTATCTTGTACAGACTTCATCTTATCAAAGTTATTTAAAGTTGTTATTCCCATAATAACTACTATTAGCACTAGGATAGAGCTTACTGCATAGACGAACCGATTGTTCTTTCTTTGCATTTTCATTTCCCTGCTGCGTACCATATTACGAAAGTCCTTTGCAGCTCTATCTTCCACATTCTCCGAGGGGGACACTCCATTTTTTCTACGCACAGAAATCATATAATTTTGCATACACGGATTTTTCTCATAATATGTATAATGCCCGCCTAACTCTATCAAATCGTTTAGTTTATGTACAAAATACACCTCTTCTTTCTCCACAGATTCTTTAATAATAAAAACAGTATTTTGTTTCGGGAAAGATTTTTTGTGTAGTTTTATCATTGCTTTATCTGTTCCTAGCTTGATACCTGGCCCTGTAACGAACCACCCTAACATTTCTCCGTCTTCAAAATACTGCTTACAATCTTCATATGCTCTTTTCCATGTTTGTTCATCAATAATGTACTCATTTCCAGACTGCTTTAACTCTTGCATCTGTACTGCACCATAAATATATACATAATCCTCCCCTTCTGTTTTTTCAACATCCCCAATTAAAAAAGCTCCTACACTTTGTTCTTTTGCTTTATCACACATTTGTAACAAAAAAGTATCTACATAATCTTCTACATAAATTTTTGGACTATCACTTACATTTCCTATTTGGCGTACATTTTTTGGTATCTGTCTTCCCATGATATAAAACCTCCTGATAAAATTCTGATAATTTTTCGAGAAATCTTTTATACGCTCTCGATTGACTAAGAGAATAGCATACTAAAAAGGCCGATTTTATCAGTTGGTGTCAGGTAAATTCGACAAAATATCTTTTTCATTTATTTACGTTTACTTGTTTCACAGGCTCCACAATATTTATCTGTCAAGGTTGTAATCCATCCCTCTCTTGTATGAGGAATACTAAATAAAGTTAATGGCCACATATGGCTTCTAATTACATCTATTTCAGCTGAGTTCAATTGAAATAATCGCTTTGCATGATCTAAGGCTGTCTTAGGATGTGTCAGACCATGAAAACGATTGCCCGTTTCTCTTGCATGTGTGTGCCAGTCATATAAAAATAAATCGTGAAGCATTCCACCTCTAGCTGCAGAGCGTGCATCTAAATGAAAAAAACGACACCACATATAATTGTAATAGGCTACATGTAAGCAATGTTGATAACAGTTTGTTGTCCCATGATGTGGATATAATTTCATTCTTAATACAACAGGATGCTTTGCAATATCCTGAATACATTCATAAAACTCTTTTTCCCATTTTTGTCGTTTCTTTTTCAGCATTGTTGTTCCCCCACTTTATATTTTTATATATCATAACACAAAAACTCCCTAACCTGTCACTATAACTACAGATTAGGGAGATTATTTTTTCTATATTTATTTTACAAATGCTTTTACTTTTTCATAAATGCCATCTGTATCTAAACCATACTTCTTCAACAATTCAAGTGCTGGACCTGACTCACCAAATGTATCATTTACACCGATTTTTAAAACCTGTGTTGGAGCTTTCTCAGCCAATACATCACATACTGCACTTCCAAGTCCACCAATAACAGAATGTTCTTCAACTGTAACAACTTTTCCAGTTTCTTTTGCTGCTTTGATAATCAATTCTTCGTCCAATGGTTTGATTGTATGAATATTAATCACTTTTGCATCAATTCCATCTTCTGCTAACTTTTCAGCTACTTCCAAGCAATTTGCTACTGGAAGTCCTGTTGCAACGATTGTTAAATCTTTTCCTTCTCTTAATACTACACCTTTTCCAAGTTCAAACTTATAATCTGGTGTATCATTAATTACTGGTACAGCTAAACGTCCGAAACGCATATATACTGGACCTTCATGCTCATAAGCTGCTCTAACAGCTGCCCTTGCTTCTACATCATCAGATGGGTTAATTACTACCATACCTGGAATTGTTCTCATCAAGGCAATATCTTCATTACACTGATGTGTTGCTCCATCCTCACCTACAGAAATACCTGCATGTGTTGCCCCGATTTTTACATTCAAATGTGGGTAACCGATAGAGTTTCTAATCTGCTCAAATGCACGACCTGCTGCAAACATTGCAAATGAACTTGCAAATGGTACTTTTCCTGCTGCTGCAAGACCTGCTGCAACGCCCATCATATTACTTTCAGCAATTCCACAATCAATGAAACGCTCTGGGCATGCTTTTTTAAATGTACCTGTCTTTGTTGCCTCTGCTAAGTCTGCATCTAATACTACTACATTTTCATTTTCTAATCCTAGTTCGGCCAAAGCATTACCGTAACTATCTCTTGTTGCAATTTTCTTTACATCTGACATAATGCTTCACCTACTTTCTCTAAATCTGCCATAGCTTGTGCGTACTGCTCATCATTAGGTGCTTTTCCATGCCATCCAGCTTGGTTTTCCATAAAGGATACACCTTTTCCTTTTACTGTCTTTGCTACAATAGCTGTTGGACGTCCTTTTACTTGTTTTGCTTCTTTAAATGCAGCATCAATCTGTTCAAAATCATTTCCATCGATATTAATTACATGGAAGTTAAATGCTTCAAACTTTTTATCAATTGGGTATGGAGAGTTAACTTCAGTAATTGCACCATCAATCTGAAGATTGTTATTATCTACGATTACTACAAGATTGTCTAATTCTTTATGTGATGCTAACATAGCTGCTTCCCATACTTGACCTTCTTGGATTTCTCCATCTCCAACTAGAGTATATACACGGAAATCTGCTTGATCCAATTTTCCTGCGATTGCCATACCTACTGCTGCTGAAATTCCCTGTCCCAAAGAACCAGAAGACATATCTACACCTGGTATATGCTTCATATCTGGATGTCCTTGTAAATAAGAACCTGTATGGCGAAGTGTTTTTAAATCTTCTTTTGGAAAATATCCTCTCTGTGCAAGTACAGAATAAAGACCTGGAGCTGTATGTCCTTTTGAAAGTACAAATCGATCTCGATTTGCTTTCTTAGGGTCTGCTGGGTCAATATTCATTTCTTCAAAATAAAGGTATGTAAAAATATCTGCTGCTGATAAGGAACCACCTGGGTGTCCAGCCTTTGCACTATGTACAGCTGTCACAATTCCCTTGCGAACCTCATTTGCAGTCTTCATCAATTCTAATTTATTCATGATTTCCTCCTGCTTTTACTCTCCGAAAACAGCCTTATAATCTGCCTGAAACTTTTCAATTCCAGCATCTGTCAATGGGTGGTGTGTCATTTGCTCAATTACGTTGTATGGTACTGTCGCAATGTCAGCTCCTGCAATTGCACAATCTGTAATATGAATTGGATTTCTTACACTTGCTGCAATAATCTCTGTTTCAATTCCTGCTACATCAAACATCTGAACGATTTCAGAAATCAAATCTGTTCCACGAACAGAAATATCATCCAATCTTCCTAAGAATGGAGAAACATATGTAGCACCAGCTCTTGCTGCAAGCAACGCTTGATTTGCACTGAAAATCAAAGTAACGTTTGTCTTAATACCTTCAGATGAAAGTACTTTACATGCTTTCAATCCTTCTACTGTCATAGGAATTTTTACTACCATGTTAGGATGAATCTTCGCAATTTCACGTCCTTCTTTAATCATGCCTTCAGCGTCAACAGTAGTTGCTTTTACTTCTCCACTAATTGGTCCATCTACGATAGATGCAATCTCTGCGATTACTTCTTCAAATACACGACCTTCTTTTGCGATTAAGGATGGGTTTGTTGTAACACCACAAATCACTCCCATAGCATTCGCTTTTTTAATGTCTTCTACATTTGCTGTGTCAATAAAAAATTTCATGTTTTAATCCTCCTTGAAACCTCTCGATATCATATATTTTGATTATATAAATTCCAAGGAAACAGGTCAATAGAGCCATTTTTTATTAATAATTTTACCCTATTAATAATAACATATTATTAATTAAAATACTATCCTAAAATACTATATTCTATTCTTATACCCTAACAAAACCTTATATTACGATATATTTCAGCTTCTTTATTATTAATAATTTACGTTTTATATTAATTTCATCTTTTTTTCAAGCGAGCATATCCTGTCGTCTTTCGTACAACAATCTTTGGTTCATACTCTACATGATAAATACTAACAGGCTGAATTCCTGCATATTTCTTACTTCCAGTCTTGATTTTTTTCATAATAATATCGCAGGCATCTCTACCCTTACACAATACAAAATGTTCTACTGTTGTTAGAGAAATATTATGAATCTGACCAAATAATGTATTATCACATCCCATAACCGACATATCTGCTGGAACTTTATATTTTGCTTCATGTAATGCATCTAAGATTCCAAATGCTATCATATCATTCAAACCTACAATTGCTGTAACGGATGCCCGTTCTTTTAGTAGTTCTTTTGTTAAATCGTATCCGATTCTATATTCTGAATCGATACCTGGAACATCTTTATCTATTTGTTCATCTGCTGCCTTAATAATAACATTTTCTCCAAATCCAGCCTCTTGAAACTCTTTCAAGAACCCCTCTACTCTTTTGGAACGTTGTTTTTGACGTACCGTAAGTGGTGGGGCTATATACGCTACATGTGTGTGTCCAAGGTCTAGTAAATGTCTTGCCATGATACGTCCTAGCTTGGAATTATCTAATTCCACTGCATCTACATTTAGATGTTCATTTTGATTATTAATTACAGCTATTGGAATTCTTTTAGAAAGCTCTTCTACTATAGGCATATAGCAACTACTTGGGTTACAGCTATAAATAACGCCTTGAGGATTTAAAGATGGGAGCATCTTCAAATATCTTTCCTCTAATTTTAAATCCCTCTGCGTATTACATATATATAATCCATACCCTTGTTCTGTAGCCCGAGCTTCAATTCCCTGAAGCAGCATTACGTAGTATGGATTTGTCAAATTCGGACAAAAAACAACTAATAACTTTTCCTTTTTCCCTTCTTTTAAAACACGTCGCTTTGGCAGGGTATAGCCTAATTCCTCTGCCGCTTGTTCTACCTTTTGAATTACCTCTTTTGAAAAGGAAACGTTATATTTTTTATTTAGAATCATCGATACTGTTGTCTGTGATACACCAGCAAGCTTTGCCACATCCGAAGATGTTACTTTTTTCTTATTCATCTCCTATCAATTCCTTTTCTTAAAGCTCTGTTCTTCCTTCCAAAGCACGCAACAATGTTACTTCATCAATATACTCTAAATCTCCGCCTACTGGTACGCCACTTGCAATACGACTCACTTTGATTCCAGTTGGTTTAATAAGCTTACTAATATACATCGCTGTGGTTTCCCCTTCTAGGCTGGAGTTTGTCGCAACAATAACTTCATCAACATCCTTCTGTAGACGCTCCATCAATTCCTTAAGCTTTATATCTCCTGGTCCAATGCCTAACATAGGGGAAATCGCACCATGTAAAACATGGTAAACTCCATCGTATTTTCCAGTTTTTTCATATGCTGCTAAGTCCCTTGGGGTTTCAACAACCATAATCGTTCTTTGATCCCTCTTAGAATTGCTGCAAATTGGACAAATTTCTTTATCTGTTAATGTACAGCACTGGGCACAATATCTCACGTTATTTCTAGCGTCTACAATGGATTTTGCCAAGTTTTCTACTTGTTCCTTAGGCATATTAATGATATGGAAGGCCAATCTTTGTGCCGATTTTGCTCCAATTCCTGGGAGCCTTGAAAATTCTTCTATTAATCGGCTTATTTGACTGCTATAGTAATCCATATTGTCACTCCTATTCTTTCCTATCCTTGCATATTAAAAAGGACTGCTCGTTTAGAACAGTCCTGGGATTCCTCCGCCAAGTCCACCTGCCAGTTTTGACATTACAGAACTAGACTCTTCTTCTACTTTTCGAAGAGCTTCATTTGTAGCTGCAACAATCAAATCCTCTAACATTTCAATGTCTTCAGGATCCACCACTTCTTCATCTAGTTTTACCTTAAGAACTTCTCTTTTTCCTGAAATTGTTACTTCAACTGCACCACCACCTGCTGCTGCAGTAAATTCTTTGGCTTCCATTTCTTTTTGCTGCTCTTCCACCTGCTTTTGCATCTTCTGTGCCTGCTTCATTAGATTTGCCATGTTCCCAGGCATTCCTCCACCTGGAAATCCGCCTCTTCTTGCCATAATTTTTCCTCCAAAACTCTATTTCGGCTCTACCGTTTCTTGACTATCATATCATATTTTACAAAAATTGTGTATCCCTATTCCCTATCAATCCTCTACAAGAATCGGCATATTAATTTTCTTCTCTATATCTACAAAAGTATCTTCAAATCTGCGTCCTTCTTCTACATAACGCACCTCTATTTCAACTTTTTTACCGATACGATTTTCTATTAATTCCTCTATCTCTTGTATATGTTCTTCGCTCCCTACAAAGTCTGCACCTAATGCATCTGGTAATACAAGCATAAGACGGTTATCTCCTGCAAGACTCAGTCTTGCCCTTTTTAAATAAATTCGAAGTCCTCCCGATGCCTCATCTATAATAGGTCTAAAATTCTTCACAACCATTTGTATATCCTCTGGTACTGCTTTGGGTAAGGTTGGCTTTGTTTGTGGAACTTCCTTCATATCTTTCTCTACATAAACAACTCTCTCTTGGCCTCCCTTTTTCATTCCTTCTTCAACTTTTTCCTCTAATGCTCGAATTCTATCCAAAAGGGAGTCAGTATTCGTTTCCATAGATGGTGTACAAAGACGAATCAACGCAACTTCTAAGAGTACCCTTTTATGTGCTGCATATTTTAATTCACCAGATAACTCTGAAAATACTCGAATGTAGCGAAGAAGCCTGTCATCTTCTATCATTTTGGATTCTTCTTTTAATTGCTGTAAATTTTCTGTTGAAACATCTAAAACATCTTCTATTTGGTCAGATGTTTTTACAAGCAAGAGATTTCTCAAATACCATGTGAAATCTGTTGTAAGTTGTGTCAACTCTTTTCCCTGCATAACTAAGTCTTCCACAACGTCTAGGACTTTAGAAACATTTCTCTGTATAATATTTCTAAGAAGTTTGCTAAACATATCTGTATCAACTGCACCTAGTATATCTAGTACATGGTCATAGGTTAATTTTTCGCCTATGTGAAACGCAATACACTGATCCAATAAGCTTAGGGCATCTCGCATAGAGCCATCTGCCGCCTTGGCTACATAACGCAATGCTCGCTCTTCTACCTCTACTTGCTCTGCCTCCATTAGTTCTTTCATTCTATCCGTAATTGTTTCAATACGAATTCTCTTGAAATCATAGTGCTGGCATCTTGATAAAATTGTAATTGGAATTTTATGAACCTCTGTTGTAGCTAAAATGAAAATTACATACTCTGGTGGTTCTTCCAATGTTTTCAATAGTGCATTAAACGCTCCTATAGATAGCATATGCACCTCATCTATAATATAAACCTTATATCGTCCCTCTGTTGGACGATACGCCACCTCTTCTCTAATTTCACGTATATTATCTACGCCATTGTTCGATGCTGCATCTATTTCAATTACATTCATAGAAACTCCTGCTGAAATGGATTTACACATCGAACATTCTCCACATGGGCTGCCGTTCACTGGATGTTCGCAATTGACTGCTTTTGCAAATATCTTAGCAACTGTTGTTTTACCAGTTCCTCTTGTTCCACAAAAAAGATATGCATGTCCAATGCGGTTTGCCACGATTTGGTTTTTTAGTGTTGTAATAATATGCTCTTGCCCTTTTACATCTTCAAACTCTGCTGGGCGAAATTTTCGATAAAGTGCCGTATACGACATGAATTACACCTCTGTCTTCCTACTCTTATTTATCACCAAAACTGATTCCGATTGTTCTGGCTTCTTGGATAATCCCTGCTTCTGGATCTACCATCTTTAATTTCCCTGCCACTTCCTGAAGTGGTACTTTTGTTATTTTTCCATTTTTACTAGCAATCATGTACCCATATTCTTCTTTTTCAATCAATTCTGCTGCCGCTGCACCGACTCTAGTTGCAAATACACGATCATAGGCACATGGAGAACCTCCTCTTTGTGTATGTCCTGGAATGGTAATACGAACCTCTTGATCTGTCTTTTTTTGAATCTGTTGTGCCAGCTCATAAGCAATGGATGGGGAATTACGGTTTGCTAGTTTTTCTTTATACTGCTTCTTTTTTAATTTTGCATCTTCTTTTGAAATCGCTCCTTCTGCTACTGCAATAATTGTAAATCTTTTCCCCTGTGTAGCACGCTTTTCAATAACTCCTGCAATCACATCAATGTCATAAGGAATTTCTGGCAAAAGAATCACATCTGCACCACCTGCAATTCCTGCGTGCAATGTAACATGTCCTACCTTATGTCCCATAATCTCTACAATGAAAACTCTGCTGTGTGATGTTGCTGTTGTATGTATTTTATCAATCGTATCTGTTGCAATATCCACTGCACTTTGGAAACCAAATGTCATATCTGTTCCCCATAAATCATTGTCAATCGTCTTTGGAAGTGTTATTACATTTAATCCTTCCTCCCTAAGAAGATTGGCTGTCTTATGAGTTCCATTTCCACCTAAGACGACCAGACAATTTAAACTCAACTTGTGATATGTATGTTTCATGCTTTCAACCTTATCTAATCCATCTTTATCTGGTATACGCATCTTTTTAAATGGCTGTCTGGATGTTCCTAATATGGTTCCACCTTTTGTTAATATTCCTGAAAAATCTTTTGCTGTCAGCATATGGTATTTTCCATAGATTAATCCTTTGTACCCATCTTCAAATCCATAAATCTCTACATCATCCCGTTTTGTACAGATTCCTTTGACAACTCCACGCATTGCTGCATTTAAAGCCTGGCAATCTCCGCCACTTGTCAGCATTCCGATTCGTAACATATCCCGTTCCTCCTTAAATTTCTGGTTATGGTTTCATGGTTTATCTTATCATAAATAGCTGTACATTTGCTACATTTATTGATATGATTAAGCAAAACCTTAAGAAAATGGGATTTGAATTTGATTTATCTTAACAGCAAGAATAAAGGAGATATACAAACTATGGAAAGAAATGATTTTTGTTGGTGTGGCAGTGGAAAAAAATATAAAAAATGCCACATGCCTATCGAAGAAAGGATAAAACTTCATGAAGAAAAAGGCGAAATTGTTCCTACTCGTGATTTGCTAAAAACACCCGAACAAATTGAAAAGATTAAAAAAAGTGCGGCTCTCAACACAGCTGTACTTGATGAAGTTGCATCTAAAATTTGTGCTGGAATGAGTACTGCTGATATTGACCGTATCGTTCATGACTTTACCACAAAAAACGGAGGGATTCCTGCACCTTTAGGTTATCAAGGATTTCCTAAAAGTGTATGTACTTCCTTAAATAACGAAGTTTGTCATGGTATTCCAGATGAAGGAATTATTCTTCAAGAAGGGGATATCATTAACGTTGATGTATCCACAATCTTAGATGGGTACTATTCAGATGCTTCCCGTATGTTTAAAATTGGAAAAGTATCCGAACGAGCTGAACGCCTCATTCGTGTAACAGAAGAATGCGTAGAGCTTGGGCTTGCAGCCGCAAAACCTTGGGGACATTTGGGCGATATCGCAGATGCTATTAACTCACATGCTAAAGCAAATGGTTACTCCGTGGTAGAAGATATCGGTGGACATGGAATTGGACTAGAATTTCATGAAGAACCATTCGTAAGCTATGTGACACCAAAAGGAAGTGAAATGCTGCTTGTACCAGGGATGATGTTTACAATCGAGCCAATGATTAACGAAGGCAGTCCAGACTTCTTTGTGGATGAAGACAATGGATGGACTGTTTATACAGAAGATGATGGATTGTCTGCTCAGATTGAGTATATGGTGCTAATCACAAACGATGGCGTAGAAATATTAACTAAATAGGGACGTAGCAAAACTGATTTCAGTACGTCCCGAATTGCATCTTGCCCTGTCCCTTTTTTCAAAAAGGGACAGGGCAAACGTTTATCGGGGACGTAGTCAAATTTCATTTGACTACGTCCCCGATAAAGTATAAATACCTTTCATATTCTACGCCTTCATCTCGTGGAATGCCCGCTGCTACGGCATCTGTTATCGCTTTCTCGATAAATGCTCCCGCCAAATCTATCAATTCTTCCAACTTTTTCCCTCTTGCTATTCCTCCAGCTATAATGGACGCAAATAAATCGCCTGTTCCTGAATAACTTCCACCTATATATGGAAATGAGGACATATAAGTATCTTTTCCTTGAATTGCTAGATTTCCTATTTTATTTTCTCCTGTCTGTTCATCTTGAAACTGAATTCCTGTCACCACTATGCTTTGTGGACCTTCTTTCTGAAATTCGCTTGCAATTTGATGAACTGTTGTAATCAACTCTTTTTCTTCTGCTATATTTTCTATAATTCTATAATCTGTACCTGTTAAAATGCAAAGTTCTGTTATATTTGGTGTTATAATATCTGCTCTTTTTGCCAATTCTCTCATCTTTTCACAAAATAAAGGAGTAAATATATCAAATCGTTTTCCATGGTCACCCATAATAGGGTCTGCCAAAAAAAATGTCCCTTTTTTTTGAAATGCTTCTACAAAATCAATCATATGCTGAATTTGCTGTTCATTGATGGCAAACCCAGTGTAAATCCCATCAAAAGAAGCTTGCATTTTTTCCCAAGAAGATTGAAATAGCGGCATCTTATCTGTCAGCTCTACACAATAAGAATCTTTGTAGCCTGTTTGAGCACTTAAAACAGCTGTTGGAAATGGACAAGGCTGCACTCCCATCACTGAAATTGTGGATATTGCAGCTGTCAAAGAGCATCTTCCAAAACCTGATAAATCATTTATTACTGCTATTTTTTTCATCTGTTTCCTCGACTTTCTAGTCTTCAAAATATACATTTCTCGTATCGGCAGTTGGTTTCATAATCACAACAGAGTGCCTGCTCATATTCATCACAACTTCTCCATTTTCTACGTGATAAATATCTTTCTTTGTTGTATATCCTTTTTCCCAAGAGTAAAGCAATCTTTTCATTTTGCCTTCCATAGGAACCTCTGCCTGCCATACAGGTACAACAACCTGTTTAAAATCCTTACTATTATTTAGAACAACAATAATCTGCTCTCCCTCTTGAAACCTAGCATATGCAATGACGTTATTTTCCCAATATAACATTTTGATTGATCCTGTTCGTAATGGCTTTTCTGTTTTATGAATACGTATCATATCTTTGTGAAATTGATGCATCTCCCAATCTTCATTTCCCCACGGAAAGGCTCGTCTACTATCTGGATCTGTAAAACCACATAGACCAACTTCATCTCCATAATATACTGTTGGTGCACCAACCCACGTCATCTGAATTGCGACAGCCTCTCTCATTACCGCTACATTAATGCCCTCTGAAGCTGCCTTACTTCCTACAGTTGCAATTCTCCCTACGATATGATTGGTACGAGTTAAAAACCGAGAATGATCATGATTAGATAGTTCATTCATTGCAGTTTGTAAAGATGGAGTCAACATAGATGACATGAAATGATTCATAGTATTTACAAAGTTATCTGCATTTCCCCATAAATCCGTTCGGCGTTCATCACTATGCTTTTCCATGCCAGTTAAAAACCATGTCAAAGGCTCCATAAAAGCATCATAATTCATAATGCTGTCCCATTCATCTCCTTGTAGCCACTCTGCTGGATCTCCGTAATGCTCTGCTAAAATAATAGCCTCTGGATTAGCTTCCTTTACTTGTTTACGAAATTCTCTCCAAAACATATGGTTATACTCCGTGCTATATCCTAAATCAGCTGCTACATCTAAACGCCATCCATCTGCACAAAAAGGTGGTGACACCCATTTTTTTCCGATATCCATAATATATTTTACTAACTTCGGTGAATCCTCATAATTTAATTTTGGAAGTGTATCATGCCCCCACCATCCATCATAACTAGGGTTATATGGCCAGGATGCATCACTTTGATCTCGAAAATGAAAGAAATCTCTATATGGACTATCGGCACTTACATAAGCACCCTTTTGATATTCCGATAAATTTTCATAAATTCTTTCTCGATCCAGCCATTTATTAAACGAACCGCAATGGTTAAAAACTCCATCTAGAATAACCTTCATCCCTCTTCGATGCATTTCTTCAATCAATCGTATAAATAACTTGTTACTTTCCTCAAGATTTCGAAGACTTCCAACTCTCCTCTGATATCTAGTCGCCTTCGCATTCTCAAAATCTGTTTCTTGGGAAACAAGCGCCCCTTCATCTTCTACAATTACTCCATAATGAGGGTCAATATAATCGTAATCTTGAATATCGTACTTATGGTTCGATGGTGATACAAAAAGTGGATTAAAATAAATAACTTCTACCCCTAAATCCTGTAAATAATCCAACTTGTCCAAAACACCCTGTAAATCGCCTCCATGAAATCTGCGAATATCCATTGCATGAGGCAGCTCATCCCAACTTTTACTCTTTTGAACAGGCTCTCCAATATACATATATTCAGAATCTAACACATCATTTGAAGAATCCCCATTACAAAAACGATCCACAAAAATTTGATAAATAACTGCCCCTTTGGCCCAATCTGGTGTGGAAAATCCAGGCATAATCTTAAAATTGTAGTATTCAACCACATTCTTAGATACACCGCAACGATGATAATATAAAATCTCATCTTTGCTTCGAATACGGAAGTAATAGGAAAACATGTTCTCTCCTAACTCCCATTCTATATCATAGTAATCAAAAATCCCCTTAGAACATTCTTTCTTCATAGAATATTCTCTGCCATCTGTTACAAGATACACCTCGTCTACATCATCCTTAGCTGTACGAAATTTCAAATGAATTTTCTCAAAAGCTGCTGGCTCTGCTGGGATAACATACTCTGATGTTCCATCACAGAATAATGCATTTTCTCTCATAAAATCTCCCTTGGGGCAAGCCCCTCTCTACTCCTTTGAGTATTTGAAGTGCTTGCCCCATCTCTTCCAAATCTAATCCGTCTATTTTTCCTCTTTTTCAAAAAGTGCTTCAAACTCGCTTCTTGAAATCTTTTCTTTCTCTAAAAGCAACTGTGCACAAGCTTCTAAAACATCTTTATGCTCTTCTAATATTGCTTTTGCTTTCTCATAGCATTCATCGATGATACGTTTTACTTCTTCATCAATTGTAGTTGCAACCTTTTCACCATATCCTCTAGATGTATGCCCAAAATCTCTTCCAATGAATACTTCATCACTGTCATTGTCATAATTGATTAATCCTAATTTTTCAGACATACCAAATTTTGTAATCATAGATTTGGCAGTAGCTGTTGCCTGACGAATATCCTGAGATGCCCCTGTCGTAATATCATCAAAAACTTGCTCTTCTGCTACACGACCACCTAGTGACACAATAATTTCTTGCAACATACGTCCCTTTGTATTAAACATATCATCGCCTTGAGGCAATGGCATTGTATATCCACCAGCTCCTCCTGTAGGCACGATAGAAACACTGTAAACAGGCCCTACATCTGGCAAAACATGGAACAAAATAGCGTGACCAGCTTCATGGTATGCTGTAATCTTTCTTTCTTTTTCAGATACAATTCGACTCTTCTTCTCTGTCCCAATTCCAACCTTTACAAATGCCTGTTTAATATCTTCTTGTTGTAAATAAACTCTTCCTGCCTTAGCAGCATAAATCGCTGCCTCATTTAAAAGATTTTCTAAATCAGCACCTGTAAATCCACTTGTAGTCTGTGCAATCTGTTTTAAATCAATATCATCACCCAATGGTTTATTTCTGGCATGTACTTTTAAGATATCTTCTCTTCCTCGAACATCTGGGCGTCCAACCATTACATCACGGTCAAAACGACCTGGTCTTAAAATCGCAGGGTCTAAAATATCTTTTCTATTCGTTGCAGCCATAACGATAATACCTTCATTAACACCAAATCCATCCATTTCTACAAGCATTTGGTTCAACGTCTGTTCACGTTCATCATGTCCTCCACCAAGACCACTTCCTCTTCTTCTAGCCACAGCATCTATTTCATCAATAAATACAATACATGGGGCATTCTTCTTGGCATCCTGAAATAAATCTCGTACACGAGATGCTCCAACACCAACGAACATTTCCACAAAATCAGAACCAGAAATGGAAAAGAATGGAACTCCCGCTTCTCCAGCTACAGCTTTTGCCAACAAAGTCTTACCTGTTCCTGGAGGTCCTTCCAATAAAACTCCCTTTGGAATTCTTGCACCTACTTGAATATATTTTTTTGGTGCTTTTAAGAAATCTACAATTTCTTCTAACTGTTCCTTTTCCTCCTGAAGTCCTGCCACATCAGCAAAAGTAACTTTCTTATCACTATCCGTACTCATACGGGCACGGCTTTTTCCAAAATTCATTGCTTTGGCATTTGCTCCCCCACTTTGACGATTCATAAATGAAATGATAAACAAAAAGCCTAATAACGTAAGAATCACAGGTAAAACTACTGTGACTGCTATGGATTCCTGTGGGACTGCTTCAAATTGATAAGCAATATCATTCTCCTCCAATAGCTCCTGCGTATGATTTACATCAGATACATTTACTCTTCTTATTTCATCATTATCACGCAATATAAACGAAACGCTTCCTGTGGGAACTGCCTTTCCTTGGTGAATAATAACATTGTCTATATTCTCAGCCTGAATTTCCTGCTCAAATTGTGTATATGTCATCTCCTGGCCGTGAAGCTGCACCCTGCCTGTCATCCAAAGTACAGCAAGAATAATAAGAAGAATAATACTAAACGTTACTCCATTTATTCCCTTATATTTTTTGTCATTCAATGATACTTCTCCTTCCTATTCCAACCCTTCTACTACTCCAATATATGGTAAATTTCTATATTTTTGTGCGTAGTCAAGACCATATCCCACTACGAACTCATCTGGAATTTCAAATCCTACATAATCTACTTGAACATCTCTTTCTCTTCTTTCTGGTTTATCTAAAAGAGTGCAAAGCTCAATGCTCTTAGGATTTCTCTTTTTCAAAACTTCAATCAAATAAGATAATGTGCGTCCAGAATCGATAATGTCCTCTACTATCAGAACATCTTTACCTTCAATAGACTCGTCCAAATCTTTTGCAATTCTTACAACTCCACTTGACTGTGTTGCATCTCCATAGCTGCTGACACACATAAAATCCAATGACACAGGAACGCTAATTCTTTTTGCTAGTTCACACATAAAGAATACGCCACCTTTTAAAACACAAATCATATGAATTTGCTTTCCTTGGTACTTCTCACTAATCTGTCTGCCTAGCTCCTGAATTCTCTCTTCTACCTCTTTTTCACTTAGTAAAACTTTAATTGTTTCTGCCATTCTCTTTATCCTCCGTTATTTCAATTTGAAGTATACGTTTTGTCTTGTCAGATATCTGATACTTACTGCTCATACGATATCCAACGACCCATACAATCTGGCTTCCATCTGCGATTAATGGAATGTTTGCACGGATTTTTGCAGGAATTTTTTCATTCACAAAATAAGACTTTAATTTCTGTGTGCCTCCTGCCCTACTAATTCCTATGACATCTTGGGACTTTCTCCCTCTAATAGTCAGAGTATTTTTTATTATATCATAATCTATCCATTTCGTGTAGGCTTTTTGAGGGATATCCTCCATGGAGAAATCAACATTTTTTTCAAATATTTTACAAGATATCTCCAAGCCTCTAGTTTCCACTCTTGTTATACCTGGTATTTGAAGTGTTTGCAGGGGAAATTCTTCCACTAAACCTTTCTCTTCTCTCTCAAGCAGCACACCTTCATAATTCCTTACTGCACGAATTCCCTTTAAAAGACTTTTGGATTTTCCACTTTGTTTTTGAAACAAATCCAATACCGATTCTACATGAAGCATAGATAAATCTCGTTCACTTCCTGTAATGTTAGCAAGTGCTTTATACACTATCATTTTTTGTAAAACTATTTTTAGTGAGCAAAATTGCTGTTCTTTTATTTGGCATTGGTTCGTGGATTCGTCAACACATTCTTTAAATACACCTTGTACAACATCATCCATATATTCCCAAACTTCCTGTACTTGCTGCATTAAGTCATTCATATGACGAACTGCCTGTGAATTTACCTGTTCTTCTAGTGCTGGAATAATATGATGACGAATGCGATTTCTTAAATATATATCCTCTTGATTTGTTTCATCTTCACAAAACGAAACGCCCTTTTCTTGTAAATATGCCTCGATTTCTCTTCGATTTAAACACAATAATGGACGAATTACATGCCCATTTTTAGGACGAATCCCTCCCATGCCTCGAAGCCCTGTTCCCCTTGCTAAATTCATAATAAGCGTTTCTGCATTATCATTTTGATGATGTGCAAGGGCAATTTTATTCCCTTGATACTCCTTTCTTACACGCTCAAAGCACTCTCTTCTAACTATTCTTCCAGCTTCCTCAATAGATTTCTTTCTTTCCTTTGCAACAGCCTCTATATTTTCCGAATAAACTAGACAAGGAACTGCATGTTGCTCACATAATTTCTTTGTAAACTCTTCATCTCTTTTTGCAGTTGCTCCACGCAGACCATGATTCACGTGAACTGCCAGTATATCAAGCCCTAATTTTTCTCTCAAAGATAACAACACGAAAAACAGGCATACCGAATCTGCTCCTCCCGATATCCCTGCAATAACCTTATCTCCGTACTCTAATAGTTTTTGCTGCTCTATATAGTTCCAAATTTTTTTATCCATAAATAAACTATACTCAATCTTTCAAAAAATTGCAACCACTCAACATTCCCATAAGCCCACTGCTAAAACGGTCATATCATCCATTGGAACTTCTCCTGTAAAGCTTAACACTTGCTCTAGGATATGATGTGCTAATTCTCTTGGGTTATTAATGGCAGTCCCTCCAATAATTGTTTCCAATAAAATATCTTGCTCCCCAACAGGAAGTGCATCCAGCACACCATCGGTTACCATAATGACAAAATCCCCATCCTCTAACTGCCGTTTTACGGATTCAATTTCAATAGAATTCATGACTCCAATAGGCAAACTAGAAGAACTAATATGTTCCACTTTATTTTTCTTTTTAATAAATGTAGAAGATGCCCCTGCTTTTATTATTTCACAAGTGCCTGTATACAAATCAAAAATACTCATATCTACTGTTGAAAAATGGATGTCCTCTCTTCCCATAACAAGCATTGTATTTATCATTTGAATTGCTGTTTTTTCGGGAAAACCTGCTTCTAATAATTCTTCCAAAAGCTCAATGACTAATGTGCTTTCTTTACATGCTTTCTCTCCAGAACCCATTCCATCCGATAATGCTGCTCCCTGACGGCCTCCTGAAAGTTCCATCAGCATAAAGCTATCTCCAGAAATTTTATTACACCCTTTCCCTATTTTCGCTACACCTTGTAACGTATAATACCCTGGGCCTTCCATACATATAATGGTAATATACTCCTTTCCTAAAACTGGATTGTGCGTTCCATCGGAAATAAACTTACGCCCCATTACATCCGAAACTCCTTTCACAAGCTCCTTTGTGGCAACACATCCATTTTTTAATGCCTTTGCTGTTACGTGAACCTCATACTTTCCTTCACGATTTAAAAAGAAATTCGTATATAAAACACGAATCCCCATTTTCTTCAAATGGGCTGAAATTTTTTTCTCCAATCGCTCGTCAACAAAGATACTTCTCTCCAATTCCTTTGCTGTATTTCGAATCATATCTGCAAATGTATCCATTTGTACAGCATAACCTTCTCTACTTTGCACCATTCGGTTATTCCACATTAGCTCCTTTCTCGCATCATGGAATGCGCTCAATATTTCCCTTAAAAATCTAGGTGCTTTCATACATCTTTGCTGCAATTTCCGTTTGGTTTCTGTATTTAATTCATTTCCATACTGATCTACAGCCGATAAAATCTCATATCCCATTTGATAAGTATGTACAAAATTTGTTCCCCAACACCATGGATGTTTATCACACCCCTCACATACCTTTTCCTTGACTTGTTCAAACATCTGCTCAACCTCTTCATTTGTAAAGGAACGTTTCTTATCTTCTAATTTCAAAAATGTATGTGAAAGCTGTTTTAAAGAAGATGCAAATTTTTCAATCTGCACTACATAAGGGCTTGTGTGTAATGCTTGTCTTTCTTCCATACGATAATATCCTTCTCCTTTCGTTCTTTCATTCCATTATTTCACTATTTTTAATATACAAAAAGCCCCAGGAATTCCCTGGAGCTTATCTTTTGTAAATGCTATTGTGTTGACTTAAATATAATCTCATTTGGGTCTACTAATCCCAACTTTTCTTCAGCAATATCTTTCACATAGTCATCTGTCTTTACATACTCTCTATATTCTTCTATTCTTTCAGAGCGATCCTTTTCCTCAAGAATCTGTGCCTCTAGTTCTTCTTCTTGCTTTTTGTAATCTCTGTTCTTTTCTTCTAAGGACACTGCACTTACCGTCACCGTTCCTGTAAGTAACATAAGAATGATACTAATAAGCAACATGCTCTTTTTATGATATTGTAAAACGGATCTCTTTCTTCGGCTTTTCTGCCGATTCACCTTTTGATTATTTTGAACCGCCATGTATCATCACCCAATCATTTCTTCTTTGTTAGATGTAATCTTTCTAACTGCAATTATATTATATGCTTTTCTTCTATTTTTCAAGATGTTTCTTCGTTTTCCTATATATTTTTTTAATGACTATAAAAAGGACTCCTGATAAGGCTGCCCCTACTAGCATTCCTATAATAAAAAACCACCGAATTGTTCCATATGTAGTATAGTACATCTGATGAAAGACATATGCACTGATTCCAATCCAAAAGAGAAAATCTTCGATACTTATAATGATTTGATAATGCGGTATAAGATAACGAAAAAAACGTAATATTTGATAACTACAAAATATTACAATTCCTGTTAAACCTGCATACAAAAAAATCATTGCCTCTATTCCTATTCCCAGCATAGATGCTCCACCTATTTAAATAATTTGGCAAAAAAAGCTTCCCCTTGCTTATGCCCTTGATTTACTCCTGAATATGCAATGCTATCTATATTTCCTGAAAGATCAACTTCTCCTTTTTCTACGCTCAAACGATTCACATGTAAATCGGATCCTTTCACCATAAGCATCCCTTGCTCTGTTTCTAAAAGAATCTCATTTAAATCAAAAGACAATACATCCAAAACTCCTGTTACTGTACTCGTCTTTCTATTATTTACAACTAATTTATGCGATTTCATCGGCATCTGTCGTTCATCCATACACATCTTCCTCCACTCTCTGCTTTTGATATATTTCTTTTAGTCACACTCTGTCCACAAATAATGACCTTTTTTATATATATGAGAGGGAAGACTCTTTTATACACGGAAACTACAAATATCGAAATAGTTCTTTGGCTTCTTCTTTCTTAGTTGTTTCCTGAAGATCTAATACTTCTGCCTTTACTGTCTTTGTACCAAATTGTATTTCTATAATATCTCCAACTTTCACTTTTACAGAGGCTTTCGCTGGTTTGCCATTGACAAGCACTCTCCCAGCATCGCAGGCTTCATTGGCTACTGTTCTTCGTTTAATCAATCTAGATACTTTCAAAAACTTATCTAATCTCATAACGTCCTCCTATATGAAAAGAGAATACAATCAGAAACTTGTCCAACTGTACTCTCTCATTCTATTCTATCTTAATAATTCTTACTCGTTTACAGCATCTTTCAATGCTTTTCCAGCTTTGAACTTAGGAGCTTTGCAAGCTGCAATCTTCATAGTCTTACCTGTCTGAGGATTTCTTCCTTCTCTTGCTGCTCTTTCGCTTACTTCAAAAGTACCAAATCCTACTAGCTGTACTTTTTCTCCTGCTTTCAACTGCTCTGTAACAACATCTATAAATGCTTTTAATGCTTTTTCTGCATCTTTCTTAGAAAGTTCTGCCTGCTCAGCAATTGCTGCGATTAATTCTGTCTTATTCATGAATTAATTCCTCCTTATTATTTAAAATTATTCTATAAAATTGGTAAAGGCCGCATGCCTACCGTTATACATGTCGATACCCTTCTGTACTGTTATAACTGCTTATGCTATTTTTGTCAAGAAGTTTCATTCGATTTACTCTATAACATCCTATCAATCATTGCCAAAACTTCTTTTCCTAGTGCTTCTGACTTCTGATCTGCATCCTCTAATGAACAACCCTTTACACCATAGTAGAATTTTACCTTTGGTTCTGTTCCTGATGGGCGAACGCACAACCAAGCATCATCAGACAAGTCATAGTAAAGAACATTAGAACTTGGAAGTCCTGTTTTAGTTACCTCACCTGTTTGCATATCATGAATTGTATCTGCTTTGTAATCTCTTGCTTTAAGAACTTCATACTCTGCAATCTTTGTTGGAGGATTCTTACGTAAAGTATCTAGAATTTCCTGTATTTTCGCAAGTCCCTCAATTCCCTTTAATGTGATAGACTGAATATCATCTTTATAATATCCATATCTTTCATACATCTCAATCATGGCATCCCAAAGAGTCATATCTTTCGTCTTATAATATGCTGCTGCCTCACACAATGCCATTGTTGCTACAATTGCGTCCTTATCTCTTGCATAAGTACCTATTAAGCAGCCATAACTTTCCTCAAATCCAAATAAATAATTCCCTTTTCCAGTTGTTTCAAATCCTAGAATCTGCTGTCCAATATATTTAAATCCAGTTAAAACTTCAATTAAACCAGCTTCGTAATACTTAGCAATCGCATCCGCCATGTTTGTTGTAACAATTGTTTTTATTAAATATCCATCTTCTGGAAGCCCTTTTAAAGCCTTTCTTTGGCTAATTTCATAATCTGCCAATAAACAACCTGACATATTACCTGTTAGTGTATGATATACCCCATTCTTATCTTTTACACGTACTCCCAATCTATCCGCATCTGGATCTGTTGCTAATACAATGTCTGCATCTACTTCTTTTGCTAATTTTAACCCCAATTCAAAAGCTTCCTCAGACTCTGGATTTGGATAAGATACTGTTGGAAATTCTCCATCTGGAAGCTCTTGTTCTTTTACTACATAGACATTTTCAAATCCAAGCTCTTTCAAGATTCTACGTGCTGGAATATTCCCTGTTCCATGCAAAGGACTGTATACAATCTTAATATCTTTTCCAACAGCGTCAATTGCATCTTGATGTAAAACTTGTTTCTTCAATTCTTCTATGTAAGAATCATCAATTTTTTGCCCAATTACTTCATAAAGTCCAGCCTCTTTTGCAGCCTCAATACTCATAGTCTTCATCGTTGTATAATCTTCTAAAGACTTCACCTCATCCATAATTCCTTTATCATGTGGAGGTGTGATTTGAGCACCATCTTCCCAATAAACCTTATACCCATTATATTCTGGTGGATTATGACTTGCTGTAATATTAATCCCTGCAATACAACCCAATTCTCTTACAGCATAAGATAATTCTGGTGTAGGTCTTAGCGCATCAAAGATATATGCTTTAATCCCGTTAGATGCCAAACAGCATGCTGCTTCTTGTGCAAATTCTGTTGACATACGGCGAGAATCAAAAGCAATTACAACCCCTTTTTGTTCGTTTTGACCTTTTAAAATATAATTTGCCAATCCCTGTGTTGCTTTTCTAACGGTATAGATATTCATACGGTTTGTTCCAGCTCCAATAATTCCCCTTAATCCAGCTGTTCCAAACTCCAAATCTGTATAAAACCGTTCTTTAATCTCTTTTTCATCCTCTTTAATACTTTCAAGCTCTGCTTTTGTCTGTGCATCAAAATAAGGATTTGACAACCACTCCTCATACCTTTCTCTATAACTCATAGTAGTACCTCCTACAAATATTATTGTTCTTATTATACAACAGGTAGCTATAAATGGAAAGCAAATATCTTTTCTAGAAACAACTCTTTTACCTTTGATTGGCTTATAGCTATCTGAAGTTTTTCTAAACTTTTATCTGAAATCCATGCTTTATTAGAGTTGGCATATGCATTTACAACCTTCCAAAACTTTTCTGGATATGCCAAATGAAGTGCTAGATAGTCTTTTTCTCTTTTCTCTAAAGGTCGAATACTTTCATATGCTTCTAATAATTGTCTGCCTATTTGCTCTTCCCACTGATACTTTTCCATTGCTTTGCGTAAAAAATAATATAGATCTTGAACTTGTATATCTTTACGGAAATGCTCAAAATTTGCTACCACAACTTTGCCTTGTGAAAATAAAATATTGTGATAATTATAACTTCCATGCACCAAGGCTCCCCGTTTCATACTATCTAAATACAATTCCTGATACTCTGAACTTGCCATACGTGCTGTGACCTGTTGGGCAATACGATACATAGCATCAAAATTTTCTAGAAAACGATATTCAAATTCATTTTTCTTTACTCGATTTCTAACAAACGTCCGAACTTTCTTCAATTCTCTATTATGGCCCTGCATTTCTGTTAGCACACTACGCCCTACATATGGAAGTGGTGTTTCTTCGCTCCAATTCATTCGACTATGAAGCAATGCTAAATGAGAAGATGCCTCTAGAATATCTCGCTCTCTGCGAACATCACATTCTCTTCCCCCGAACCATTTCTTCAAAATATACTTCGTCCCATCTGGCAAAACACTAAAAAGCTCCCCCTCTTTTGTATGCAAAGGTGTATCAACCTTCATTCCATAGGCACTCTCTAAATGTCTTTGAAGTTGATACATAAATGAAGCTCTGCCCTCTGAAATTTCTGCCTCTTTCAAAAGAAATAGCCCTTCTTTCGTTTCGCAAAAATATGCACCTCTCACCTTGTGGGTATTAATTACTTCTATATCATATTGTTCTAAGACTTCTAATTCATACTCTCTCATGATAGCCCCCTACATTCTACAAATCATAACTCTTTCTAACCTATGAATGTAGGGGTAAAAGTATGCTAATGACTTAGCTTTTCTTTGACATAGCTGCACAATTGTTCCTTTTTATTGAATTTTGGATCCAATATCACTTTTTCTAATAACTCATCTAACATTTCCCCAAGCTGTTTGCCTGGCTCCATTCCTAGTGCAATCAAATCCCGACCTGTTACAGCCAACATTTTTAAGGAAACGCATTCTCTATTTCTTAATGCATTGATAAAATGCTTTCTAATTTCTATTAGATTTTCTAGTTTCTCTCTCTTTTGATATCCGCTTTGTGCCATGGTATCTGCAAGTCGAATTGCTAAATAATATGGGAAAAGCTCCGTCCCAATAAGATGCATTGCCTTACGCACATTTTGGGCATTTGGCTCCATTCTATAATCATGATAATAAACTAATTTCGTCACTTTACGAATGGTTTCATTATCAAATTTTAATCTCTTCATAACTGTTCTGGCTATTTCTTCACTAACTGCAGCATGTCCTTTGAAGTGATCTCTTCCATTCTCATCTGTGGTTTTCATAACTGGTTTCCCCATATCATGGAATAACATAACCAAACGTAATACTTTATCATTCTTCACATTCTGCAATGCATGAATTGTATGCTCAGCCACATCATATTTATGGTGAGGTGTATTCTGCCCTACTCCTACCATGGCATCCCACTCTGGTAAAATGACTTTTGTAATCCCTAATTCGTATGCTGTTTTAATATATTCTGGATGATCGGACACTAAAAGTTTTACCAATTCTGTCTGTATACGCTCTGCACTAATATTCGCCAAGGTCGGTACCAATTCCCGAATTGCATCGGCAGTTTCTAACTCAATTGGAAATGCTAGTTGTGCAGAAAAACGTACGGCACGTAAAATCCGAAGAGCATCTTCCGAAAATCGCTCTCTAGGCTCTCCAACGCAACGAATTAAATGATAATTTAAGTCTTTCATTCCCCCAAATACGTCTACAAGACGCACCTGATCATTGTATGCCATTGCATTAATAGTAAAATCTCTTCTCTTTAAATCCTCTTCCAACTGATTGGTAAATGTAACCTCTGTTGGATGTCTGCTATCCTCATATTTCCCATCCACTCTGTAAGTTGTAACCTCAAATGCATCCCGACCAATTAGCACAGTTACCGTCCCATGCTCTATTCCTGTATCTACAGTTCTTCGGAATAATTGCTTGATTTCCTCTGGTTTTGCAGATGTTGTAATATCCCAATCTTCTGGTGTACGATTCAATATAGAATCTCTAACACACCCACCCACTGCATACGCTTCATATCCGTGTTGCTGAAGATTTGTTATAATTAAAACCACTTTTCTTGGCATTTCTATTTTCATATCAAAGCTTTTCCTTCCCATGAATATTCAGATTTAAACTGCTCTTCTTCCAATTCATCTAGAATTTCAGTTTCACGCTTTTGGCAACTAAATATTATAACTTGTCTTGACTGTTCCCTCAACCATTTTAAGGTAGATTTCAGCCTTTTGTCGTCATAAAATGCAAATGCATCATCAAATATAACGGGTATCTTGTCCTCATATAAAATATCTAAAATAGCCATTCGTAAAGAAAAGTAAATTTGCTCTAATGTTCCTCTACTTAATCTATCTGCCTGAATACGCTTTCCCTGTGTAAGAACAACCAGTTCCAAACCATTCTCTATAAAAAGCCTATTGTATTTCCCATCTGTAATTTGCTCTAATATTTCAGATGCTTTTTCATTTAAAAGCTGCCCAAATCCTTTTGACATAGAACGGGAAGCCTCGTCTAGTGTTTTCTCGGATAGCTCTAATGCAGACCATGTCTTTTTTAGCATACGCTCTTCTTTGGGAATATCCTCTAACTCTTCCAAATCTTCTCGCAGATTATTTTGAACAATCTCTTTTTCCTTTAATACATCTTTTATATATTGTATTTCCCATTGAATTTTTTGCTGTATCTTTTCGTTTTCTTTTTTAATAGAAGTATTTCTTTGCTTTCGTTTTTTTATTTGCATCCCAAAAATTCCACCACCTAATACAAACCATATCAATGCTGGAAAAATATTTTTCAACAATAAGGATACCACCAAAATTATAAAAGTTATGATACCTAACATCTTTATATTTTTTGCATCCCATTGTTCTTCTTGTTGTAATTCCTGCTTACTCCCCACATACCTCCTATTTTCTATCTTTTCCTTTAACTGCATAATTTCTGCATCTACATCTGCTATCTTTTCTAGTATCTTCTCTCTCTTCGCCTCTCGCTCTAGCTTTAACCTTTTTATTTTCTGTTCTACTTCCTTTTTTCTGCTTTTTAATGCCTGTCTTGTTCCATCTAAATCAACACCATTACTACCCGTTTCATAAGAATTTGCTGCATAATTTTGTAATTCTGATGCTAGGCTTTGCCCAGGCTTCGCAGTAAGTTGCCCTATTGCAGCTATATTTTGAAACGATGTGGCTGTCATGCCCTCTAATAGAATATCTAAATCCCCCTGCTCAACAGAAAGCTCTTCCCCATCATTTTCGCAAATCAACTCTGCACCTTTCGTATAACGGTCAAATCTACGTTCTAAACGAAAAAAACGTTCTCCACAGCGAAACCTTATTACTCCTGCATAGTAGTTCGGATTATCCCACGGTTCATAACGCCGAAATTCATCATTAAGAGCTGCCTTTCCTCTTGCTCTTTCTAAACCAAATAGCATTGCCTTTATAAAAGCATAAATTGTAGATTTTCCGTATTCATTTTCACCATAGAAAATATGAATTCCTTCTTGGATTAAAAAGTGCTGCTCAGAAAATTTCCCAAAGTTCTTAATATATAGCTCTTTAATCTCCATATTTTCCTTTTTATCTCCTATTCTCCATAAGTGCATGTACCCCTTCACATAATGCCTCATATTCTATACTACCCTCTTCGCATCCCTCGAATGCTTGTATATAGGCACCAATTAAATTATCCTGATTTTGTAGAGCAAGCTTTTCAAAATCATAATCTGGTATGGTTTCATCTACAACTTCTAAAATATTTCCCATAACATCCATTGATTCTGTATCAAGCTCAATTTCTGGATCCCTCGTTCCTCGCAAAATAAATTTATACATATTTTGCTGTCCATATTTCTCTACAATTTTTATAAGTGCTTCTTTTATTGATGCGTTTGTCATATCTCTTTTTATAGGAAAAATAAAATGCTTATACTCTCTTTTTGCCAAAGGTACAAAGCAAATCTTTGTCCCATTTCGTGTGATTTCCCCTTTTATATACCCATGTTTTCCTGTATCATTTCTATCAATAGGTTCCAATGCCCCTGCATAGGCAGCTTTATTTTCTACCAGAATTTGAGGTTTATGAATATGTCCTAAGGCAATGTAATCAAATCCTACTTTCTCCAAATACTCTCTTTTTATTGGAATATGTTTCTCATCACCACCATGAGCTATTAGAACTTCATATTTTGCATGTTTTTTAGGCACAATCACATCATATTTTGGTTCTTTAATTTCACGATTTTTATAACTAAATCCTGTTACTGAAGTTGCAACATCCTCAAATACAAGGCATTTGGGGTTCTCTTCTATTAAAAAATATACATTATCATTCCACGGAAAATTGTGATATTGGGAATCTGATTTTACATAATCGTGATTTCCTGCTATTAGAATAACCCTTGTCTGTGACAATTTAGAAAAATAGTAATTTACTTCCTTTAGCTCTTTTTTTAAAGGTTGTCTATGAAAAAAATCTCCAGCAATAAATAAAAAATCTACTTTCTCTTCTTCACAAATTTGAATTACTTTTGCAAATGTTTCCCATAATTCTTTTCCACGCTCTTTCGAGTAAGCCTTGCCTGCATCTGGCAATGCTCCTAGATGTACATCAGCAATGTGAATAAATTTCATTGGTACTTTACCCCCCTCTCCTTTTCTCTTTATTAGGAAAGAGGATGCTCAAAAGCAATCTTGCCTTTGGGACACCCTCTTTTGATTATACTTTTACTTTATTTTACAATTCACAATTATTAACTGTTCTTGGGAATGGAACTACATCACGGATATTTGACATTCCTGTCAAGTACATAACACATCTTTCAAATCCTAAACCAAAACCTGCGTGTCTTGTAGAACCATATTTTCTTAAGTCTAAATAGAACTTGTAGTCTTCCTCGTTAAGATTCATCTCTGCCATTCTTGCACGAAGTTTGTCATAATCGTCTTCTCTTTGGCTTCCACCAATAATTTCACCAATTCCTGGTACAAGACAATCTACTGCTGCAACAGTCTTTCCATCCTCATTTTGTTTCATATAAAATGCCTTAATTTCTTTTGGATAATCTGTTACAAATACTGGACGCTTGTACACCTCTTCTGTTAGGTAACGCTCATGCTCTGTTTGAAGGTCTGTTCCCCAAGAAACTTTATATTCAAACTTATCATTATTTTTCTCTAATATCTCTACGGCCTCTGTATAAGTTACTCTTGCAAAATCAGACTTCATAACATGATTCAATCTATCTAAAAGCCCTTTATCTACGAAGGAATTGAAGAAATTCATCTCTTCTGGTGCATTCTCTAAAACGTAGGAAATAATATATTTTAACATAGATTCTGCCAAATCCATGTTATCTTCAAGATCTGCAAATGCAATCTCTGGCTCAATCATCCAGAACTCTGCTGCATGTCTTGTTGTATTGGAATTTTCTGCTCTAAATGTTGGTCCAAATGTATAAATATTTCTAAATGCCTGTGCAAATGTTTCACCATTTAACTGACCACTTACTGTCAGATTTGTCTCTTTCCCAAAGAAATCCTGACTGTAATCAACACTTCCATCCTCATTCTTTGGAACATTCTGCATGTCAAGTGTTGTCACACGGAACATCTCACCTGCACCTTCGCAGTCACTTCCTGTAATGAGTGGAGTATGCACATATACAAATCCTCTCTCTTGGAAAAACTGGTGGATTGCATAAGCAATCATAGAACGTACACGAAATACTGCCTGAAATGTATTCGTTCTTGGTCGTAGATGAGAAATTGTTCTTAAATACTCAAAGCTATGACGCTTTTTTTGTAGTGGATACTCTGGAGATGATGCTCCTTCTATTTCAATCTCTTCTGCTTGAATTTCAAAAGGCTGCTTAGCCTGTGGTGTAGCAACTAATGTACCTGTTACAATGATTGCAGCACCTACATTCTGCTTTGATATTTCTTCAAAGTTTTCCATTGTATCATGGTATACAATCTGTAATGTTTCAAAATAAGAACCATCATTTACTACGATAAATCCAAATGTCTTGGAGTCACGAATGCTACGAATCCATCCTCCAACTGTTACTTTTTTACCTAGATATGCTTCTCTATTTTTAAATAATTCACGTACTGTTATCAAGTCCATACCATACTCCTTCTATTGATATATTTGCACTCTTTTAAGGCTTATTATAACACACTTATGGAAGATTTAAAGCCCCAAAGAGTAATACTATCAATATCTTTTGAAAATATACGCCTGCCACCTTGCAGAATTGATATTGATATGCTATATTGAAAATACAAAAAGGGAAACCATAAGCGGCTTCCCCAATAATAAAATGCTTAATTTACACTAAGCCGTCATTATTGCAGTAATGGCGGCTATTTACGTTTATCCTTGAAAATCTCATAACAAAGACTGACAAGGGCAACAATGAATATCAATAACTGCATCAAATCAGTATATGTAACATACATTGATATCACCCTCCTTTCTTTCGTCTGGAGGGGTCCCCCTCCGTAAAAGAGGGCAAGCCGCCTAGCTTTGGTTTCCCTGTCCAAATTGTATCATATTTTTACTTAGGTATCAATTCAATGAAATGTATTATGTTTTTAGTAGAATGAAGAAGACGTATTTCTTTCAATTCCTTGATTTCTCCCCTCCCCTATGTTATACTACAAACCGTTGTAAACAGTGAAAATACGCTATTTTCAACAAGCAACTATCGTGTGTTCGAGACCTTCCACACGTAAAACAAAACTAAAGGAGATGAAAAAATGAAAAAAGAAAAAAACTTTTCCGTGCTATTCATAGCACAAGCAGCCATGATTGCTGCAATCTATGTGGTGCTAACGTTTGTCTTTGCACCTTTCAGCTTTGGTGAGGTTCAAGTACGTATCGCAGAAGCTCTCACCATACTCCCAGTATTCACCCCAGCTGCAATTCCTGGACTATTTGTTGGATGTTTAATTGGAAATATTACTGGTGGTGGGATTTTACCTGATATTATCGTAGGAAGCCTTGCAACTTTAATTGGAGCATGCTTTACCTATGCACTACGTAACAAAAGTAAATTCCTTGCACCAATCCCTCCTATTGTAGCAAATATGATTTTGGTTCCTTTTGTCCTTCGTTACGGATATATGGTTCCACTTCCAATTCCTTTTATGATGCTTACTGTTGGAATTGGAGAAGTAATTTCTTGCGGAATACTTGGAATCCTTTTGTATACAGTATTAAATAAATATAAACATATTATTTTCTAGCAATTGGGGACGTAGTCAAATTCAATTTGACTACGTCCCCAATTTACATATAACCTATAAATATGCTTCCATTTTGTTCTATTCTTTCACTAAACTCTTCTTGAATAACCGTATATTCCTGTGCATTTTCAGGGTCTATATACGTAATAGTGTCTAGCGTGTATGCTGTTAATAAAACGGCATGATTTGATTCAAGCATTGTAATCACAGGTGTTCCTTTATTTATCACATATAACACTTGATCTAGCGTGCAGCCTGATAAATTTATTCTTTCTTCTCCATATGACTTCAATTTTTCCTCACAGGTCTGCAATGATGTTTTCCCTTCTATATTCCCAAATGGCTCTATTTCAATACTAAATACTAGGTTTCGATTTCCTCTCTCCCAAACGTATTCTTGACTAGAAGAAATAACAACTCCTGAAACTTTTTGTGCTCTCTGGATAGCCTCTCCTGCTTGACAATATATACTATCCAATTCTCCTTGACCATACACGTAATATTTTGGAACGTCTCTTTTGTTTGATACCTCCAAAGTCAATAATCCCTCTGATACCACAAGTTTTGGTCTAATCATTTTCGGTGCCTTCTTTTCTATTCCAGAAGTATAAATCAATTTATTTTGGTTTTGTTTTTTCTGAGTATTAATAACAGCAAGCTCCAAAATATTTTCTTCCTGCTCTTCGTTGCTGCTTATATAATCTTGGCTTGTTGCTACATACACATCTTCTGATTTTGCTACTCGATTTAGTGTAATCAATGTTTTCTCAATTTCAACATTTGAAACAAATATTTGATCCACAGAATATGTTTTTACAACTTCATTTCCCTTATCTCTAATTTCTAATTGATACATTGGGAATAGTTCCTCACCAGCATTTGATTTGCCACCATCGGATTCTCTAAAATAGCCATAAACAAAATCTTCTTCTATAAATCCCAGTGGTCTTATAAATTCTCCTTCTGGTGAATTTACAAGGTTTTCTTCCCCTGACTCTAAATCTAAAATACCTATTTGTGTAGCAAAAACGCCATTTCCACTTTTTTGATAAGCAATTTGCTTTCCATTTGCTGCAACAGTATATTGCTCAGAAGTCAGATTTTCTGCTAATTTTGTTTTCTCATTATCCTGCAAATTTATTCGATTAAAAATACCATCTTCCAAAAGATATAACGTGTTACTTGCATGATTATAATAGAGCATCTCTCCTAATTCATCCTCTGTCATTTTATAGGATAAATTACTTGGAATAAATACTTTTTCCTCTACGGAATTAGTATCTCTATCAAAATAATAAATGCTAATTCCAACTTCCCCTTCATGCCCACCTCGGTTCATATATCCACATACAGCAAATGCCATACTTCCTGTATTTTCGACTGTGATTATCTGAACTTCATGCTGATTGTTTAAACTTCTAATATCTTTTCCTTCATAATTTGCAAAACTAAATACCAATACAATTTGGTTATCTTCTTTGCTGTATAGCCATAATTCATCATTTTGAATAAATGCTGTGATATTACCATTTTCACTAACTTTATATGGAATATCAGAAGAGCCTATTCCTAAAATAATACCCTCTGAGTCAAAGTCTTTAGGATTTGCAGTAAATTTCTCTGTCATCTTTCGATTATAATCGAGAAGATACGTTTCTCCTTCCACATGACGAATACGGAAAAATTCTTTTACATTGTACGTATCAATTTCCCCATCTTCATCCTCACAGGCCACCTGATACTGAGCTAAAATGGATGTATAAACGGAATTGCTTTCCTTAATGCTCCATTTTACCTCTTCAACAATCTGTGGATTTAAATCTCCCCAAGTTACGTGTTCTACATCTGAATGAATCGTCACATTTTGATACGTTGTATCATCTCCCTGTGTGCTTGTTTCCAAGTATTTTTGAATATCGTCTGTTGCATGTTTTAATGCCTGTTGGTGAAAACTCTGAGCAAAAGATAAACACTCTCCTACAGATAATTCCTCAGAATCTCTCACTCTAGTATAGTAATGTATCTTTTTTTCTCCTACAGATAAAATAACTTCTAATACAGACTCTCTTTCTTCTTCTGGAACTACATCCGATAAATCAAGTAAAACTTTATCATCTGAAAATTCTTTTACTTGTTCTTCCTGATACACCTTTTCCCCATCTAAAGAACAAACTCGATATGCAATAGCATCAATCTGATTTCCAAAAGCTTCTAAATTCATTTCTAAAGTGCTATTCTTATCGAAAGGAGTAATCGTATCTCTCATAGATGTAATATCCATCTCGTTAACATACCCCGCTAATGCATTAATCTTCTCATCCCCTTGTTGAAAAGAAATCATAGGCAATGTAGGCTCGCCCATATCTACAACTTGGTCATCAACACCTCGATTCATTACCATACTGCTGATAACAATGACAGCTAGAAATACGAATGCTAATACACCAACCCGAATTAAGATTTTTTTCATACTTCCATCCCCTTATCTAATAATACTCCAAGCATTGGGTTGAGATTTAAAAATTCTTTACAAGCCTTTATTTCACCTCCATTTTGTTTTCTATCAGCTCCAACTTTTACTGCACGAATTAAAATATTCTTTGGTGTATGTTCCATATCTATAAATTCTAAGATTTGTGTTTCATATCCGCACTCTTCTAAATATTTTGCCCTCAAGCCATCTGTAAGCAAAGAGGCAAAACGCTCTTTGAGTAATCCATAATCTAAAATAGGTGCTAAAACTTCATATCCTTTCGTACCTTTATCTTTTTGTAGTTGAGCATTCAACTCATGCTGGCAGCAAGGTACAGACAAAATAACCTTTGCATTCCACCCCACAGCCTTAGCCAAGGCAAAATCGGTTGCTGTATCACATGCATGGAGGGTAACAACCATATCCACTTCATCCACACCTTCATAATCTGCAATATCACCTACAAGAAATTCTAGCTTCTCATACCCATATTTTCGACTCAACTCATTACATTTAGCAATGACATCTTTTTTTAAGTCCAAACCGATAATGCGTATATTATAATTTTTTAACACATGCAAATAATAATACATAGCAAATGTTAGATAAGATTTTCCACAACCAAAGTCTAATATTGTAATTTCTTTATTCTTCTCTAACTTTGGAAGTATATCCTCGATAAACTCTAGAAAACGGTTTATTTGACGAAATTTATCAAACCTAGAATGTACAATCTTCCCATCTTGTGTCATAACCCCCAAATCCTGTAAAAATGGAACTGGTGTGCCTTCTTTTAAAATATATTTCTTACTTCTATTATGTGATAATTCAACCTTTCTTACACATCCTTTAACAGCTTTCTTTTGTATGGATACTTTTCCCTTTTTACTTACTAAAATTGTGTAATCCATACACTTTGTTGAAATTTGCATCTGTCTAAATTCATCCATATACTCTGCTAAACGCTCTGCTGCTTCCTCAGGCTTCAAATTCTCATGAAATGCCTGTGTTTTTGTAAATAATTCACATTGAAAGAACAATTCTCCCTTTTTTTCCACAGGACGAACCTTAATTTTCAACACATCTTCTTTATTCCTAGGATTACTAAGAATTGCACGTATAAATTCTATATTTAAAATGCTATATAATAACTCTTTAATCTCTTTCATTGTATTCCTCTTATTATTTCAATATATTTTTTTCTATTGTAAAACAAAATGACCTAACTTGACAAGAGAAGTCACATAATAGCATAAAAAAAGGACAGCATTTTACTGTCCTTTTTGCTCCTGAAATTGAATTGTTACTTTAAATAAGTCACCATCCAAATATATCTCAAACTTTCCACCTTGCATTTCTACAAGACTCTTTGCAATAGATAACCCTAATCCACTGCCTTCCGTACTTCGAGATACATCACCTCGTATGAAACGCTCCGTCAATTCCTCTGACGCAATATTCAGTGCCTGTTCTGAAATATTTTTCAAAGAAAATATTACCTGACCTTCTTGTACTTTCAAATCTGCATAAACTCGGCTCCCTGAAAGTGCATATTTTGCGACATTTCCGTACAAATTTTCTAATACACGCCACATCCTTCGCCCATCAACATGTATAATCGCTGTATCCTGTGAGAAATTTTCAATTAATTGCAAATTTTTCTGTTCAAACTTCTCTGCAAATTCCCCAGAAGTTTGATGTAACATCTCTACCAAATCCACATTCATACATTCTAATGTAATATTCCCACTACTTACCTTGGACGCTTCAACTACATCTTCCGTCAACGTCTTTAATCTTTGGGCTTTGGCTTCTAAAACTTCCAAGTAACCTTGGATTTTTTCATCTTCTATATTTTCCCTCTTAAGCAAATCAATATAATTAATAATAGAAGTCAATGGGGTCTTAATATCGTGAGAAACATTTGTGATTAACTCTGCTTTTAATCGCTCACTTCGCATACTTTTTTCAACTGCTTTATCTAGTCCCTCTGCAATTTTATTTACATCTTCAGCTAACTCAAGATACTCACCCTTTAGGTACTTTGTTGAAATTTGATACTTTAATTCTCCTGATGAAATCTCTTTGATTCCTTTCTTAATTCTCTCCTTTGCAAGTCCCTCTGCTACAATTTTTGCTAGTAAAACGATAGAAAGAATCAAACTAATCAACGGCATAATTCCACCAACTGCCATTGCAAAAAAGCTAAACAAAACATAAATAAGAATAGGAGCTGTTTCTTTTGTTACTATACTTCTATTTTTCCAAAAAAACTTCCAGCATCTGCATAACATATGAAGCAAACTGTTGCTCCAAAGGGTACCTGCCTTAATTCTACGAACAAGACTTAAATATCCCCATAGGAATAATCCCATTGTTCCCGCTGTATAGACTCCTACAATAATTAAATTATTTCTATCAGAACTTGAATAAAATACAGGAGTAACTGCAGAAGTCCCACTATAAACATAAGTATTAAGCGCTGCCCCTAAGCCTTCCAGCAATATCAAAGAAAATGCTATCCAAATTCCGACGACTACAACTGCTGCAATTTCGGTTTTCCAAGTATCAAATAAATTCAAATGTACTTTCTCATCCTTATTCGTTCTTCCTGCAACTACTGTTAGCCAAATATAAGAAATTGTAAATAATATTGCTCCTAGAATTCCCATTACAATCCAACTGTCTGACATTTTTTGTGTTTCGTAATACATTTGTGTTTCATAATATGTGTCTTGTATTGGAAATGATGTATCTACAGCTACTACACATGTGAAATCATTTATTGAATCATTTGCTAAAGCAAACTCTTTGATAGTATTAGTCCAGGTAGTTGCTGAAATATCTAAATTAGACTGAAAATCATATAACTTCTTTTGTACAATTACATATTTCATATGATCTGACTTTTGAATTTCATCTATATAGCTATTTAACTTCCCAAAATCTTCGTACTGCTTCCTGTTTGTAATGATTTTTTTATTATCCTTGTCTGCAAAAATATAGATAAAATTTGAATTTCCCTCTTGTAGCTCTTCTACATCTTGATAGAGCATATAGCTATCATAAAAATTTCTTATTAAATATTCAGTATACCCTAAAATAGATTCTAAATTCCCATTTAACTTTGGGTTATTATTAAGAATATCTAAAATACTATTCCCCCCGTCGGGAGTAAATCTTTCTTGAAATGATGTGTAAAAATTCCAGAATTCAGAATAAAGTATATCTCCACTTTCATCCCTTACTGTAACATCTGTAAAATGTGAACCATATACAACAATATTATCTACCAATTCTTGATTAGTAAGTTCAGTCCCTTCTACCTTAAGCTTTCCTTCTAAGATTTCATTTATAAACTCATTTTCATAATAATAATGATATGTTCCATCTAGCTTTTTACAAACGATTATAGGCTCAGGTTCTGTATCACTTTTACCATTATAATAGAGTTCTCCCCATTCCAATATATCCTTTGCTTTGTAGGCTAATCCAGACTCATTCTCCCCTGTTATTGTTTTATTATTTGCATATTGTACTACATCTATTAAAGCATCTGGATTGTATACCCCATCCGTTTTAAATCCTTGACTAAATTGTATTTGTTCCATCACAAATATTGTCGTATTAAACAATTGATCCTGAAACAATTGGGACTCTTCATATTCTATGTCACTTGAGGAAAATATATCTTTTTCTCCTGAATTTCGAACATGAATTACACACTTTACAAAACTTGTCATTGTTACTACTGCTGATAAAATCACCACTATAATGAGCAATAGTTTTGCAATGCCACTTTTATACCATGTTTTCATATACACGCTCCCCTTATAACTTTTCTATTTTATATCCAATTCCCCATACAACCTTTAAATACTGTGGCTCTTTGGGATTAATCTCTATTTTTTCTCTGATATGTCGAATATGTACTGCGACTGTATTATCAACACCTATTGCATCTTCATTCCAAATTAATTCATATATTTGGTTAATGGAAAATACTTTTCCCTGATTTTGAATCAATAAGCGTAAGATATTATATTCAATTGGGGTCAACTTGACTGCCTCTCCGTCGACAGTAACCTCTTTTAATTCATCGTTTAATGCTAAACCTCCTGATTTATACACATGCTTATTATTCTCCTTTACATTGCTTCCAAGCTGGGTATATCTCCTTAACTGTGACTTTACCCTTGCCACCAACTCCAAGGGGTTAAACGGCTTAGTTACGTAATCATCTGCACCTATGTTTAACCCTAAAATCTTGTCTGCATCTTCAGACTTCGCAGATAAGATAATAATAGGTATGCTGTTCGTTTCCCGAATTTTTAACATAGCGTGTATACCATCTAGGCGTGGCATCATAATATCAAGAATTAAAAGATGCACGTCCTCCGTTTCCAATACGTTTAATGCCTGCATACCATCGTATGCCTTTAGAACACGATACCCCTCCTGCATCAAATATATTTCTATAGCCTCAACAATTTCCTTATCATCATCACATACTAAAACATTATACATACTTCATCACCCCCTTATAGTATACATGATATACGCAAAAAATTAAGAGAGCTTGCAGAAAATCTTATAAAAATATTAATTCGGGGACGTAGTTAAATGAAACTTAACTACGTCCCCGAATTACATTCACCCTGTCCCTTTTTGGCAACTACTATGTCCCCTTTAAAAAACAAGATACATTTATTCTATTTTCATCTTCTAAAATACCCCCTTTTTTTGAATAGGGACAGAGCCATATTAAAAAAGGGACAGGTCACTTTCCAATTAGGGACATGACAAAACTGATTTCACTACGTCCCCAAATTAGCTTTATACAACGCTTCTAGAACATCTACCGCCTTATCAATGCCTAGCTGGCTTACGTTCAACATAATCTGATGTGATGAAATATCTCCCCAAGATTTTCCCGTATGTTTCTCATAATAGTAACGTCTTTCACGCTCAACTTTTCTGATGCGTTCAGCTGCTTTTCTATCAGACAATTCATACTTCTCTGCGATTCTCTTGATTCTATCCTTCTTATCGGCAGTGATAAAAACATTAATCAAGCCTGGTTGATCTCTCAAGATATCATCTGCACACCTTCCTACGATAATACAGGAGCCTTTTGATGCCAATGTTTCAATAATTTCCCTTTGTGCCTCAAATACTTTTTGGCTAATTGGTTCAAACAACTCTTCATTCATATACATAGATGCGTAATGCATAGAGGTTGATGCATAGTATACAAGAAAACGATCCATATCTTTTTCATCAGATTCTTCTGCTTTACCAGGTGAGATATGCAACTTATCTGCTGCCATTGTCACCAAATTTCGATCATAAAAAGGAATCCCTAATCGTTCTGCAAGCTTTTCACCAATTTCATGTCCTCCACTACCAAACTGTCGTCCAATGGAAATAATTACATTTTTGTTCATAACTATCAGCTCCTTTCTTTTTCTATTATTATACACTTTTTTCAGAAAATTTAAATACTTATATAAAAATTTTCTATAAACTTTCTATAAATTCGTTAATTTGTTTTTTATATTTTCCACCTGATGTTTTCACTCGGTACAATGGAATATTTATTTTTTTGAATACGGCATCTTTAAAATTATCTACCTCTTTCACATCTTTTCTTTCATGGCTACTATCATCTAGCTCGATTCCAGCCAACATCTCCATGTCGTCATTGCACAAAATAAAGTCTATATGCCGAGATTTTACATGTCCTCTATATTTCATATAATTTTCTTTGTCTGTAACTGTTAGATAATCTTCCATTCTAACTTTAGGGCATATAAGAATTCCCCTCTCTTCGCATTCTTCCCTTAAAACTTTGTAAAATTCATACTCTGTTTTTGTTAAAATTGGCTTCAATTTATAAGGATAATGTCCATCTCCTATTGCACGTTTTTCCGACTTCTTTCCAATCATAAAAGATAAAAATACCAATCCTAAAATAATAACACCTAATACAATACTATTTTCCATCTCTTGCTCCTTCACAATATTTTTCTTTTGTATTACATTAATTCCTTATTTTATCCCAGTTCTGCATTCATATCAATAAAAAAACTGATGTAAAAACACCAGTTTTTCCACTTTTAACAATATAAATGTTTACCACCTACCATCATACTCATAGTAATCAGTTCCCGTTAAATATCTATGTCCTATATCAAAATAGTAAGATGTGTGTTGTCCCTCTCTTAAAGTACTCCGTCGCAATAGCACCAATAGTCACACCTACAATTTTAAATCTCAATCATCTAATCTTGCTCCGCAGTTATGACAAATGCCTTGTGATGACCATCGAATATTCAATAATTTTTTACAATTTGGACACCGTAAAAATATAAATCCAAAAATAAGATCACCAATTATTAGAAGTGCTGCTATAGAAACCATTTCTTTACGAATCGAACCAAAAGTAGGAATATATGATAAAAAAACTAGCCCCATTACCACTAATGCTAATCCATTTAATATACCTCTGCATTTCTTTGGTCTCATTAATATTTTCTCCCCATCAAGTTAATCTTTCTTTTTTATAGAATACTGTACTGATGTAAAAATCGCTATCATATTACTGTAAAATACTAGTAAAACTGTCCATAAATAGTTTTTGTTAGATTTTTTGATAAAGCACTAGACAATGATTAAAAAATCCCCTCTTTCTCTTATGATTATTTCATAAGAGAAAGAAGGGAAAACACATTTCTTTTTATTAATGAATAAGTTAGAAAGAGACTATACGTCCATAATATAAGAGTTTTTCTCCCTACTCTATTGCCATCTGTTTTATTCTCTTCAATCCTCTTGCTACAGATGGAATGGAAATAATAACAACAGTGATAATTCCTTCTACTAACAAATAACTAAAATTATACACAATAGGATAAACCCCTTTTAACGCCTGTGGAAAGCTGTCTGGCATATAATCTAACCAGTATAAATATCCCCCTAAAGAGTGAAATGCACCTCTGGCAACTACTGCAAGAATATACCCCTTTACCAATCCATTTTTGCTCTTTGCAAAAAATCCAGCAACACCAAGAGCTGCAAAAGCAAGAATATAATCACAGCCTACTTGAAAAAATGATAAAACATATGGCTCCTGCACAAATTGTAAAATTCCATATGTAAGCCCGACTAAAATTCCAGTAGATGTTCCGTACCAATTCGCCACCAAAACAATAAAAAGCATACTACACAACGTAATACTTCCACCCCATGGCATACTGAAAATTCTTATATAAGATGTTATAAATGCTAATGCTATCGCCATGGCACAAAAAACAAGCTGCTTTGTAGTTGCCTTTTTTTTCATAGAACCTTTTCCAGCAAAAAAAGTTCCTACAAAAAAAAACAATAATCCAACAACCCCTACGACAATATATCCTAATGTTGTAAGAGTTCCCTGTTCATTTACAAACAATTCAAACATAAAAAAACCTCCTGCTCTCAGATTGAAAACAAAAGGACCTAAATACCTATAACACATCCCTTCGTTGGCATTATCCACATCAGGTTATGGGTCGAAGTTTCCAACTTCCTCTCAGCCTGTAAAACAAGCTCCCCCTTGTTATCAATCTTATTTAATTTTCTTCTCGTTCATCATAAATTAATTAAAAACAAATGTCAAGAACTACTGCCAGTATATTACAAATACTGGCAGTAAAATCTAACACTTTTTATGTATGCTACTCACAAATCTCATATTGCATTCTAACAAGAGCTTTTCCTGTTAATTCCACACTTCTTTCATCTGGCTGAGAAAATCCTGCAAAAATTTCATATTTTTTACCATCTCTAACTCTATTACCATTTTCATCTACAACAGTAAAGCACCCCTTATCCACAAGCACTTTCACGGTGCTTTCTTCTCCTCCTTTTAGAGAAATCCTTTGAAATGCTGCCAAATGTGGATTCAATGTTTCCCATTCTGACTCTTGATTTCTAATATAAATCTGCAAAACATCCTCACTGTCTACTTCACTTAAATTCTTAACATCTACGTACACAGTTACAGACTCTTCCTGTTCTTCAATCCTCATAGAATTTGCTTCAAATTCTGCATAAGTCAGACCATAACCAAAAGGATACTGTGCTTTGTGTTCCATATAACGGTATGTTCTTCCTTTCATAGAATAGTCTTCAAAATCTGGCAATTCTTCTAACGATTCGTAGAATGTAATTGGAAGCTTTCCTGATGGAGAATACTTTCCAAACAGTATGTCTGCCGCTGCACTTCCACCTCTAGAACCTGGATACCACATAGTTAGAATAGCATCAAATTTTTCTGCAGCATAAGACATATCTATATCACTTCCAGCCAAAAGACAAAGAATCGTTGGTTTGCCCTCCATAGCAACAGCTTCCATCAACCTTCTCTGAGATTCTGGCAATAACAAATCTAACTTATCTCCAGATGCATAACTGTTTCCTGTATCTCCTTCTTCCCCTTCTAAAGTTTCATCTAAACCAAGACAAAGAATGACTACATCACTATTTTTCGCTACCGCTCTAGCTTCCGATAATCTATCATTTTCCAGTGCTATGCTCTCTATTCTATCTTTAAACAAATGACTTCCTTCTGAATACAAAATTCTTGTATCTTCGCCCACATACCTGCGAATTCCTTCTAACATCGTAATATATTCTGATGAAGTACCATGATAATTTCCAATAAGAGAGGCTCTGCTGTCTGCATTAGGTCCTATAACTCCTATTGTCTGAATTTTTTCCTGCTTTAACGGTAATATACCATTATTTTTTAACAATACAATAGACTCCCTAGCTGCACGTTCTGAAAGTTCCAAATGCTCCTTGCACTCTATCATTGTGTATGGAACTGTATCATACTCACTGCCCTCAAACAATCCCAAACGAAAACGTGTTGTAAATAAACGAATAGCTGACTCCGTAATCTGCTCTTCTGTAACAAGTCCTTCTTCATATGCTTGCAATAAATGCAAATATGTAACACCACAATTCAAATCACATCCTGAATCTATGGCTAAAGCTGCTGATTGAATTGGCGTACCTGTAACCATATGATTTTCATGAAAATCCTTAATTGCCCAACAATCAGACACAACATGCCCTTGAAATCCCCATTCATCTCTCAAAATTTCCCTTAGCAATGTAGGACTTCCACAACATGGTTCCCCATTCACTCGATTGTATGCTCCCATCACAGATTCCACATCTGCTTCTTGCACACATGCTTGAAATGCTGGAAGATATGTTTCTCTCAAATCCTTTTGGGAAACACATGCATCAAATTCATGTCGAATCGCTTCTGGTCCTGAATGCACTGCGAAATGCTTTGCACAAGCTGCTGCTTTCATGGTGTCACCATCCCCTTGGAGTCCTTGTATATAAGCAACCCCCAAACGGCTAGATAAATATGGATCTTCGCCATATGTTTCATGACCTCTTCCCCATCTAGGATCACGGAAAATATTTACATTAGGTGCCCAAAAAGTCAATCCTTTATAGATATCTCGATCCCCTAATTCTGATGATGCATTATATTTGGCACGTCCTTCTAACGCAATTACTGAACCTACATCCTTTAAAAGAGATTCATCAAAAGTTGCTGCCAATCCAATTGCTTGAGGAAAAATCGTTGCAACTCCAGCTCGTGCAACCCCATGCAAAGACTCATTCCACCAATTATATGCTGGAATATTTAACCGTGGAATAGCAGGTGAATCATACCGTAATTGACTTGCTTTCTCCATTAAGGTCATTTGACTTACTAGTTCTTCTGCTCTTTTTCTTGCTTCTTCTCGTCTCATAAAATCCCCTCACTTTTCATACAAAGTTATCTGGTTCTAGTTTATCAAATTCCAACTGTTTTTTCTTTTTAATTGTTGTTATGACCTATTCAATTATTGCTTTTCATTTTCTTATTTTTTAAATATTTGAGAACGAAAAAAAGCACCATCCCCATAGCGATTTCGCTAGAAAACAGTGCTTTGCAGTGCGCGATCAGGGGCTCGAACCCTGGACACCCTGATTAAGAGTCAGGTGCTCTACCAACTGAGCTAATCGCGCATTCCATATAAAACAATCATTTTTCAATGCAAAAATTATTATATATGGAATTTTATAAAAAATCAAGTATTTTTTATAATTTTTTTATATTACGTACCCAAAGCCCAAAATTGTAAACTTCTTACTCTCCTCTCCCTGCTCCATTTGAATCTCTACTATATGCTCCCTACTTTCCTGCTCCTCAAAAAGAATCTTTGCATTACAATGGGTCCAACCATTCACCAATGGGTCTGCTGTATACACATGCTCTCCATCCACCAATACTTTTGCCTTTCCTGCACAAACAGCTCCAGAATCCTTAAAAACTAACACAAGATTTTTACAGAAAATCTTCATTCTAAAAGGCTTTACTTCTTTACCACTCCAATTTTCCCCATTATACTGCCAATTATATGGAAACTCTAAAGTCCCCTCTGTATCCATATCCATTTCTACAGCTTGCAAATCCACGTCCGTATCATGGAAACTTCCCTCCATAATCTCTGCACCATCATACAAATCTTTTCGGTCAAAGAATCTTATATGTTCAAAAGTCTTTCCTAAAATTGGAGGTATATCAAAAATATTTTTTCTGCTATCATCTTGACCAGATTCCCCATGAGCAACCACCTCGAATAGATAATCCAGACATTGTGCCATAACTGTATGTCCCTCATTTGTAGGATGAAACATATCATAGAAATACTGATTTTTTGTAATAACCCGTCCCTCTTCTGGTTTTAATCCAAACTGTGGAGATACAGCATCTAACACACTCACCATAGGTAATTGATAATGCTCTCCAATTGGGCTTAATCGTTCCTGAAGATTCCAATCATTTGCAAATACAGAAAATAAAAGGACAACCGCTGGACTCCACGGCAAGCCCAATACTTTTCGTACAAGGCTTTCATAACAAATCCCTTTTGTTTCATCCCCCTCATCATTTACTGCAAACTCAATTACAACTAAATCTGGCTGTTCTCCCTGACGCAGCACATCTCGTTCAAATCGCAGCATTCCTAACTCTGATGGTGTTCCTCCTACTCCAGCCTTAATAAAATTGACTCGATTTTCTTTGCTGAAACGTTTGGCAAATGCACAACAAGACTTCCATGCATAACACTCTGTGTTGATGGGTACAGCACCAGCTCCCTGCGTAATAGAACCTCCTATATATGCCAGTGTAACCTCTTCCCCTTTTCGTGCCTTTTCTATCACTTTCTTTAACCGAAACGGATTGCCAATAGACATCAAAGAACGTTCTAGCATTTTTCTAGCGTCTTCCCCGTCAAGATTAATAGGCTCTTCCATTTCTTCCTCTGGAACTTGGAATCCCTCATTTACATAAAGACGAACGCTTGCTTTTGCCATTGTTTCTGGTTTTTCAAAACAAAATTGTATTTGCCCTGGTTCCTTATCATCCTCACTCCAAGCTACTTCAGATAATGGTATTTTATACTCCATCCCATCCCCTAAAATTTTCTTAGAAATTACCGTTCCACCCCCATAAATATCCTTTTTTCCATACATTTGGAATACAAACTCAACGGGGATTCCATATTCTTTTGTTTCAATACAAACCCCTATACTATGAACAAGACTACGAAACCCCTCTGCCGTTTTTAAACACTCCAAAATACGTTCATCTTGAATATTTCCCGATAAAACAGCACTATTTATCAATCTTCCATTGTCCTCATATATGTAATGAATTCCTCTTCCATCTGGTTGACGAGTGCCAAAAACCTCTTTATTGTGAATAATATAAAATCCCTGCTGCTTTTTCTCAGGGTCTTTTGGTGCTTTGACTCCTCCCATAAAACTACATCCCTTTTCTAATAAAATAACTCTCTTCTGGTCCTAAGTATGAATCCAATAACACCTGTTCTACTTTACATACGGTAAATTTTTCTAATACAAAACCAGGTGTTTCTGCCAAAATTTCTATTTCATTCAAGCCTGCCCTCAATGGAATTTCAACTTTTTTTCTTATAATCTGATTTAATACCATTTCACACCACTTTGTGCAAGATGGATCTCCTGCGTGAAACTCCTTAGAATGCAAGGATATAAAATATTCCGTTGTTCCATTGATACGAATACAACATCCTACCTCTTTAGACGGTGCAATTGGGTTTGCTGGGGCAGAAAAAAGCTCCATGTCATACAACCCCTCTTGTTTTGTATATAAAAGATACTTCACAGAAGGCCTATCCTCTCCTTGAAAAAACCTATCTACTGGAAAGGCTTTAATTCCAGATTTTGTTTTTCCATATTCTTTTAACACTTGGAACGATCCCACTTTTGAATCACACTTCTGTGCATAATGCTCTGCTTCTATTGAGAAAACACCATCTTCTTCCAAAAATGTTCCTTCAGGACAATTTGGAATTTGTGTATATCCAGTTGGAACTTTTATTAGAACACACCTATTTTCATACCTTAATCGAATTTCTCCACTTTGAACCTTTGCATGCTTTTTCTCTACTCGAACTTCAATTTGTAAACGTTCTGTAACACATCCCTCTGTCTGAGAAAACTCAATCCATGGAACATCGCTCTCCAGTGTAAAAGCAACTGCCTTTTTCCCTCTATTCTCTAGTACAAGAATGCCCTTATCCACTTTTGGTGATAAAAATTGCCTCATAACCAGCTGTTTTCCTGTCCAATCTCCTCCAGATGTCCATGTACTTTCCCCTTGTACATAAACCGCTAACTCTAAAGAGTCCAAAGGCTCAACATACATTTGAATAGGATAGCCACTCTCCTCATCATTCCAATGACAAAATCCAATATGTTTTGAATCCCCCATATGATTCCATTTCCCATTGAGTAAATGATGAAATTCGTCTGTAAGCCTCCTATCCTTTTCTATACATTCCTGCATAAAAGCACCATATACATTTGCTGATACAACCCGCATTTTAGCAAAATAATGGTTCAAGCCTGCATAGATATTTAACTTTTGAACATTCAAACTCCCTGCTGCTGGATAATAAACCAATTCCCAAAATGCAGCCATATTCTCTTTTGGAATATTCTCCTTTATAAATTCTAATTTTTTCTCTAATTCCTCAATCTGACATAATATGCGTTCAGATTCCCTATAATGAACTGGATGATATACTTCAGGAGAAGTAGCTTCTGGTTTTCTGTTATGATTTAATTTTGTATATCCTTTCATTACATCTATTACTAACTGCTGCATCTCTTTGGTTAAACAATTTCCAAACTCTCTTTTCACCCACTTTCTTATATAACGTTCTGGGGCATCCACGTCATTTCCCCATGTTTCAAAATCATATGCCAAATCCATAAAAAAGCTCAAAGGATATTCCTGAAATTTTAAATCACCAACATTTACAATCCAAATATCTCTTATACCAAATGCATACGCCTGTATCAGTTGATCCCAAATCTTAGGAAGATAAGAACTATTTACCCACTCATAAGAAACAGGTGAACCATGATAATCAAAATGATAGTACAGTCCCCATCCACCCTTTCGATTTCTCATTTCTTCCTCTGGAAGACTTCGCAGATTACCATAATTATCCTCACATAACATCAAGGTTACTCCATCTAGCCCTTCCCAATGTTTCAAACCATCTTTACTATCCTTGGAACCATAAAAATAATCTTCTACTTCTTTATAAATTACCAAAAGCTGTGGCACTTCTTCATTTTCTTTCTCCACATGTCGTTTAATCAGTTTCCTCTGCTGTGTAATTACATCCTTAAGCACTGCTATATTTTCTGAAATAGACGCACCTTCCTCTAATAAAATAGAATCTCTTTCTCCTCGCATTCCAATAGTAATAATATTTTCATATTTTCCTCTCGCCTGTAATCCCTCTTCCCAGTATTTCAAAAGACCTTCTCGATTGATGCGATAATCCCAGTCGTTGCCATAAGGAGAATCCTCTCCTCGAACCAAATCCCATTCTTCACTATGCCTTAAACACGGCTCATGATGAGAATTACTCATTACAATTCCATAAACATCTGCTAAACGTGCATTCTCTTCATCTGGTCCATCCAAAGAGAATGAGGAGGTCCACATAGCAGGCCATAAATAATTTCCCTTTAACCGTAAAATAGTTTCAAAAATAATGTCATACATTTGAGCTGTAAAGCCGCCAAATTTTTCAAATGTCCACTTACCAAATGCAGGCCATTCATCATTAATGAAAAATCCCCTATATTTTATGGAAGGTTCTTTTGAGATTACGGTATCGTCCTGTGTAATACAAATCTCTTTTCTCTGCTTTGGAATTACATCCCCAAATGTTACCCAAGGTGAAACTCCCATAAATTCCGAAATATGAAACAAGCCATAAATACACCCTCTTTTATCACTTCCAGCAATTACGAGCTTACTTTTTTCCTCTTCCCCTTTTATCACTCCAAAATAATAGCATTCCCTTTTCCCACGAATCGTTTGAAAGATTTCTGGATTCTCCATTTCAATCAAATCTAAATGACTACTTTGTCCTAAGATTCCTGCTACGACTTGAAAAGTATTTCCCATCTCCCTTACAAGGTTTGGATAATTTCCTGTTACCCTTTTTACATCCTCTCGAACCTTATCAACAACCCTTTCCACCCCTTCACATGCATTCTCGTCCAATACAAATTCTGCTGTTTCTACCTCTGTGGATAACCAAAATTTTATTTTACTCATACCCCTTTACTTCCAAATACGATAATTTCCACTTAACGCCATCCAAGCAAATATATACAAGAAATTATCATAGTATCTACGATCTCCCTTACGTAATGGTGTATTCCAAAATTTATCTACACATTCTCTAGAATAAGCTCCTTGTGCTGCAAGCGATGCTTGTGCATTTACTGCAATAACAGCCGTAGGATGCAATGCTTTCTCCTCTAGCAATGTTCCATCCACTAAAAACACTCCGTCCCATGCATCTTTTTGGCGAACACAATAAAACTCCTGAAATACTCTAGCAATCTGTTTCTGCCAAGGATCTTTTCCAAACCATGAGAAATCCAATCCAATATTGGCCATTGTTCTATATGCATCACTATAATACCAGTCATGCCGTCCAAACTGCTCCTCTGTTCCTGTATGAGGCGTTCCATCATACTCTGAGTACTCAGGAGAAAGCCCTGTATCTGGATGACAAGCAAGATGAAGATATTCTCTGCTTGCTTTTGCAGCCTCCATCCAAAATTCTCTATCTCCCTCATCTGCCCAAAGAGCAAAAAGCTCATAAAAATGGGGCAAATGATAGGACGGATCTGTAAACTCCACGCATGTAACAAATTTTATCAACTTATTTTCTGGATTCCACATAGGCTCTCCAAAATTTCCCTCTTCCCCTTTGTGAACACATGCTCTCAATATTCTTCTTGCTTGTGCTTTATATTCAAAGATACCCTCTCCATCGCCCCATCTGTTGGATGCAAAAAATAAGGCCATAGCAAAAAATTCCTCCCCGTCTGGTGCAGGACCATCAGAATACGATGTACCATCTGTACCACAAGACCAACGAAAATAGTCCTTCCCTGGTCCCTCTTCTATCCTCATATATGTACATACCCACTTCCATAAACGGTCAAACTCTTCCTTTTTATCCAATTGCACACAAACCATCATTGCATAAGACATTCCCTCTGTCCGAACGTCATGATTCCCTGTGTCTTCTACATAACCCATATCATCCCCAGTTACATGATAAATCCTTTCTTCATCCGAGCCATAAAACATTGTCTGAAAACAATTTTCCAATCTTCTTTGAATCTCCTTAGAATCATACCCATATTCCAAAAATAAATTTCTATATACACCTGTTTCAAATGCACCTGTCATCCTTTATTATTCCTCTCTTCCATTTTTATTTATATACAACTACAGGCATCTGCCCATCCACATAATTTGTGACGAAACAGACACCTCTAATTGTAGTACCCTTAACTTATTTTGTTAGCCTTAGATTTCCCCAGTATTGTGTAGACTGCCAAGAATTATCCGTACCATCGTTGAATTTTGCAACACTAATACGTGTACCCTTTGCATTACTATCATTAATCTGGGCATCAAAACCTAAAACCTCTCCTCCATAGAGCTTTTTGCTCACAGGAATTTTCATCTCAACAATATATCCTTGCCCTGTAAGGGAAACTGCAGATTGAAAGCCTTGTTTTGAACCATTACTACCATAAGATACTAAATTTTTAAAGGAAACTCTGTATTGTCCATCATCTTCCTCATAATATGGAGTTTTTCCATTGTTTTCATCTAAAAAGATTTCGACAGAGTCCTGCTCATGCAGCTGACTGCTATCTGCATTTAGTACCGAATCTTGAACCTCAAAGAGAATATAAATCGCATTTTCATCCCATAAAGTTTTAACAGTTCCTTTTGCTCCCTGCCATGCCATTGTCATAATATCTACGGGTGCTGATTTTGTCTTTCCCCAAACTTCATCAATAGCCCCATCTATCGTTGGAGTTCCATATGCTGCTGTAATTTCATTTGGTTCAGGAATCTCATCCCTTGGATATTCCTTTAAAAATCCTTCTGGATCTATTACAGCAAAATAGGCTTGTTTTGGTGCGTAATTTGCATCAAATAGGCAAGGGAAACTCTCTTTTCTCCAACTATGTGCATCATCAAGCCCCCAAAAGGTAACTCTTTCAATAGAATCTGAATGTGCCTTATATATCTGGAATAACTCTGCATAAACTTGAGCCTGTTCAATCTCCTGCTCTTTTGTTAATCCAGACGCATCTGCCCCATTTACTGTAACGTCTAATTCTGTAATGGAAATTTCAGCCCCTACACCTTCAAATAGTTGAATAGAACGCTCAACCAAAGCTGGAATTATACCAATATTATAGTGTGATTGCATTCCTATTCCATCAATTGGAACCCCTTTTGCTTTCAGATCTTTGAACATTGCTGCAACAATTTCTGCTTTATTAGGGTCATTTAAATTATAATCATTGTAATATAGCTTTGCATTTGGATCTGCTTCATGTGCATAGCGAAATGCCATCTCTATATAATCTGCACCAATGGCTTTATACCATGCTCCTTGCCTCAAACATTGCTTCCAATCTCCATTTTCTGGAAGCTTAACTCCATCCAAAATCGCTTCATTTACAACATCCCAAACAATTATTTTTCCTGCATATCTGCCAGCAGTCGTGTAGATATGATTTTTAAGATTCTCGATTGCTTCCTCTTTACTGCAATTTTCTGCCATCCAATCAGGAGTTTGTTGGTACCATGCAAATGTATGCCCTACCACAGCTAATTGATTTGACGCTGCAAATTGCACCATATCATCTGCTGGCTGAAACTGATAGTTCCCCTTTGATGGCTGTACTGCATCAGGTTTTAGTAAATTCTCTGGTGTTATCACATTAAAATGGTATAACAATCTATCTTTTTCCACACCCTGTTGACTAGAAGGATTGTATATATTTCCTATTAAGAAATCATCCTTATAAACAGATTTTATTGACTCTAATTCTTGTTCTTGCAACAAAGATATTTCAATATCATCTGCTTGAGACATACAGCCTAGAGCAATCCCCATTACCATTGCTACTATGCCTGTTCCTGTCCATTTTCCAATTCCTTTCATAAACATCCCTCAATTATTCTTTTACACCACCTATTGTAAGCCCTGTAATAAAGTATCTTTGTAGAAATGGATATAAACAAATGATAGGAAGCATTGTCAATATAGTAGCTGCTGCACGAACCGATGTAGGTGTAACACTTCCCATCGCATTTTTCATTGCCTCTGCAGAACTACTTTGATTTGTAACAGAGGACAACAATTTCATAAGTTCATATTGCAATGTTGTATACTCTGGACTCATTCTGTTGTAGAGCATCGCATCAAACCAAGAGTTCCACTGACCCACAGCAACAAATAAAGCAACTGTTGCATAAACTGGTTTACATAAAGGAGAAATAATTTTAATAAAAATTGTCGTATATCCAGCTCCATCAAGCTGTGCTGATTCCTCCAAACTATCTGGAATTCCTGACATATAGGTACGAATTACCAACATGTTGAATGCACTAATCATACCTGGAATAATGTATACCCAAAAACTATTTGTAAGCCCTAAGTTTTTATACAATAGGAATACAGGAATCATACCACCATTGACATACATAGTAACTACCCAAAACAAGGAAAGTGAACGTTTAAATAAAAACCTTTTTCTACTTACAATATAAGCAAGTATGGCATTGGTGATTAATGCTACTGCTGTTCCTAATACTGTTCTAAGCACTGTAACCCATGCACCTGTAATCAAATTATCCTTTTGAAGTACTGTAATGTAATTCTTAAACGTCAACTTTCTTGGAATTAAATAAATTCCACCTCTTAACGCATCGGTACCATCATTTAATGAGATCGCAAGTGTATTTAAAACTGGATAAAGTGTGATAACTACAAAACTAATCATAAACAATGTATTTAAGACAACAAAAATTTTGTCTGGCCATGATTTTTTTATTTTTGTCTTACTTTGATACACTTCTTTCATTCCCGATACCTCCTAGAACAATCTTTCTTCGCCATTTCGTTTTGCGATTTGGTTTGCAATGATAATCAAAATAATACTTACAAAACTCTTGAAGATACCAGCGGCAGTTCCTATTGCATAATTACCCTGACTAATTCCCCACTTCAAAACATAAATGTCTATTGTTTGGGATACACTCTGTACAAGACCATTTCCTAATAAGTACTGAATTTCAAATCCTGCATTTAATACATTTCCAACATTCATTAATAAAAGAATCATGATTGTTGGTTTAATCCCTGGAAGTGTAACACTTCTAATCTTCGCCCAACGTCCTGCTCCATCTATGCTTGCAGCCTCATATAATGAAGGATCAATTGCTGTAATTGCTGCAAGATAGATAATTGCATTCCATCCTGTTTCTTTCCACACATTTGCAAATGCTACAATTGGCCAAAAATACTTTGGATGAGCAAAAAAGTTGATTGGTTTTTCTATCAAATGTAAATTTACTAAAATCTCATTTACAATACCTGTTCCAGATAAAGCATCGTGCAAAATACCTGTTACAATAATCCATGAAAGAAAATGTGGTAAATAAGATATCGTCTGTACTGTCTTTTTCCCTTTGCGTGACTGTACCTCATTTAAAAGAATCGCAAATACAATTGCCATAATGAAAGTGACTGCTAAGTTAATCACTCCCATAGCCAACGTATTTCGTAATACTTTAATGAATGTGGCATCTGAAAATAAGTGTTGAAAGTTCTTCATTCCTACAAATGCCGAATGAAAAAGTCCATCCTTTGGTTTATAATCTTCAAATGCCATCAACCATCCAACCAAAGGGAGATAATAAAATATCACACCATACACTACAATTGCAGCTGACCAAAACAGCAATACTTTTTGACGTTTTATCTCCTTCCACGTAATCTTAGGAGTTGGAGCTGCTACATTCTCTTTTCTTCTTCTTTTTGCTTTAGAAGTCATAATCTCACTCCTTAACTATTCTATTCAAACTTAGCAGCTTCTTCCATTCTTCTGTCCAATTCTGCCTGCATTTCATCTAAAAATGCCTGTGGATCACATCCTTCGTATGCAGTCATATACTCATCCCATGCTGCATCAAAATCCTTTGCCATAACAACTTTTGGCAAATACTCGTGCTTAATTTCTCCCATTTTTGTCCATGCCATACCACCTGGTGTACTTGTAGTCAAATTATTTGAGAATGAATACATTGGATACCATGCTCCTGGAGCTTCACTTGTTCCAAGCATATCTACATAAGTTTCTGCACCATATGCTGCAAGACATTCTTTTACTTTATCACTTAGACCATCATAAAATTCTGTTGGCTGAAACTCTGCTTTCATCGCATTAATTCCATCACGACTTGTTCCAGAATACTGTGGGAAATAAGAATATGTACAAGTATGAGAAGCCTTATAAGCTGTATCAGATCCCTGTGTTCTCATTTCTTCTGTTTTATAATATAAGCCTTCTTCATCTACATTGTAGTCTTCCCCTTCTACTCCCCAGAATCTTAAATCATGTACCTCTTGGCTTAAAAGGTCATCAATGAACTGCAATGCACCTTCTACATCTTCACAGCTTGTTGTAACTGCCAAACCACTTGATACATTAAGTACACCACCTGAGTTATGCCACTGATTCTTAATTCCTTTTTCAATTGTGATTGGAAGAGGTACGTAATTACATCCTTGGTCTGTTAATCCTTGTTGCTTCAAAGAATCATTTACTGTATATGCAAAGTTCCACCATTGGTCAATCATTCCAAGTACACGTCCTGTAGAAAGCTTTGCAATATACTCATCATATGTTTGTGTAAATGATTCTGGATCTACAATACCTTTATGATACTCTTCATTTAACTTTTTAAAGTACTTTACAGCTGTTGGAGTTGTATTGTAGTCAATAACCTTTAATTCATCTGGGTCTACAATAACAGAACCATCATTTGGATATCCATCTAAGAACTGTGGTGCATTCTCTAAACAGAAATATCTCCAATCTTCACAAAGAATTGTGTATGGGATATTCTCTGTGCCGTCTTCCATTGTTGGATTTGCCTCCTGATAAGATTCAATCAATTCAAAGTACTCATCCATTGTAGTTACTTCTGGATATCCTGCCCATTCTAACACTCTTGTTTGAATCCAAAATGCTTCATCATTATGAGTAGTTGCTTTTTCTTCACCATAAATATTTCCAAATTGCTGAATCCAGTAAATATGTCCATCATCTTGACGAAGTTTATCCCACTCTTCTTCTGTATAGAATTCTTTTATATTGGGATAATCATCGATATAGTCATCTAATGCAACCAAAGCACCAGCTTCATAAAGCTGAACCATTCCATCTCCACCATCGATAAAGTCTGGATATTCTCCTCCTGCAATCATGGTTCCTACTGCTTCCTCTGCTGTTTGTCCTGTAAGCCAAGTTTCTTTACACTTTGCCCCTGTAATTTCTGCAATTTTTTGCTGAACCTCATTATCATCATTGATTTCCGTTCCTGGTACTGCAAAAAATGCTGTGAATTCCTTCACTCCTCCCTCTTCTGTTTCCTTTGGTTTCTCTTTCCCTCCACATCCAGCTAGCATAGTAGAAAGCACCGTCATACCCAAAAGGGCTGCAACTAATTGTTTCTTTTTCATATAACTCTCCTCCTTTTCGCTCTCTCTAATAGATATTAATATTTTACTTTTAACAACGTTTTGTTTCAACCCTACAAAAGACATAGAAAAGCATGGCAAATTTTAGTTTTTTTGTATAACTAGAATTTCCCATGCTTTTTATTTTATAGTTATTTTGAATATTTTAACTGTTTTCTATAGCTTGTTGGTGTACACCCTTTAATAGATATAAATTTATTTACAAAATAGTCCAAGTCTTTATACCCTACCTTTTCTGCTACAAGGTAGATTTTTTCATCTGTTCTAAGTAAATGCTCTGCTGCTTTTTCTATTCGATATTGATTTAAATAGTCCTTGAAAGAAACTCCATATTTCTTTCGAAATTGTTGTCCTAAATATGTACTGTTTACATAATATTTTTTACTAAGCTCCTTTAATGTGAGGTTTTCCTGATACCTTTGCTTAATTTCTCTCTCAACCTTACAAAGTACTCCTCCAGAAACATAATTCCTTTGATTATTTAAGTATTCTGCATACTCCAACATAAATTTCTCAAAACACTCCCTATTCTCTTTTGAGTACATTTCTAAGAAATTTTTCTTAATGCGATGAATAATCTCATTTTGATCTACACTGTCATCTAAAGCCACTACCAAATGGGTTAATTTTACTAACAAATAATTCAAGTTTACTTGAACCATTCCTGATTCCATTTTTCCTTTATCAAATTCATCATATACCAAATTAGCTATTGATTTAATCTTCAAAACATGATTCTCTTCAAGTGCTTTAATTAGCTCAGCAATTAATTTCTCACTAATAACGTGTTTATTGTTTTCCTCAACTTGGTCATGAGAAGTTATCTTAAGTCTTCCTAAAAGCTCTAAAAGCTGCTGCTTAGATACAGGTTTTAAAATATAATCTGTGCATTTATATTTAATAGCCTGCTGTGCATACTCAAAACTACCATATCCGCTAATAATAACAAAAAATGCATCTGAGAGGTTCTCTTCCCGAATTTTTTTCAATAAACTGATTCCATCCATAACAGGCATTTTTACATCTGCTAGAATCAATGAAACCGTATGTTCACGAAGAAATTCAATTGCCTCCATGCCGTTGTAAACAACACCTGCAACCTCATATCCATAACTTTTCCAATCAATCAAAACCTGTAATCCCTGTGCAATAAATGGCTCATCATCCACTATAAGTACCTTTAACATCATTCCCCTCCATGTCAAAATAATGAATCGGTGCTGAAATAAGAATCACAGTTCCAAGTCCTTTTTCACTTTCTATTTCAAATCTTACCTGCTGATTTGTTTGCATTTTTAACCTAAGGCACGCATTTACAATCCCTACTCGACCGTGTCCTTTCAGCATCTCAATGTTTGCATGTTTCATTTTTTCATAAATATTACAAACCCTCTCCTGTGACATTCCACCTCCTGTATCTTCTATTTCCATATGAAATTCCTGATTTCTTTGATAAACCTTTACAAAAACCCAGCTTCTTACAGCCTTATCTTCCACCCCATGTACACAAGCATTTTCCACAAATGTTACCAATGATAATTTTGGAATTCGATATTCTCTGCAAGACTCTTCAACCTGAATATCATATGACAGACGATCTCCAAAGCGATATTTTTGAAGCTTTAAATATGCCTCTACAAACTTTATCTCCTCCTGTACAGCAACCATGTCAGTTCCCCATTCTACATACTGACGCTGCATCAAAGACAATTGCTCAATCATTTCTGCTGTTTCATATTCCTGTTTCAAAACACTTCGCATACGGATATTCTCCAAAACATTAAACAAAAAATGTGGATTTATTTGCTCGTGAAGAGCTAATAATTCTGCTTTTTGTCTGGCTATATTCATCTCTTGTTCTTTTAGTTTACTCTTATATACCGTTTCAATCAACCGATTTACCCGTTGAACCATAATATTATAATTTCGCATAAGAGCAGCAATCTCGTCCATTCCATGTATCTCTGACTCTGGAACTGCCTTTAATTCCCCTTTTGTTCCACATACAAATGTCTTACTTAAAATATCCAACCTATCTACAAAATTACGTCTTAATAATTGTACAAAAAACCATGGAATTACTACATTTACCCCGATTAACAAAATGAGAAATGGAAGATGCCTTTTTAAAATCTGTAAAAAAGTAATTGTATATGGTATTGCATAAATCTGGATAGTTTGTCCATAAATATTAATCTGTTTCATATACTCTCCCTTTTTATACCCTATACTACTGATATAAGAGTAAGGAGAAAGCATATTTCCTTTTCCTGTATTCGAAAATAAAATTCTCCCGTCATCTGCACATACATATACATCACAGCCATATCTTGCTACCGTCATACGCTCATTTATTGCTGTGTAATCCAAATCTATTTTTAAAAATTTCTCATATTCATCTCTTTTATAACGATCCAATTTTCTTACAAATGATGCTTTTCGTACAGGCTCTATCTCCTGCACTTTCGAATCATCATAATAAAAATACATTCGCATTTGTAGTCCAGATTGTACAAAATGTTGATACCACCACTGTTGTTCTACACTTTCTGTTTTCCAAAATCTTCCTCCGTTTACAATCCCCTCATTATTGGCATAGATTGTAATCTTTGTATTGCTTGTTCCAAGTGAAGTATCAAATAAAGAATCCCTTAACAAGTCTTGATATCGATTATAATATTCTAAATTAGATTGAAACTTCGTGTTAAGGAATTCATTGATATACTTATTGAAATAAATATTTTTTGATAAAATAACAGCTTCTTCCATTGCACTGTTTATAGTATACTCTGTGGCATTTACAGCACTTTTTAATATCTCTTGCTTTTCATTATATTCATTTTGAATTAAGAGATATAAAATAATAGTATCTGTCAAAACCAACGGCAGCATTACACAATAGAAATACAGTAAAAAAAGCTTTTTCTTAATTTTAAGGGTATTCATATATCTATCAAATCTACCTGAAACCCATCTCTTCATCCCCTTCTCACACCTTCCCCAAACGTGTATCTCTCTATTGAAGTTCTATCATTTGTTTCAATGTTTGTTTTGATACATTTCCCACTACTGATGCCAATATCGTTCCACTTTGAACAACAAAAAATACTGGAACAATTTCTACCTCGAATTGCTCTGCAAGTGTCTTTGATTCCTCAATATTAATCTGACATACTTTAAGGCTGCCATCATATTCTTCAAATACCTCTTCTACCACGTCTTCCATCATTGCACATTTTGGACACCATGGAGCAAAAAATTCAAGCAATATCAATTGACTAGATTCTATGATTTCTTTTTCATAATTCTTTTCAGATACGAGAATTTTTTGTTTCTTTCTATTATCCATGGCAGCTCCCTGTATTTAAAAATTTAATTACCTCATCCAAAGAACACTTAAAACAACTCAACCTTTTATTTAACCTTTTACGACAATATACACAATATCGCAGCTTTTCCTTACAAGAACGTTTCCAGCCCATAAATCTTCATCTCCCAAATACTCATACCTTACACTTATAATATGCAAAATACTTTTTTTAGTGAATCATTCCTACTTTTAACGATAGGCAATTAATTTATGAATCTGGTTGCCTTTTGAAGAGAATTTCTCCTCATACTCTGTCATTACATTTCCCTCATTCATATCTTCCTGATTATGCAAATCATATGTAAATTGAAGAATCTTCCAGTTGGACTCCTCTATCTGCTCCAATGAAAAGTCAAACAATGCCGTATTGTCCGTCTTAAATTCTAATCTGCCATCTTCTGCCAAAATTTGGTCATATATATCCAAAAATTCTTTTGAAGTTAGTCTTCTTTTTGCATGTCGTGCTTTTGGCCATGGATCTGAGAAATTTAGATAAATTCTATCTATCTCGCCCTTTCTAAAAACATTTGTAAGTTCTCTTGCATCCATACAGATAAATCTTACATTGTTAAGCCCTTCAAACTCTTCTGTATCATATTTTTCCAATGCACGCAAAAGTACACTAGAATATCTTTCTACCCCGATAAAATTCACATTTGGAAAACGTTTTGCCATGTTCATTAGAAAACGTCCTTTTCCCATTCCAATCTCTATATAAATTGGGTTATCGTTTCCAAATACATTCTTCCAACATCCTTTTTGATCCTCTGGTCGTTTAATAACTGCCTGATGTCCTTGTATAGTACTTGCTGCATGTGGTATATTACGCAATCTCATATTTGCTGTTGCTCCCTTCTTTCTACTCTCTAATATAATTATAGTGGATAAGGAATCCCCTATCCACCATATATTTTTCTTTTACCTTAAAATTCAAAAACAGCCACTCCATAAGGTTGTAATGGGTATGCAATGGAATATGGTTTCCCATCACATTCTTTCTTTTCTGGCTTATAAACCACTGGCCTCTCTAGACCCTTTCCGCCATAACATAAAGAATCACTATCCAATACCAATTTCAACTGCTTTCTTCTTGAAACACCTACACGATAATCTGATCTCTCCATTGGTGTAAAATTACACACGAAAAGTAGGTTCTTTTTCTGGTCCTTGGAGTGACGCACAAAACTAAAGATACTACGATATGTATCATCTCGATTAATCCATTCAAAACCTTCTGGGTCTGTATCCATTTCAAACAACGCTTTATTTTTCTTGTACAAATGTAATAAATCTCTATACCAGTTTTGAATCTGCTGATGTGGTTCTTCTGCTAATAAATACCAATCTAACTCTCTTTCTTCGCTCCATTCACGAAGCTGTGCAAATTCCTGCCCCATAAACAATAACTTCTTGCCTGGATGCCCCATCATAAATGCATATGCCACTTTTAAATTTGCAAATTTGTCAAATCCAAGTCCTGGCATCTTATTAAGCATGGAGCATTTTAAATGCACGACTTCATCATGTGACAACACTAGAATATAATTCTCACTGTAAGCATACTCCATAGAGAATGTCATTTGATAGTGTGCTCCTTTACGGAAAATAGGATCCAATTTCATATATTCTGTGAAATCATGCATCCATCCCATGTTCCATTTTAACGTAAATCCAAGTCCATTTTCCTCTGGTGATCCAGTCACCTTTGGCCATGCTGTCGACTCTTCTGCTATCATCATAACCCCTTTGTTTCTCTCTTGCATAACAGAGTTTAGATGACGAAAGAATTCGATTGCCTCTAGGTTCTGATTTCCTCCATATTTATTTGGAATCCACTGACCATCCTGCTTCCCATAGTCTAAATACAACATAGAGGCAACTGCATCAACACGCAATCCGTCTATATGAAACTGTTCAACCCAAAACAAGGCATTTGCCAAAAGAAAATTTTGAACCTCGGATTTTCCATAATCAAAAATCTTCGTTCCCCAATCTGGATGCTCCCCTTTTCTTGGGTCTGCATATTCAAATACAGCAGTGCCATCGAAATCAGATAACCCTTGTGCATCCTTTGGGAAATGTGCAGGAACCCAGTCTAATATTACACCAATTCCATTTTTATGAAGATAGTTAATCATATAAGCAAAATCCTGTGGTGTACCATATCTGGAAGTAGGTGCATAATATCCTGTAACCTGATATCCCCAAGAACCGTCAAAAGGATGCTCTGCGATTCCCATCAGCTCTACATGTGTATACCCCATATCTTTTATATATTCCACAATAGAGTGTGCGAAATCACGATAGGTATAAAACCCCTCATCCTCTCGACCAGGATGTCTTTTCCAAGACCCCATATGAACCTCATAAATGGACATGGGATATTCCTTTGTATTCCACTTGCTGCGTTTCTCTAGCCATTTATCATCAGACCATTGTATCTTCGATAAATCTGTAACCCTAGAGGCTGTTCCTGGTCTTAATTCTGCATAATTTGCAAATGGATCTGCTTTAAATATCTGCGTTCCTTGCAAAGTTTCAATACAATACTTATACAATGCCCCCTCTTGTACATCAGGAATAAAGCATGTATATATTCCGATAGGCTCTTGCCTATCCATATGATTACGTTGTGCATCCCAGTCATTAAAATCTCCAACTACAGATACACGCTTCGCATTTGGTGCCCAAACTGCAAAATAAACCCCATCTTTTCCATCATTTACAACTTTATGTGCACCCATCTTGTGATAAATTTCATAATGCTTTCCTTCTCCAAAAAGGTATTGATCCAGCTCACCTATTTCATATGGTTTTCTGTCCCCTTTTCCATTATCTTTTCTTCCCATATCTTCACCTCACAGCTTCTTTGTGATTGCTTTGACACACTCAATTATACTGTATTAGATTCCTTATTTTGTACTTTCCTTTGTTCCGTACTTCTCGTATTTTTTATAATACTGCTTGTAATATCCACCACGTCCATTGACTTCTACTTTGTTTAACACAACTCCTAGTACAGGACACTGTGCTGATTCTAGCTTAAACTTTACATCTTGTGCAATCTTGTACTTAATTGCACCAGATTCCATAAGTAAGATTGCCCCGTCACAATGCTTTGCCACAATCGCTGCATCAATAACCATTCCCAAAGGTGCTGTATCAATTAGAATATAATCATACAACTCTCTACAAGATTCGATTGTATCTTTGAATACCTTTGTTTCCAAAAGAGCTGTTGGGTTTGGAGGTACTGGACCAGCAAAAATAATATGCAAATTTGGTACATTTGTAGAATATACAACATCTACTAAATTACACTGTCCTGATAAATAATGTGAAAGTCCTTTTTCTACGGTTCCCATTGCCAGTCTTCCAACCATAACAGACTTTCTCATATCTGTATCAATCAATAGTACACGTTTTCCTAACTCAGAAAGAGAGGCAGCAAGTCGATATGTTGTAGTAGACTTTCCTTCACTTCCCATACAACTGGTTACTAATATTACTTTCTTATCTGCACCTGTAAACTGAATATTCGTACGAAGTGTATTAATCTCTTCTTCTATTTCATAAGGAAGTTTTTTCTTTAATATGTTTACCTTTTTCATTTTCCAATCTTCTCCTCTTAATTGCTTGTCCCTCTCTTATAATTTTTTGGGGATTTCGGATAAAAATATCTTTCATATATTCTTCCCCATACTTCTTTGACACATACTCCGCACACTGTTTCAAATTTGGCTTTCTATGTGTGATGTCGTGTGCATCTGAGGCTATATAATCTACCCAGTCATTTTTTAATAAATACTGGCAAAATTGTTTTCTTTTTCTACCATGCTCACCAATCACACTTCCAGATGTAACCTGAATCTTTGCTCCTGCATCTATCAACTCCCCAATCAACTCTGCATCTTCCAATAAACATGGGTATCTTTCTACATGAGCTATAATAGGCTTATATCTGGCTGCTACCAATTCATATACTTGATTACGTATCATAGAATAACTATGTCTAGATGAAAATTCTGTCAACACATATCTAGAACCTGCCATAGTAGGACGCTTCTTTGTTTGTAAATCTCTTAACATCGTAGAATGTGAATGATATTCACACCCCAAATATACTTTCATTCCTGACCTAGAATGTGAAACCATCTCTTTTAATCTTAAAAATTGTTTTTGGATTACTGCTTGCGGCGTTTCAAACATTCCCACACGATAATGAGGAGTCACAATCACTGCTGAAACTCCATTCCAATATTCCATCTGTAATATCTTCCCTGCATCATACAGAGTTTTTGCCCCATCGTCCACTCCTGGTACAATATGACAATGTATATCTATAAGCCCCTGCATCTTCCTCCCCTTTCCTCAAGGCAAAAAGAAATCCTCTTCTGTATATTCGCTGCAGAAGAGGATTCTATTCTTAGTAGTTATTCAAAACTATGCTCTTTTTCTAGATAATCCGTAAACACCGCATGCTGCGATTGCTGCAACTGCTCCGAATACAACTACCATTGAGCTTTCACCTGTTTTTGGTGATTTTGTTGTTGATGCTTCTGTTGTTGTAGCTGCAGAAGATGTAGCTGTATCAACTACGAATGCTACTGGAGACAAAGACTGGAATGTAGCTGTGATTGTTCCTTCTCCTGCTGTTGCTGGGATGTTTTCCCAAGCAGCCTGTACTGTATCATAGTGAAGGATAGCTACGTCTGTTGTAGGTCTAACTCCTGTTACCTGGAACTCGATTGTTACAGGCATTGGTGTTCCTTCTGGTACACTTACTTCTCTTACTGCAACAACTTGCATTGTGTCTTTGTACTGTGCTCCTAATAGATTTCTAAGAGTATCTCTAGAATCTAACTGAGCAACTGCTTCTGCATATTCTGCAGGAACATCTGTCATTGTAACCTGTACTTCTCCTTCTTCAGCTGAAACTGTTCCATCTACTGATGGTGAAGGTGCTGCAAATGCTGTTAAGCTCATCGCTGCTGTCATAAATACTGCTGTTACAACCCCCGCTAATTTTCTTAATTTCATTTTTCTAGCCCCCTAATGGTTATATTTTTTTATATAAGCAAGCATATCATTAAAATAAATAGTTGTAAAGTGTTTTTTAATAATTCTCGCTTAAATCTACTCTACCTTTTGATAGAACGTATCAATAATCATCTGCTGTAATCCTTGCTCATCTACATAAAATTCATCATGCTTTTCCCCTTCTCTGACTTCACCTGGTACTTTTAAAATCTCAGGCTCCATCGTATAAGAAGTAAGTTTATTAAGCGTATTAAAATCCATATCTGTTGTCATATATGCTTCTCCTGCTGACCAAAACTGACGCAGCATACTACTTCCATTATCTCCAGATGTCTGTACTTTCTTAAATAACGCTTGAATAAATTGTGTTTGACGCTCCATACGGTCATTATTACTTCCAAATACTGTGATATCTCTTTTTCTTACATAAGTTTTTGCCTGTTCTCCATTTAACGTTATTGTGGCTCCTTGGACAAATGTAGGATCTAACTCTGTATAATCTTTTGGTACTGTGATTTCCACTCCTCCTATGCTGTCAATAATAGGTGGAATGCCTGCCATATTTAATGAAAGATAGTCATCAATACGCACGTCATATAATAATTCTGAAACAGCATCTCGTGTTAACTGACAGCTTTGCTTTTCCCCTCGTCCATAAGCGTACTGGGTAGCAATTTGTGCTTTTTGTACATCTAAAAGAATCCCATTGTCACTGTATAAATCTACATCCACCATAGAATCTCTAGATATCTCTAATAGAGTTGTTGTTTCCTTTTCCTGATCAAACACGGCTACTATAATACAATCTGATTGCCCACTATATCCTGCTACATCTCTTAAAGTTGCTACTTCATCTTTATCAATTCCTAGAAATAACATAGTTCTTATGTTGGCATTGTATTCGTATTTTTCACCTTGATAGGTTATATATCCACTATTTAAATCATCTTGTACAACCTTTTGTTCTGTTGTTTTTTTGTTCTTACTTTGGACACTAATGCAGAATGCTGCCACAGCAATAACTACCGCAATGATAGTTAAAATAACTATTCCAACTATGCCCTTATTTCCTGTTTTCTTTTTCTTATTTTTCTTCACTAATCAGCACCGCCTCTACAAGAAATCTTTTGTCATCTTGTCCTGTTACGCAAGTACTTAATGTAAGTAAACGGTTATTTGTTGTTACCTGCACATCATCTCGAATAATATTTCCTAAGCTTCTTCCATTATAGATAGAATCCAAAAATTGCTGTCTGGAATCTGGAGATAGGAAGTTATAGCTGTATAGAACATGTCTATCATCATAAGTGACTGCTGCAAATATCTCATAGGTTAATTTTTTTGTTGGTGTATAAATCACAACATATGGATGTTCCTGCATATAAGTTGGATCTGCGTAGTTATGTAAGTTTTGGAACATACTTCCATCTCTCATATCGTGTCCATACATTACAGTATTATAATCTGTAAATTCTTTGGAATTTAAATTTTCTGTATAAATGGAACCTGGAAGACCTGCTGTTCCATCTATTGTATGATCCAAATAAAACTGATTGTCTGTTGCACTTTGTGCCACTGGATAATTTATGTTTGTTCCTTCTATTTGAATCCATGCGTAAATATCTGGATTTTGAGCCTGTAAAGTAGCAAAATCAATTGGAATTTGTACTTTTTCTTCCTCAGGTTCTTCCTGTGTATCTTTTGGTTCTTCTACTTCTTTAATTGCTGTTTTCTGAACTTCTTCATATACCTTTTCATTATCTTTTTGTGATAAGTAGTAATAGGCAATATAGCTAGCACAGCCTACAATAATTAAACTCAGTACTGCTATCAAAATTCCTTTTGCTCTTTTCATGATACCTCTCCTTTTTGACCTTTATATACAAGAAAAAGAAATCAGCCTACTAAGCTGACTTCTTTTTCCTTTTTTCCTTTGGAATCGCAGCCATTGTGTTCAGGTTCAGATATTTCTTAACATCTTCCTCTGTTGTAATGGTATCATCCATAATATACAATACTACCACAACTGCCACTGCCAAAAACGTACCTAAAAGACCACCAATTGCCATATTTTTAAGAAGGCTAGGGCTTGCTGGATCTTCTGGTACAACTGCTTGTTCTACTGTACTTGGCTTGTCCGTTGCCATAACTTCTGCAACTCTAGATGCTGTTGCATCTGCCATTGCGTTTGCCAAATCTGCTGCCTCTTGTGGATCTGGGCTTGTTGCTGTCATTCTTAAGATACTGGAATCTGTAGGGTTTTCTACCTCAACCATATCTACAACTTCCTCGTATGTATAGTCTACCCCCATTTTATCAATTGCTTTATTGATTACTGGACGGCTCTTTGCCAAAATCTCAAAGTCTACCGTTAATTGTTGTGATAACTGTAGGTTCATGCCTGAAATATTTGCCGTATTCCCCAAAATGTATATCATTGAAGATGCTTCGTACTGTGGGGTTATAAAAATATTTGTAACTCCGCCTGCTGTGAGAACACCAATAATCATACACATGATGATTACTTTAATCTTATTCAACAGTGCATAAAATAAATCGACAAGATCTATTTCTATCTCATCATTCATCCTCTGTTCTTCCATCATGTCTCTCTCCTCATTTTTACTCAGATGTACTTAGTATAACACACTTTATTAAAAACGCAAACATTTTTAGGGGAGGGGGTGGGAGGATTAACTCTGCATTTCTTCTAATGATAAAAGTATGTCCAATGTTGTTTTTATTCCTTACTGAAAAAATAAAACCAGCTAATATAATAAATCTGCGGATATTGGCTCTATATCAAACATACTAGACAAGTGGGATTAGTCTTACAGAAACAGATTCCCGTTGTCTTTTTGCCATACAGTTTTATTGCAAAAAAGTAGTTATTATCTAGTTAAATTCTACTTTAATGGGTTTTACACAATCTGTCAAACCCTAAAATATCGATTTTAGTCTTCAGTATGGTATTTACTTTTACAGGTGAAATTAACTTTTCCACTCAAACTTTTTCAAAAATTATTCTACTGTTATACTCTTTGCAAGATTTCTCAACTTATCAACATCCAGAGCCTTAGCAACAGATACATATATCCAAGTAGCTGTGATGGGATGACTGCCAAACTACTAACGTGGTTCTCGCCTACCTTCAGCATATAACCGTAAAGTTCACCTTTTCCTCTATTTCGTAGTTACCATATATTGTCAGACCCATCAGGTAGGCTCAATGTCACTTGTGTTCCACCATATTGCTTACAGCCTTTTCGTACTGTTCTTTTTGTGTCAAGACATAACTAGTCTAGCAATCCACATGAATATCTTGTCCTATTTCTGAGTTTATAATAATACATCGATATAACTCCACTGCATCCCGAAATATAAATCGTATCGCCTATAATTATATCCCAATATTACTAACCCTATACTTTGCTATAGCTTGACTCATAAAAATGTTCCCTTTATATTTCAAACTCACTGAAATTCCTCCTAATAATCACGCTGTTTTTTTAGGCTAAGCAATCCCGTTATCTGCCTTATTATTTTGACTCTAAATACAATCATTAACAACACCAGAACTACAATAAGTAAATAACGTCCCACACAGTTTTTGTATAATAACAGAATCGAAAAAGCACCAATCATAAAAGCTACCGTTATCGCCAAAAGAATACTTGTTTTATATGGCATTTCACCCAAAAATTCTTTTTTACAGATTTTTCTCATAAAATAGTAATGATAAAGTGAAAATACAATATAACAAATTAACGTTGTATATCCAGCTGCGTAATAACCAAACTTTCCGATAAAGATATAATTCAATACAATATTTAGCATAGCCCCAGAAACTGTTGCAATAGCAACATATTTTGTTTTTTCATAATAAAATTCAAAAACAGCAAAAAACGTATATGAAAACATAAAGTACACACTCATTGCAACCGGTGGCACAATCCATATAGCATTATGATAGGTGGCTGGTGCAAAAATAGAAACCACTTCTGGTGCAAATACAATCAGCAGAATATTAACACCAGCAATCAATAAAAATGCAGGGTAAGCCACCTTTTCTATATCTTTTATATCCTTTGATTTAATTTTCTTATAAAGCCAAGGTTCAATTGTTTGTAAAAGTGCAGTATTAAACAATGCCATAATTTGCGAAATAGAATATGCCAAACTATATATTCCAGCCTCTTCTACCCCCACCATATTCTTAATCATAATTCTATCTGAGCTGTTGAGAACAGTCATTGATAAATAATGCGGAATCAGTGGAAGATTAAACATAAGTGCATGCTTCCAGAAATGCTTATCATAAAACATACGCCCTCTTCTCATTTGTGAGAAGAACATCCATGTATATGCTGCTAATTCAACCAAGGCAAGACCCAAAATTCTAGCTGTCACCTTATCTTTGGCCAGTACAACAAATACTACACCAACAACAGGTTTTAGAATAGATGTAATAATACTTACCAGAACGAGCTTATGGTAATGAAAATCAACGCGTTGCTCAACCGACCAAAAACTAAATACTGAAGATGTCCAAATCATCAGTATCATAGCAAGCATTTGAACAGTGGTTAAACCAAATAGTGCATTCCATTTATTTCTAAAAATAAAATATACTATTGTCCAGAACACTACCAATGTCAAGCATAATCCCTGTAGAGAGGAGGCATATTGATATTTTCTATCTTCAAATTTAACCATTCCCTGTGTAAAAACTCCAGAATAAAGCTGAAGCGTTACAAATACCATAACAAGTCCAAGCCATGAGTTAAAAACATTATACTGTCCGTACTCAGCTGTTGATAGTAACCGTGTAAAAATTGGAGTTGAAATTACCGAAATACCTCTTTGCAAGAAAGCCGATATCAAAAACCAAAATGATGCCCTAACGGGAACTGGCAGTCCTCTATATTTTGCAATAAACTTTTTTATAGTAGATACCATTAAACAATCGTACTCCTTTCGCACGAAACTTTATCAAATTCTTCCAAACAACTTCTTTACAGAAACTTTCATATTGTCTTTGAACTGATTGAATGCTGCTCCTTCTGTATTAGTTGTTACTAGCTTATTATAGGCTGTTGCATCATCAGTATCAGAAACAAACAATTCTAGAACAATCGGTTTATCATTTAGGCTAACAAACTTTTCTATAGCACTATCAAATTCTTTTTCTGTTTGTGCTCTTAAATACTCAAATCCACACGTTTCAGCCCAACCTTTCGCATTCTTAAAGTGATTACCGGCTGCAATATATCTGTCCACATCTTTAGAGTCAACTTTGCCTAATTTAAATTCTACCCCTCCATTGTTATTTACAAGAAGAACTCGAATATTGCTCTTTAGTCCTCTAATTCCTAAAGAATTCATATCGTAAAAAAAAGCAAGATCACCAATTATCATAAAGCACAATTCACTTGTGACCATGCTCTGTCCAATTAGTGTCGACATTCCCCCATCAATTCCAAATGCACCAACATTAGAATAACATTCAACTTGGTTTTCAAAATGGAACAAGTTCCAAACCCGTAAGCTATTCAATATCGAAAACTGAACTATACTATTTTGAGGAATAATTTTTGTCAGTTTCCTAGCTGCATATGCGTTAGAAAACGGAATCTCTACTTCCAGGTTATACATAATACAACTGTTAATCTTCTCATAATATTCATGCGTATCTAATTCAGCTATAGTCAGCTTTTCAAAGAAAGTTGCTTCTGTACATTCAAATATTTTTGTCAACTTATCATATGTATCCGTCACATGACCATTGTAGTCAACCCTCCAATGCTCAATTTCTCCAAGTTCGAGCTTTGAAAAAAGTCTATAGAATGGATAATCTCCTGTCTGTCCACCAATAGTAATTAAAACGTCTGGACGAATTTCCGTTTTAAATCTTTCAACACTAATCGTTGTAAATAAAAGGTTCCCCTCGAAAGAATATTTTCCACTATAGTTAGACAAATGGTTTGTATAAACTGCACAATTATAACATTCGCAAAACTTTTCGAGGGCACTCCTTTCTCTTTCTCCGAACCGCATATGCTCCCCAATGCAAATTAATACTCTCTTATTTTTCAACAAAACATCCCATGGTTCTTCCATAGTGTACCTTTTTATGCAACGATTTCGTGGTGTAATGGCACTTAATGGAAAGTCAAGCCACGGAATGCACAATTGTACTGGCCCACAACCACGATGTGTAGTTTCCAAAATAGCTTCATTAATCAATCGAATACTGTGTATCACATCATCATTTTCGGATATAATTGGCAGGCTATACGAACTTTTAATACAATCATTCGGGAGTGAGCTCTGATCTGGTGCTTGCATATACTCTTGATAAGTAAAGCGAGGATGTTTACTCATCGTAATCGCTAAGATTGGAACTTTTTTATAATATGCCTCTGTTAAGCCTGGAACATAATTTCTAGTTGCCTGCGCACTTGTACATGACGTTACAATGACTTCTCCTGTTTGGAGATACAATCCGATTGCAAAATACATAGCACTCCTCTCATCAACTACAGAAAAACAATGGAAAAAAGGATCATCCTGCACTTCCTTAACAAAAGCAATATTAGTTCCACCAGGACTTATCACAATATTTCGAATAGAATGCTCCTTTAAGCATTCTACAAGAAGCTGTATGTTTTTCTTGTTGTCAATCATATGCTTTCCTCCTTTTTCTTATTCATCTCGCTGAATTATTCAATATATCTCGAATCTTTTCCACAAAATCCTTGTTTCTGCTTTTAATAACATTCAAAGACACTTGTATTTCCTTTTTTATATCTTCTCTTTGAGCAATAGAATCGAGAATAGTAGAAACGGCATCTACTTCGTTAGTAACTTTTCCGTCTATTACCCTATTATATCCTACACTGGAAAACAATCTAGAGAATTTAGGGCTGTATGCCACCGGTATAGTTGGAACTCCCATGGAAAAGGATCCAATTGTTGCATGCATTCTAGATCCAACGAAGAAATTCATATAACCAATGTACTCTTTCGCTTCCTTAGGGGAGGAAAATCTAGGAGCAAGTACAGTTTGAGGATAAACATTATGAATCTGCTCTAAAGCTTTATAATCGTCTTCTGCAGGTGAATGTAGTGGAAGCACATGTGGAACCAGATGAACCTCATAATTTGCTTTCAGACACTCACTTACTAGTGTGTCGATGAACTTCTTATAATCCATTTTTAATCCAAATTGATTATTACAGTTGTATCCTCCATTCATCATCAGTCCAGACACATTAATGCCAATTTTTATCTTTGTAGACTCATTCAAATATTCGTAGTTACTTGTTGTAGGTTGCAGTATAAAAGCCACATCCGTCGTTAAAATACTGTCACAGCCTAGATTTCTAGCATAATTATTCGAAACTTCATCTCTTGTAAATACATAGTCAGATTTTAGCAACAAATTTCCAGCAATTTTCTTAGTAACACTATTGTTAAATGGACCTATTGTCTGAGGGCCTAGTACAAAATATGCCTTACTTTGTATAGCCAGTTTTTTCACAATAGATTCTCTATAGAATCTTCTCATTCCATAAATATCTGTAAAACTGTCTCCACCTGTAAAATCAACAATTAAGTCCGCCTTTGCAATATTATCTTTTAGAAATTTCCATACTTTTATATTTTTTAAATCAAAATATACTGTTTCATGTATAGAGATATACTCATCCTCATACTCTTTGCCCTTTCCATATCCAAGAATACTCATCTCAATATGAAAATTCTCCTTTTTAGCAATTTCACGAAGTACCTGTACAAATGATAATCCCAACGCTGCACAACCCAGATTCGTAGACTGTAAATCTGCATTAATGCACAATATATGTTTCTTCATATAGCTTATTCTCCTCTAGATTCACCACTTTATGCGAGATCTGTACAATCTCGTATTATCTCTTTTAGAAAAATAGTTCATAGCAAACAAATCAATCTTTCTATAAATAGCAATATCAATAATCACTTCCAAAACGATAACCCAGTCGTACTGAATATTATAAAATATTCCTCCCACTATTATAGCGAACATTATATACGCATATTTGTGATTGACTGCCCACCCTCTTTTTACAATAGAAAGTAGCCATCCATAGAATAAAAAGAATCCTACTAATCCTTTATTCCACAAGATATTAACAATATCACATTCCAATGCCCACGCACCGATATTACTATATTGTCCAAATAAACTTGTCATAACATACCCTGAGCATCCCTCTCCAAAACCAAACAAAACCTTTGTTAATGGATAACGAGCTATTACATTTGGAATCGTGGTATAATAACGAATATGCGCATTTGTACTTCCACCATCATAATATCCACCAAATATTCTATTATAGATAAACAAGATTCTGTTACTAGCAATCAATAACAAATCAGTTTTAATAAAAAGTATCAGCATTACAAAGATAGCAATAAACGTTATTACAATCGTTCTCTTTCCAATTTTAATGCTCCTGAATTTATCCTTTTTATCTGCAAAAATGTTTACAACGATGCATGTTATCACACAAATTATAACTGTAGAGTTATTACTCAGTATCGCCGTCACAAGTACAATAAATTTCCAATACCAGCTATCAAACACCCAAAATAATATAACAAGCAGTACCGCTAAATTACTTGGATGCCACGCAAGACCCGAAGCACCAAATCCCCCTTCTTTAATATAGCTTCTACCATATAATTTCGAAAATAGTTGCATGTTTATATCAAGTCCAGTCACTGTATATATCATATACTGAACGATTACCCATGCCATTTGTATCAAGCTTCCATACATGAAGCCCTTAAAATAAATTTCAATTTGTTTGTCTAAAAATGCAGAGGCTATCAAATAGAATATTGCGTAAACTGTCATCCAAAAAAACTGAATATTCTCCTGTTTTACCCATTCCGCCCCTATCGTCATACTATTTGTGAATAGAAATGTTATTACCATACTTCCATACATCAAATAAAAACATGGATTAAGATTCATTTTTCTAAATTTAATACTTAATCCAACTAAATTTACAAACAGAATACATATAACGAGTATCTTAAACAAGCTATTGTTTCCAAATCTGATTATAGCCCACGATGATGTCATCCCTACAAGGCCAATCAGAAAAGATTTTGTTATGCTCATTGACTTACTCCTTTCGCCCAAAGAATCTGTTAAACACTGCTTTCCATACTGGCAATTTTAGATATAAAACTGCTTGAGCTATCATATAATGCGGAACATCTATTTCATTTTTTATACGATCAATAAAACCTGCAACTTTAGGTTTTTTCACTTTCAATCTAAAGTCAATATGCTTGAGCGTCTTTTTCTCTGAAAATCCAATATTATTATTTCCATGCAGCCTATATCGAATCAATTTTTCATTCAGAAAATATGCGCCATCCATAGCAGATCCGATGAGCATAATTTGATAATCATGAATTATCTCATCATAATTTGCACTCAAATACACATCCCTAACCTTTTCAGTAAAACAATACGTACAGCCTTGTGAAACATTACCAAATAATAATGGTATAAATTTAATCTTGCTTACTTCCTCTGATGTATTTTGAACAAACTCCGGAATTCTTGCCTTTCTGGAATATGTTTTTCCACTCGCATCAATCAAACTAAAATTTGAACAAATCACCTCCGCATTACAAGTGTGCATTGTAGCAATCATTCGTTCAACCTTATTTACCTCCCATACATCGTCTTGATCTGCTAGGAAGATATACTCTCCATGGCTTCTGCTTATTCCATTATAAAAATTTCTAATATATCCAACGTTTTGATTGTTTGGATACAATCTAATGATTTGAGAGAGGCATTTCTCATTAATATATTTTTTAATAATTTCAACAGTTTTATCACTAGACATATCATCGCATATAATGATTTCATCTACAGTAACTGTTTGATTCACTATGGACTCTATTTGTTCTATAATATATTGTTCTCCATTATAGGTTGCCATGACAACTGATATCACTGTCTCATTCCTCCATTTTAATACAATAGACTCTCGGAATCTTTAAGCCCCATTCTGTACGACTTCCAAGAAACCTCTTTTATAAGTCCCCCTCTTTTTTCAAAAACCATTGATAAAACACTCCAAAAATACGGTATTTCGCCGGCCCTTACTTAACAAGATAATCTGTCCAAAATAGATAGAACACACTTTTGGAATTGGGGATGCATTTTTTGTAATTTATTAATTTTAGCGGCCATGCCGCCTATCAGGATCGTGTCCTACTTCAACTAATTTTTTTGAGATCTTACATACTAGATATAAAAACACACCTATAAACACTAGTCCAGAGCTCACTAATAAGTTCATATAAAAATTATCGAGAATATGTGCTCGTTCTCCACTATTTAAAGCTTTTAAAATCACTATTCGAACAATCTATGTGCCAAATAAACTTATCCCATAAGTATTCCAAAAATAACTCATACTACTTAACCTACTTATCATCAAGTGGTTAAGTTCAACAACGATAGTTCCACCTGTACCATAGATTTTTATAAGCATCAGAGAAATACAAAGAAAAATCGCAAATTGATTTGTTAACTACTGAAACACTTATAATTGAATACCGTATTGGGATAATCATTCCTCATGGAATGACCTATTAACACTCCTTTAGATTCGTATCTTATCCTTTGCAAAACCAAATGTATACATCATCGTGCTTATAGCTATTACAAAAACATGAATTATAAAGTATGTTTTAAGCACTCCCTTAAATAACACTTGATGAAAAGGAAAAAATTGCTGTGGAAAATGCAGTGCCTTTATTGAAAACATTACAACCAAACAAATAACTATAGCCCTAAATATCAACTTCTTAATCGGCATAGAATCATAAGTAAAGCGATAAGAATTATACATATACCCTCCATTAAATAATTTATAAAGCGACGGTGAAATAAATTTATAGTTGCCAAATATAAAGAATACCTTGTCATATAGACAAATTCTTTTTGTTCAATTCCCATATATTATTTATTCCCCCGATATACCTGCAATACAAGCTTTCTCGCCGCCACATGATGTTTTAATGTGAATTTTGCCTTTTCCAAGGCATTAGAATTAATTTTCTTCATTGTAGAGCTATCCTCGTGCCATATTTGAATTGAAGGATCATATACAGTCAAATAATGTTTATCTACGCATTTCTTGAAAAGTAGCAATTCCTCACAATACAAAAACGGCTCCGGTGTGAACATTTTTTCTTCTGCTTCAATAAATTTTCTTGAAACAATAATACATGCACCCTGCACACAACAATTCACATATTTTTGAGAGTAATCAATAGATTTTTTACCTTTTATTTTACTATAAATGTATTTTAGAAAATCGTTGGACTGGCACACGCGATTTTTTATCGTTTGTATTTTTCTTCTTGTCACCCATTTATCTGGATGTTCTAAATAGAATTCATACATTTGAAGTTCCTTTTCGACATCCTCCCTAGTTGGCAAGGTTAACATTATTGGACTCTGATGTTCATGACTTTTACGAACATAAATATCTGGTCCCAAAACATAAAATCCTGTATTCTCATAGGTTTCTTGAATTCGCTTAGGCATATCTACCTGTGGAAAAAAAACATCGTTGTTTGTCACAATCAAAAAATCTGGCTTTATTTTTTCTCTAACAAATGCGTAGCCCAGATTATTTCCTCCAGAAAAACCCAAATTTATCTCTGATTTAATAATGTGAATGTCTTTTGCTCCACTGTATAACTCACAAATTCTTTCGTATGATCCATCAGCAGAACCATTATCAACAATTACAATAGTTGAATTTTTATATTCTGCTTTCTGAATGGACTCAACACACTTAATTGTTTCTTCAATATTTCTATAATTTAGAATCAAAAATGAAAACTTTAGCTCCTGCATCATCTTCTTCCTCTGTTCAATCCATATACTTCATCATCTTATCGGCTATATTATCCCACATAAAATCTTTCTTAATAGTTTTTTGGGCTTCATTTCCCAAGTTACGAGCAAACTCTTCATCCTCAAGTAACTTTTGTATCGCCTCTTTCCATTCACTCACACTAAATTGTTCAACAATCAATCCATTTCTGTTATTCTGAATTACCGTTCCTGCACCTGCGCTATGGCTTGATATCACCGGAAGGCCAAAATACATTGCTTCCAACAAGACCATTCCAAATATTTCTTGAACTGAAGGTAATAAAAAGGCATATGAACTTTTGTAAATATACTTAAGTTGAGCATTTTTTATAAATGTACACCAAATCACGTCTTTTTTCAGATTTTCAGGAATTATCTCTTTGCATTTCTGTGTATACGTAAAATCTCCTTTTCCAATTAAGGTTAGCTGCAAATCACAATTCTGAGTATCTTTCTTTAATTCCACAAATGCCTTTACTATCAATTCAATATTTTTTCTTGGAATAATACTTCCCACATAGAGTAGGTTTCTTTTTCCCTTCATTTTATCCATTAAGTACTGTGTTTCTGGCAATACGCTTTTTTCTGCAGCAAACTTCGCAACATCTAGTCCCACTCCCGTTACTATTGTATTGGTTAGACCTTTCTTTTCTATGAACTCCTTTGCCATTTGGGTTTTACAGAAAATCTTTTTCATTTTGCTATTGATTTTTTTGCAATAAAGTTTGTCATATATTAGTTCGACAAATGGAATTTTGAATAAATTATAATATGGTCCGTTGTACAAGTAAACATTTGAGTGTCTTTTAGCAATCAGATAACTCATAAACTGTCCATATTCTGAGACGATTATTATGTCATACTGTTTGAGAAATTCCATATTTAACAAAAACGGGTAAATTCCTGTTCTTAACAGTTTAAACCCTTTTCTCCAAAGGATTGTCAATTTACGATTACCAATGTCGATTTCCTGATTTTTATCCTTTTTAGAATAGTAAATAAGATCAAAATCATAATTCCTTCGGCAAAATGCACTTCCTAAACCGACTTCTTGCAAATTATAGCTATCAAAATTTAATATATACGGTGCACACCGGACATATAAAATTTTTTTTACTTTGTTACTACTCATTTTTCCTCCAATGAAGTGCCACTTTATCGTTGTACTCTATCGTCTATCTCTTATTTTTTTATTTCTCATATCTACCACTACAGACCCTGCTGGAATATCCTTAGTTACTAGTGTTCCTGCTCCAATGACAGAACCTTTTCCAATTGTTACTCCGTCAAGGATTGTGACATTACTTCCAATCCAGCAGTCATCTTCAACGGTAATTCCTTTTTGCTTGACCCCTTGGCTTTTAATACTTAATTCTGTATTAGAAAACACGTGATTTTCTGCAAACAGACTGCATTTAGGTCCAAACATCACATTCTTGCCAATAGTGATTTTTCCAGAGCATCCCACATATCCATAAGGGCCAATTGAACTACTCTCCCCTATCGTTAGGCCAATTCCATAGTCGCCACCATAATAACTGGACGGTCTAATCATACACCCTCGGCCTATTGTTACATAATCACCAAAATTCAAGCCCTCTGAACACAATCCATGAATTTCTGAATAGTCTTCAAACTTAACATTTTTGCCACAGCGGATATGTTTACCATGGGAAATCTGCACACCCTTCCCCACCAAAAGCATTCCATGTACTTCTTTTAGGAAGATTCTGCGTACCATGCCCCTAAAAAATTTAATTCCTGTACGATATAAAATAGTAAGTTTATCTGCTGTACTTATCCTCAAATCCATAATCATTGCTCCATTGTCTTTTTATAAATCCCCATCAGTTGCTCATAGTTATCTTCTGGTCTGTATTTCCGTTCATAATCTCTTCTAGCATTTTTTCCAATTTCAGAAATCAGTTCCGATTTATTCCATAGTTCTGTAATACATTTACGGAACTCTTCAACATCACCGAGTTTTACTTTATATCCATTTACTCCATTTTCAATCGCTTCTGTTGAGAATCCAAGATCCGTTGCTATCAATCCTCTTCCTAAACTCTCCGTCTCAATTTCAACCATAGAGCAGCCCTCGTACCAAATAGATGGAAATACTACAAACTCTCCCCCTTTTACAATGGAGAGGCATTTATCATGCTGTGTATATCCTAAAAAGTAAACATTATCGTGCTTCTCTGCCCACTGTTTAAACTCATCTTCGAGCGGGCCACTGCCCATGACAACTAGCGGAATATCCGAAAGCTCATCCCATATCTTCATCAAAATTCTTATACCTTTTTCCTCACCAATTCGACCAAAGAAAACCGCGTAATGTTCTGGTAAACCTTCAATCCTAGCTGCTTTGAGATTTGCTTCTACATCAGGTACAAAATTGTACTTCTTTGCAATCTTGTTTTTATCAAATCCATTATTAGTCAAAAGGTGAATCTGATTCTCATTCAAACAAATATAGCAGTCAATCTGCTCATAAAAACTTTTTCTCATACGATGATAAGTAAAAATTCCAGCTACAATAAAACTCTGTAACCTAGAATTTTTAAAGCAGCCATACTTGCACATCCGAAAATACTTTCCATCGCCGCATTCATTACACAACTCCATTCTACGTAAAGATGTTGAACACGGACAAACAAAACGGGTATCATGTAATGTTGCCACCACTTTGACTCCGCTTCGCTTGGCAGCATAGAGAATGGACGGCGAGAGCAACGGAAAGAAAGTATGAATATGTACAATATCTGGTTTTTCTGATTCAATTAGCTGCTGAACAGCTTTATAATTTTTTGTACTCCATAGCATTCCCAACGTCGCTGATAGCTTTCCTATTACCCCAGCGTTATCAAACTCATCGTTAGAAACTGTATATTTAATTACTTGATTTCCATGACTCTCCAGCAGTTCTGTTTCACTCTTAAACACTTGATCATCACCACTAGCTGAACCTTTTCTATGGAAATTATGTATTGCCAATATTTTCATAGTTAATTTCCCCTATCTGCAAACACATCTTCATACTGTCCACAAATCTTATCCCATGTGTACTCTTCTTCCACACGCTTCTTAGCTCTTCTGCCCATCTCTGCAATTTCGTCAGCACTCATTTGATCCGTTTTATCAATTAATTTTGCAAGACTCTTCGGCTTACTGCTCCAATAAAGCGCACAGTCCTCCGCCACTTCCCTGTTAAAACTGACATCAACCAGTAGATTCAAATCTGTACTACCAAGAGCTTCAATCAGCGAAGGATTAGTCCCTCCCACCGTATGACCATGGAAATATGCGTAGGCATTTTCTCGGATTTTTTTGAGTAACTCCTGATTATAAACCGTACCAGTAAATTTAATTCTCTCATCACTCTTGAAATGAAGTCTTTCTTCAAGCTCATTCAAGAACTTATCATTTACATTAGTAATAATAGCAAAATCTCTTTTGCTATTACTCTCCATAAACTCCCGAATCATAACCTCAAAAGAGTTCTCTGGTACAAAGCGACCAACGACAAGGTAGTACCCTTTCTTCGTCAGTCCTTTTTCTTTATACCAATTTAACAGCTTTTCATCGTCATCAGCCAGCTTGCTGAGGGTCAAATCTGAACCATAAGCAATAAATGTCGTATTAGGATTTTTTCCCTTTATACCTTTACCGCCATAACATTCATGAATATATTTTTCGATGTTCACAGAATCACAGATAACAAGGTCACAATATTTAACCATCATCTGCTCTGAAATCTTCCAGTACTTCCGAATTAGTGCAGGCCACTTTTCTCTCATCCACTCGTGGCCATCTGGATTCAGATATACAGTACCTCCCAATTTATGGATTTTTTTGTAAAAATAGCCTGCAAAAGGACCAATGCGACAGGCCATAATGTATACAATTGGATTTTTGATATTATGTTCTTTTATATATTTACAGCATGAATTCAATGCCACAACATCATAATATATTGCCTGTGCCGACCCAATCTGAGGAATATCTATTTTAAAACAATGTGCATTATGGAATTCAAATTCATAATCATTAATTCTTGTCACACCATCCACTTTTGTTTCATCCATGCAGCCGTCACCGTTAGCCTTACATGCTACATGATATTTAATATTTTTCTTATTCTGATGGTACTCTGTGAGTTTATAAACAAAAGTTTCATATCCTCCATATGCTCCCAAGCTCTTAGCTCCTACTAGAAATACGTGTTGTACTTTGTTTTCTGGCTGCATTCTTCCTCCCCCTGTGTTCTTAAAATTTAAAAGTATCCTTCAGCACAATCCACTTCCAGCGTGTCGTAATCTGCACTTACGTACCCTTGTACTCGCCTTTCAACTGTGACCATTCTATGCCGATTTCTGGGTCGTTCCACGCCACCTACATTTTTTCAATTTTAATCTATCCCATTTTCTATTATCTCATCTTACTGCTTGGCTTTCTTTAAATAACAGCTCAATGCATCCTGCCATGTCAAAAGCGGAATAAAGCCAGTTTCTACCAACTTTCTCTTATTTAGATGACTGTTTGCCTTGCTCAGACCATACTCTTCCATACTTACGGGAAAGTCCTCTGTCCTACGGCCAGCCTGACGATAGATTTATTTCATGAAATCGTACCAGCTAATATACCCGACCTTATTGGTGGTGTGATAATCCCCGTAATTCTCAGTTTCATCCATATCAACCAGCAATGGATTGCAACATCCAGATTTACTTCTGTAATTACTTTTTCAAACGGTATTCCTATCCGTAATATCCAGAACCGCCTACTGAGCCTTCGTCATCGTAGAACCATCTGCTACACTACTGTAGTTCTCCTAAATATCGGAACCCACATCTTCACGGCCACGATTCAGCAATTCATTCATTACATCACATACTAGCTGACCGCTAACACCTATTAGAAAAAACTTCATTTTCTTTCCTCTTGTGTCTTCTTAGCGATTGCTGTACATATTCTCGTTGTAGTCCTGTCATTCACTACTGATAATAGACTCCCACCACTCACAATTATCGAGGGTGCCTCTGGGTGCTCTTGTTAATACCGTCCTCGAACTTAATCTCTGGCAGCTAGCCCAACTCATTATGCTTCTTGCTCGTAACTTTCGTCAATGGATACAGGTATATACCAGAATCGCCCTCTAGAATAATACAATTCGTTCTGTATCCTCCCATATTTAATCTCTTTGAAAAATATCCCTCGTATATACTTTTTCCCTCACATCGTCCAAACACGCATCATATCTATTTGCAATAATAGCCTGTGATACTTCTTTAAACTTATTCAAATCATTAACAACCAAACTTCCAAGAAATGTACTACCATCCTCTAACGTTGGCTCATATAGTACAACTTTTGCTCCCTTAGACTTAATCCTATTAATAACACCTTGAATGCTGCTCTGTCGGAAATTATCTGAATTGCTTTTCATCGTTAATCTATATACACCTATCAAGCATTCTTTTTCTTCATTTTCTCTACAATCATCACAAGTATCGCTATCATCATAACCAGCTAGATTTAAAATCCGATCTGCTATGAAATCTTTCCTTGTCTTATTACTCTCTACAATAGCTTCAATTAGATTTTCTGGAATATCTTGATAGTTAGCCAATAGCTGTTTTGTATCTTTAGGTAAACAATATCCACCATATCCAAAACTTGGATTATTATAAAAATCTCCAATACGTGAATCTAAACACACACCCTTTATAATTTGCTGTGTATTAAGACCTTTCATTTCTGCATAAGTATCTAGCTCATTAAAGTACGCAACTCGTAAAGCCAAGTATGTATTTGCAAACAACTTTACAGCTTCAGCTTCTGTAAATCCCATAAACAATGTCTCTACATTTTCCTTTTTCGCACCTTCTTGTAGAAGCTTAGCAAAGACATGAGCTGCTTCAACTAATCTTTCATCCTCTAAATCTGTACCCACAATAATTCTAGAAGGATATAAATTATCATATAATGCCTTTGATTCTCTTAAAAATTCAGGGCTGAAAAGTATATTTTTACACCCTGTTTTTTTACGAATATTTTCTGTATATCCAACTGGAATGGTACTCTTAATAACTACGATAGCATTTGGATTATACTCCATAGCTAATCCAAGAACATTCTCTATGGCAGAAGTATCAAAATATTGAGTAGAAGAGTCATAGTTTGTCGGTGCAGCAATTATAATAAAATCCACATCCCTATATGCCTTCTTTGCATCAAGTGTTGCAGTCAAATCCAAGTCTTTCTCTGCTAAATATCTCTCAATATAATCGTCTTGAATAGGTGATTTCCTCTTATTTATCATATCAACCTTTTCTGAATTAATATCCACAGCATAAACTTTATGATGCTGAGACAAAAGTGTAGCAATTGATAATCCAACATATCCTGTGCCTGCAACTGCAATTTTCAATTCGTCAAAGTTTCTCATTCCGTTTCTCCTTTTTCACCTATTCTCCCCTTACATCGATCCCTTTTTCTTCAAAACAGCTCCCACTGTCTTAAACAGTATCTTAAGATCCAAACCAATACTCCAATTTTCAATATACTCCGTGTCAAGCCTTACAACTTCCTCGAAATCCACAATATCACTTCGTCCACTAATCTGCCACATACCTGTAATTCCTGGCTTAGTCGATAACCTTGCCCTATGATGCAGATTATACTTCTCCACTTCCTCAACTGTAGGAGGGCGAGTACCTACCAAGGACATATCACCCTTAAGCACATTAAAAAACTGTGGAAACTCATCCAAAGATGCGACACGAATAAAATTCCCGATTCCAGTTTTTTTCGTACCATCTGGAAGAATTCGATTTCCAATCACTCTAGTATCAAAATCCACCTTAAACATTCTTCCATCTTTTACACGATTCTGTGCCATAAGTTCCTTCTTTCGCTCCTCTGCATCTAAGTACATACTACGGAACTTATACATCTTAAATTTCTTTCCGTTCTTTCCTACACGAGTTTGCGTAAAAATAATTGGCCCTGGGGAACTTATATATATAATAGGACCTATAAATACAAAAATAATCCCTGCTACTATGCATCCAACAATTCCGCCAATAATATCCAAGCTGCGTTTTAAAATTGCCTGTCTAGCTGTTGTATAATTAATACTTGTTGTTAAAACCGTATAATCTCCCATTTTTTCAATTAATTGCTTGCCACCTCTTGCATAGGAAATCTTCGCAAGATGCACATGCACTACAACACCCATCTTTAACAATTCTTCTACTAAATTCTCTGGATGCTTATTTTCCGAACTAACCTTTACAAATACCTCATCTACCCAATTTTGACAGATATAATCTGAAGCTGTACTCTCAGTAGCAATAACAGGAATTCCTTCTATCTCCTGCCCTCGCATATCACAATCTATAATCACAAGACCTGTGATATCATAAACTCCATATTCCTCTTTCGTTATGTTTTTGATTACCTTAGATGCAATATCACTTGTGGTTACAAGAATCAGAGAACATCTATCAAATTTACGAATGCCTTTTTTTAGACATCTCTTCCAAATAATGCGAACAATATATGTAAATACACCATATATAATTCCTGTAAGATACAAAACAATCCGTGAATAATCATCCCCTTTTTGCAAGGTGAATAAATAAAATACGGAAAATAATTCTATTAACATGACTTGCTTAATTACAGCAATAAACTCTAAGTAATATCCTCTCTTTAGAATATCCTTATATCCTTCAAATAAAATAATAAAAATAATATCCACCAGACCTAAGAACAATGCCATATTTCTATATAATGGATTACCGTATGGAATCGTTCCATCATGGCGAATCATATAAGACACTGTAAATGCAAGTTGAATACAAATTAAATCAAATAATACAAAATCGTAGTGTTTAAACCAACCTTCTGACTTCTTTCTATACATAACTTTTCCCCAACCCCCCAAATTTTTTATCAACACTGCTTATTATCATACCACTTTCGGTGTATTAACTCAACAAATTTCTCGTTATTACCACATTTTTCGCATAAAAAAGGACTATCCACTAAAAGTAGATAATCCTCTTTATTTTCTTAGATATTAAAATCCTTCTCTGTAAGAATAATTCGGTCTGCATCATCCGTATTCTTACCTAATACTCGTTTCACTAATTTTTTTGCCGATGCTTTTTGTGAATGTGCCATAGCTTCGTCCATAACTTCTTTCACTTCTGCTATCGTAACGGAATGATCTTCTCTTTGCATAGAATCAATTCTGCTATATAATGCAAGAATTCCCATTTCATCAATTCGATATCCGTTTTCCTGTGCATAAGTTTGACCAAATGTCACCAATTCATCATTGATGAAAATTGGTACTTCTAACCTAGACGTAAATTTCTTTCTAAATTCTCGATTCGATGTAAGAAGTCTATCCAGTGGCTTTCTTTGCTCTTCCAATACTATAAGCATCTCGCCTGTATCCTTTTCCATTGCTTTATTCAGCTTTGCCACTGTCTTTTCATCTAATTTTCCAGCCTTTTCAATAATCAAAGCTCCACCGTATAATTTTGTAATTATATCGCTTATTTTCTTTTTATTTAATGCTTCCCCTGTAATAATTGCAACTTTTCCTTGACGAATGTTTCGTTGTTTTTGAATTGCTTTTACTACATCTACCGCTAAAACGGTTTTTCCATTTCCTTTATTTCCAATAATAAGCAGGTTTCCAGTACAAGATGTACCTTGTCTATTTGTACAGTTTCTATCTTGCTCCAATACATCAACAAGCTGCTCACTCATACCACGTACTGGTACGAAATAAGAAAATAGCTTTTTCTGTTCGTCTGTTAATCCTGCACGTTTTACTCCATTTTGTCCAGATAAATCGTATCTGCTGTGTACCAAAAACCCTGTATCAGAAATAGATAATGCGTTTGCTATTTCAGCTGTTGGAAGTGGGGATGTCTTACCAGTAGCAATTAATTTTGCCGTTTCTTTTCTACTAAGTGGTGTTGTAGCTGAAAGAATATCTACTGGTTCATCTTCATCTGGAATTTCACGGTCATCCATTTCATCCATTGGATTTGCTCTAAACTCCTCTTCAATTCCTGCTGAAATACTCTCGTAATCATCTTCCATTTCTTCTTCAAGTTCTTCTTCAAACTCTTCGTCTAACAATTCCTCTTCTAAGAAGTCTTCTACATACTCCTCTGCATCTTCTTCATCTAGGAGTACATCCTCTTCTTCTGTAGAAATCTCCTCGGGAACCTCTTCCTCTATAGATTCTTCCATAGACTCTTCTATAGGTTCTTCTTTCGTTTCTTCAACCCCTTCAATTTCATCAATCATTTTTTGAATCTCAGGTGATAAGATTGGGGTCTGCTCTTCCTCTTTTGCAGGTTCATATTCTGACTGAGCATCCCACTCTGCAAGGATATCATCTATACTAAGTCCATCCTGTGCATCTACTTCATTATTTGGTTTTAATTCTTGCATATCCTGAATCGGTTTCTTCTCCATATCTTCCACTTTGACCTCTTCTACTGACTCTAACTCTTCCTGTGGCATATTTGCCATCTCCTCTATCAGTTCACTATCTGCCATATCTTTAATTTCTGTGATATCTTGTCCTAAATCTGAAAAATCATCCTCAGGTTCTTCCGTTTGTACTGGCTCCTCGGATGGTACCTCTTCTGGCTGTTCTGCTATTTCCTCTACTTCTTCCTCTGACTCTGGCTCTGTTATCTCAGGCTCTTCTTTTTTTCTAAATAGATTTTGAAGTGCCTCACCAAGCTTCATCGTATCTCCGAGTTTTCTCTTTTTCTTTCCTTCTTCGGGTTCTTCTTTCCTAATCTCTTCTGTACCCTCTTGCTTTGGTTCTTCAGGCTTTTGTTCAGCCTCCACCAACTTTTCTGTATAGGATTCCTTTGGTTGGAATCTTCTATCGTATTTTTCCTGCTGGGATGGTGTCAATGGCTTATACTTCATCTTTAATTCCATTGCTTTATAAACGTACTTGCCTTCACTAAACCAAAGAATCAAATCGTCACACTCTTCAATACACTCTTCTAACATTCCAGCTTCTTCATAGCGTTTTGCCAGCTCATATGCCCACTCTTCTATGTATTCTGACTTCTTAAACTGTTCCAATGCCTGAATCTGCTGCTTGATAGAAGCTCTCTTTGCTCTGAGTATATGGTATTTTAAAATATACTGGTTTGGATCCTTTGGTGCTACTTGAAGAAATCTATCGTAATACTCCACTGCCTGATCCAAATGTCCAGTTCTAATAGCTAAAATACATAAGTGATTCAATAGCTTTTTACTGCCTTCTGCACGTTCACCTGCTATCTTTAGTACCTCATAGCTTTTTTGATAATCTCTATTCTTTTCATATACATTGCTAACACTTACCAGCATATTCACATTTCTTACACGCCGCCAATCTATTGTATCTGCAATCTCAACTGCTTTATCATATGCGCCATGTTCGATAAGTTCCATCATCTGTTCTGTCTTTAACTTATATTCGTACTTATCCACTACGCTCACCTCATTCGCTATTTTTTTAAGTTTACCATATGACTCCTATAATGTCAAAAAAATGCACCCCCAATTCAAATTGAAGATGCATTTTCTTTTGGTTATTCTGTAAATTTACAATATTGAAAATTGAAAAACCTTTAACAGGGTTCCTGTAAGGCCTTTACTCTTCCAAGTTTATAGTCAAATTCGACTAGGTAATCGATACTATTTTATAATTTAAGACCCTTTCTTCAATGTTTTTCTATAATGTTTCGTCCATCGCAGTATTGTGCTTCAATATTCCAACCAACTACTAAATTATTTCCAAACTATTGGAGGTATCTCATATAAAACTCGTATTCTTTGATATGTTTCTTTACACATATAAAAGAACTTTGACTAAGTGTGGTATATTACTTCAATATGTTTACAGATGGTAAAGGCCTCATCTTACAGGAATCTATATCTGTCATACCACGAACATATTGAACTTTTAGTGACGATACACTGTCCATTGGACCTTCCTCCTAACCTTTTTTATTTATCCCTCTTGGATTGTTTATATAATAGCACCCAAACTCTAAATAAGTCAACCTATATAATTTAATTAATATTATTTTCTGCTTTTATTTATTTTTAGTTTATATTTTCAGAATATTTTTATAAAAATAAAACCTTAGGAACTTGACTTATGCAAATTCCTAAGGCAATACCTATTTTTAGCAAATTTCTGCCCCTGCTGGCATATCCTTTTCTGGTGTCATTAATGCTAAGTTTCCATCAGCATCCTCGGCACACAAAAGCATTCCTTCAGAAAGAACTCCAGCTAATTTTGCTGGTTTTAAATTTACAAGTACCATTACCTTTTTCCCAACCATTTCTTCGGCTGTGTAATGGCCTTTTATTCCAGAAACAATTTGTTTAATCTGGCTGCCAACTTTTACTTGAGCGCAAAGAAGTTTTTTTGATTTCTTTACTTCTTCACATGCAATAATTTCTCCAACCTGAAATTGCATCGCACCAAATTGTTCAAATGTAATTTCTGGTTTTGCTTCTATATCTATTACTGCCTCTTCCTTCTCTTCCTTAACTGGAGGATGAAGTTCTTCCACTTTTTTCATCACTTCTTCTAAATCTAATCTTGCAAATAAAATTTCTGGCTTCTCTGTTACATGCCCATTTCCAAGCTGTTCCAAGATTTTCTTACTTGTAGATGGCATGAAAGATTCCAATAATCTAGCACCACAAGAAATACCTTGAATGAGATTCCAAAGAACAGTTTCTAAACGATCCTTATCCTCTTCATTCTTAGCTAAAACCCATGGCATTGTTTCATCGATATATTTATTACAGCGTTTAAATAAATTGAAAATTTCTGTGATTGCATCTGCAACACGTAAATCATTCATTTTAAGCTCTACATTATTTGGTGTAGCTTCTGCCATAGCTTTTAATTCTGCATCCACATCTTCTTTAACACCTTTATCTGTAACAACCCCACCAAAATACTTATTTGTCATAGATACTGTTCTGTTTACAAGATTTCCAAGCGTATTTGCCAAATCAGAATTCATACGCTCTACCATCAATTCCCATGTAATAACCCCATCATTTTCAAATGGCATCTCATGAAGAACAAAATAACGAACTGCATCTACGCCAAAGAAATCTGCTAATTCATCAGCATACAAAACATTTCCTTTTGATTTGCTCATCTTTCCATCACCTTGAAGTAGCCAAGGATGTCCAAATACTTGTTTTGGAAGTGGAAGATCCAACGCCATTAAAAAGATTGGCCAATAAATTGTATGGAATCGAATAATATCCTTCCCAATCAAGTGTAAATCTGCTGGCCAAAGCTTGTTAAACTGCTCAGTACTATTTCCATCACAATCATATCCAATTCCTGTAATATAATTTGTCAATGCATCTAACCAAACATACGTAACATGTTTTGGGTCAAAATCAACTGGAATTCCCCATTTAAAAGACGTTCTAGATACACACAAATCCTGTAATCCTGGAAGAAGGAAATTGTTCATCATCTCATTCTTTCTAGATACTGGCTGAATAAATTCTGGATGTGTATTGATATGCTCAATAAGTCTATCTGCGTATTTACTCATTTTAAAGAAATACGCTTCCTCTTTTGCTGGCTGCACCTCACGACCACAATCTGGACATTTTCCATCCACAAGCTGCGATTCTGTAAAGAAAGACTCACATGGCGTGCAGTACATTCCCTCATAATGTCCCTTATAAATATCCCCTTGATCATACAACTTTTTGAAAATCTTCTGCACTTGCTTTTCATGATCCTCATCGGTTGTTCGGATGAATTTATCATAGGACGTATCCATTAAATCCCATATTCTCTTAATTTCCCCAGCTACATTATCTACAAATTCCTTTGGTGTAACTCCTGCTTCCTCTGCTTTTAACTCAATTTTCTGACCATGCTCGTCAGTTCCTGTCTGGAAAAAAACATCATATCCCTGACTTCTCTTGTATCTAGCAATCGCATCCGCCAGGATAATCTCATACGTATTGCCAATGTGTGGCTTTCCTGATGTGTATGCTATCGCTGTTGTAATATAATACTTTGGTTTCTCTGCCATATTTCCTTCTCCTCTTTAAAGACCGTCATCATATCATTGCTAAAAATCGTATCACAGCAAAAACTTCATGTCAACTCTTATCGGGGACGTAGTAAATCTGATTTGAGTACGTCCCTATTTGAAGTTTATCCTGTCCCTTTTTTTATTTTACCCTGTCCCTCCTGCAAATAACGTCCTTTTTTTATTATTTTTTCTCTATAAAATAGGACCTTTCTTGCAAGTGGGACACAGTGAATTGTAATCGGGGACGTAGTCAAAATCATTTGACTACGTCCCCGATTACAAATTTTCCTTTATCATACACCATATAACCATGCCCTGAATTTTCCTTCGGAATTGAAACAGAGCCTGGATTCACATACAATACTGTTCCTCCACCCTCCAACTTTATCTCCTCGCATGCTGGCACGTGTGTATGTCCATTCAATAGTACATCCCCATCTTTCAACATAGGTAAGTTTTGTGGATTCCACTTATGTCCATGTGTAGCAAACATTGTTTTTCCATCCACTTCTATCAATGCATATTCTGCCAAAATCGGAAATTCCAATACCATTTGATCCACCTCTGTATCGCAATTCCCCCTTACACACAAAATCTCATTCTTCATAGAATTTAGAAGCTGTATTACTTCCTTTGGTGCATATTCCCTTGGCAAATCATTTCTTGGCCCATGATACAAAATATCCCCCAAAAGCAAAAGTCTATCTGCCTCTTCTCTCTTATATGCCTCCAACAATTTTCTGCAATAATATGCTGAACCATGTATATCTGATGCTATCATTAATTTCATTTTTCCATCTCCCTTTACACTAAAAAACTTTCCTGTTCTATTCCAATTCCTGTTTCTACCATTACGTCAATTAAATCCTGTAATTCTGTTTCTTTCAATTGTTCTAACTTCTCCATTGTGGATGGTTCTATCTCATATCCATATTCCTTATATTTTTGAAAAGTTTCCACATCCATCCACAATGGTTTTAGTTTTGGAAAAATTCTATTTCTTATATATTGGAAAATCTTTACTCCACCATAATCCAAATCCCCACTATGATGATATTCCACATTTTGAATATTCTTTTCCAATACTTTCTCCAATTTACATAAGAACTGTCTTTCTAACGGTGAAAAATACCCATGGCTAAATACATAAATGGTATCTTCCTCATAATCTGCACAAATAAAATTTGCCTTATTCTCAATTGAGATTACTCTCTTTATCTGAGGCTGATCCTCCAAAATTTTTGCATTTTTTAGCATTTCACTATTAAATGACACTCCATATTTCCAGTCCTTTGTGCATATAACTCTATCACCATCTGCAAAAGGCACACATACGTACAAAGGACCTTTCACCATCATTTCCTGTGAGTAACCCTCAATGAGCAATTGTGATAAAACTTCATAATCCTCCATCTCTGGCTCTATCACTTCTGTAAAATATTTCCTCGCAACCGAAACAATATGATTTTGACATTCGTTTTCAAATTTTTTAGAATCACCTAAATAATATTTGCTAAAGATTCGCTTAAATATAGGCTCTTTCAATTGGTCTAGCCCTTGAAAACAAGGGGCATATTTTTCCTGCTTTGCTAACTGTTTTGCTGGATTCTTAATATCTGTATTTTCCAATAAATCTTCATAATAACAACGAATCCAAGGTGTACGAATACCTTTCAATACTTCCTCTAAATATGTCCGATATTTTCGCACCATATCTTGTCTTTTTACAAACGTTTCATCTATGTGATTTCTATAGTACTCATACAACAATTCTTTCTTTTCCAGCTGATATTTCAACCTTTCAATATCGTTTCCCCGAAATCCTTTTAGCCACTCAATTTCAATCAACCCAGTCTTCTCTAGCTTAATGGCATCCTCTACTACTTCAGATTTGATATGCTCCTTGCTATACAACTCCCCCTTTTTATTACTCAGTGACCGATTCCCCTTCGCACCATCTCTCCAATCATTTTTACTATTTTCAATCTGTTCAACAATCTTCCCAACCAGATACTCCATCTCTACTCTTCTCCTTGCAGCTGCAAAAATTCCTCTCGTTCAAATTCCTGAATTGAAATATGCTTCTTATCTGGATTTGCATATACAAATGTTTTATCTACATTTTCCAAATAATTTTGTATTTTATCATTTGTCGCACTAATAATTGCCTGAAATCCAAGCCCTCGTATTAGAGAAATACAGCTTGCTACTTTCTCCGCATCCATTTTTGAAAATGCCTCATCTAAAATAACTAAACGAAGAGTTTCTGGTCTTCTTATTCTTGGCATATCATTTATTCGGTAAATTTGTGCAAAACTTGCCAGAAGTGCTACATATAAAGGATTCTGCCCCTCTCCTCCAGAATTTTTGCGAATCATCTTACTAAGACCAATTTTCATATCTTTTTCACCTTGTATAATTTGCTGCATATCAAAAGACAAATATGTACGATAATCCGCATACTTTTCCATGTTTCTTTTAGCCTCGTCCAATTCCTCTCTTGTCGCATTTTGAGGTGGTATAAAAATCTCAATTAACTCATTCATCAGCTCTCCATACTCCTCTTCATGCTCCATGGAAAACATATTCATCTGATTTTCCACGCCACTACGAAGCTTTGATGGATGAATACTTAAAGCTTCATCCATAAACATTCGATAAAAACGGCCATCAGGACCTTGATTCTTTGTAATGACAAATTGATACTTGTCCTTTCCAAAGTTTAGCTTACTTATAATTCTGTTAAGCTCGTCCTTTCTTAAGACGGCTTCCTTAATTGCATAGCGTATTTTATAAATAAAGTCCTCTTTAAAATGCTCAATTGCATGACCTGCCTGTATATTGGCAGCTTCTTGATATTTTTCAAGCTCATCAAACTGCAACCGTTTCAGCAAATTACTATATGGTTCATTCTCGTGTAACGTTGCAGAAAAATCTCTATTTGGATATTTTCTCACATACTCAGAACGCACTTCTATTAATGTCTCATAAGAATCTTCACATTTCTTCTCCAACAACTGCCTCTCTTTTATTCTTTGTTTCATTAATGATTCGTAATTTCTCGTACGTTTCTTCTCCAAATATAACTGAAAGTCCTCTTCCAACTGCTCACTAGCTGCATAAATACTTTGGAATTCATTTTCCCTTTCTTTTAGCTGCTCGTCCAAATTGGTGTAGATTTTTTGTAAGCGATTCGTATCCTCTTGATTTTTCCAAATCAGATGTTTCACTTTCTCAAATTCATCTTTTTTCACATTTTGCTGATTCTGAATCTCTTCTTTTTCCTCTTCCCATACTGTAACAGATTCATCTTTTAACTTTTTCATTTTTTCCAAAAGTTCTTGCTTTATCTGTTCTTTCTCTGGAATCTCTCCTATATCCTTTAGCCAACCTAAATAATCTTCCATTGGCTGACCTAGAAATTCTAATCGTAAACTATGCTTTATTTTCTCTATTAACTCTTGCAATGGCAATCGTTCATTTTGAATCGTCTGAATTCGTTCCTCTAATTGTCTGATACGTTGACGTGTACTTCTCTCACCTATAAATGCTTTTTTCGTATAATTCTCTGGATTAATATGCTGTAAACGAAAACTTTTATACAAAATACAATCTGCTGTAATTCCAATTTTTTGCTGGCGAAGCTCGGAAATATTCTCGCATTTCATTACATTTCCAAGAATAAAATGAATGTACGACTGGATATAGTCTTCTTTTACCTTTAGTTCTTCTGCCAGTGACCCCTTCTTTGCCTCCCATTCTTGTTCCATTACCTTTTCTGTATCTAAGATGGACGCTTTAAAAAATTTCCTTTTATCCATATTTTGATAAATTTCCATTGCCATCTTCGCATATTGAGGCTCCACCACAAGCAAAAGTTTATTATTTCCCAAATACCCCTCTATCGCATTATGCCATGTTTCATCTCTTACATCTAATAAATCTGCCAAAATTTGTACATTTACAAATTTTCCACATTGTTCTTGCAAACGATTTCTCAACTCATATCTTGCTTCTTCTAATTCACTTGGATAAGCCTTTCTTCCCTGTTTTAACTCTTGTAACTCCTCTTTTAAAGACTTCTCCTCTTTTTTTATAAGGCGTAATTTCGCATCTGTTTCACGCAACTCTTCTTCCAATTCATTACGTGCATCTACTAAACTTTGTTTTAATCTCTCTAGCTGCTCTGCTGTAATTTTCTGTTTCTTAAATGCTTCGATATCTCGTAGTGTTTGGTTAGATATTACCTCTACATCCTGCCATTCTTTCAAACTTCCTGCCGTTTTCAACCACCGAGCTTTACTATGTTCAAGACGCTCCAGTGACTCATTTAAATTTTCAATATCCTTTTTTAATGCCTCATATCCACTACTTGCAATTTTTAAAAGGATTTCTTCATATTGCAGCTCTAATTTTTTCTGCTCTTTTGTTACATTCTCTTCTTTTCCTTGATACTCTACAAGTTCCTGCTGCAGCTGCTTTCTACTCTCCTCAAGCTCTTTCATTTTATCTTCAATAGAAAGAATCTCTAACCTTGCAATCTGATAACTGCACGCCTTTGTATCTTCTTTTTGCTCTACATATTCACCATACTTTTCTTCAATTTTTTGAAGATACTGAATTTCTGATAATGTTTCCTCAATCATGCCTCGCATACGGCCATACTGGGTAATACTTTCTTGTAAATCCTCAATATGTAGATTCTGCTCCATACAAATATATTCTTTTACAAATTCCTCTAATTTAATGTTCATCTTAAATGGAATTGCTCGTTTAAACAATCTTGGAAACTTCTCAGAATCTAATCCACCTAGATATACATCATACAGCTGTCTACGAAACCTCTCATTGCTTGAACCATAGTAGTAATCTTCTGATGATGAAAAATTTCTTTGCAAATACTCTTTTATCTCATAAGTGGTAAGACATCTTTTTTCTGCTCGATAATGATTTTCTAAAAGTCCACCTTTGTGCCAGAAAAATAGTCTGCTAATTTCATTTGTTGCCGTTTCCACATCAAATACAATACCAACACATTGTTTTTCCCTTGTATCTGTATTCTCTAACTCTATGACTATTGTACTTGAAAAGTTCTTATTTCTTAAATATTGAAACTCATTATTATCTCCAATATTTACCATTCCTCGTAAGTATTCTATTAAAGATCTGTCAGAATCATCTGCTGCCGCCTTATTAAAAAAACCTCGACCATCTGTATTTGCATACAATACAATCTGAAGAGCATCAATCACCGTAGACTTTCCACTTCCTGAATGCCCTGTAAAAAAATTAACTCCCTGATTTAAACTTAATACTCTTCTATCAATATAGTGCCAATTATTCAGGCATATTTTCGATAGTGCTTTGAACGCTTGCTTCTTCTCCACCGTGTTCCTCCTCACTGAATGTTTTTAACAGTTCCCGTATATCATCTGCTGACAATACTGCATGAATACATGGATATATAATAAGTCTAGTTGCTTCGTCCATTTCCTCTAATACATCCAAAGGTTCTATTATTTGGTATTTTTTCAATAATGCAATTGCCCTTCTTACCTCCGTAATAGATGGCATGCTGTGTAAAATATGGAATTCTCCTGCTTTTCCATTTAACTGACCTAATGTAGTTACAATATAACTACTATTAGACACTGCTGCCATCTGTTCATCATAAATTAACTTTAATAATAATAAATAAATAGTTGCTAACTTTGGCAATTTTTCTCCCCAAACAGCTTCCCCTTGTATGGAAATAACTCCCGTATGGAAATTCTCATTTATTGTAATCCCTGCTACAGCAAAATACTCCTTTAAAAACTCCATGTGCTTACTACAAATACGATATTCTGGTACAACTACCATTCTAGAAGTCCGTTTTTCATATTTTCTTTCTAAAAGAAAAGTTTGCCGATATAGAAGTTGAATCACTTCCTTTAATTCATCCTGTTCTTTTTCTGTTAGTTGTTCATAATATGTAATCATTTGGACCTCCTACGTACAAATTTTAAACTTGGGTACTTATAAGCTCCACTTTGAAGAATCTTTCCTTCCTCGGATAGTACCTTGTACTTACTATTCCTTCTCATACTGTAATCATATGCAAGTATTAATTTTTCAAAATCTGATTCTGTACCAATGTGAAGCCTTTCTGTATCCAGAATATCATTTTCTATGTGCGACTCTATAAAGTCTTCAATTTCTTGACGGCTATATCGCATCTGAATCTTATTTAACTTTAAAACATCCTCTCGATTTAAATCTTGAATCTCTTCCTCTTCTCCCATTTCTTGAATAAAGTCTTTTCTTTGCTTTCTTCGCTTGTATAATGACTTTTCAGAGAGCATTTCAAAACAAGATAAATTCATCTTCCTGCTAACAGCTTCTAACATAGACTGCAGATTTTTTTGTACTGATAATTTGTTTAGCAGCTGTACAATTAAACCCTTTGTGTCACTTTCTTCACTTAACAAATAATTCATCCTTGTTACAGTAGCACGCACATATTTTGAGTGTTCTCTATCAATATTTGCAATTCGATACTCTATGTGGTCAAAGCCTCTTTCTATCATATCCAATAGCTCTAAAATATCCTCTTTTGCATCCCCCGATGCTTCAAGCCATTCCTCATTTTCTCTCATTTCACGAAGACATTTTTTGATATCCATTTTATAAATGTAAAAATTATCAGACGTCTTGAGTATATGATATTTTTTCTTAACAACTTCTTCTACATACCCATCTAAGTGTTCCTTTAAAAGTTGTTCATACGATTCCTGATTTAAAAGCCTTTCAAAAAATTTATCCATATTATGGAGCATATCTTGCAAAGCTTTATTCAATTTTCTTGTATTAATCAATGCAGTTCGAAGCATATTTACATTTACTCGGGAGTCATTTTTAAATGAAAATAGTGTAGCATACACATTTTGTATATAAATCTCTGTTTCCTCTAATTCTTCCGAAGTAAGGCGTTCAAATGCTTCAATAAATATAGCTGCATAATCTGGAATCACAATATTGGTTGTCATTTCGCTATAATCTTCTATCTTCTTCAACCAGCCATTTTTCACTAACCACCTTAAGATCCTAGATGCTGTTGTTTCCAACATGTCGTAATCCGTTTCATTCTCTTCACGAAGAAGCTGAAATCGATTTTTTGCATTCAAATCACCTAAAATCTGAATACATACTTCCTTTGTTAGAAAATAATTACTATACTGATATTCTTCATGAATACATAGTAACGCCTCAATATAAACCTCTCGATTTACAGAACGAAAAAGACTCCAGAAAGAATCAGGGATTTCGTATTGTAATTGCATAAAGTTCTCCATTCGTTTTTTTATTATTATACCTCAGCTACTCGTTTTTGTATATTGAATCATTTTCGATCCATAATCTTGCAAAATATAACAGCCACCCCCGTACTTATAGCTGTTGCTACTATCCCTGCTCCAACAATACCTGCTGGATTTACACTTCCGTATTGACTTCGATACGCAACCACATGAATTGGTATTAACTGTAACGATGAAATATTCATAATTAGAAATGTACACATCTCATTGGAGGCTACCCCTTTTTGTACTTTAGAAATACCTCTTTGCCTTCTCTCTTCTTCTAAATCCGCTAATGCTGCCATTCCCTGTAACCCCGCTGGTGTTGCAGCCCATCCAAGTCCTAAAAAATTTGCAATAAAATTGGTTGTTATATACTCATTTGCTTTATGTCCACGTGGAATATTTGGAAATAAAAATGACACAATTGGCGTTAGCTTTTTTGATGCCATTTGAATAATGCCTGCTCTAGATGCAATTTCCATCAATCCACACCAAAATGCCATAACCCCCATCATTGTAATGCATAGTGTTACAGCTTCTCTGGAAGAATCCAATGCTGCATTTGTAATTTCTTCCATATTCCCTTGAAATGCTCCAAAAATAATACCAATTATAATCATTCCTGCCCATAAATAATTTAACATATACCGGCTCCCCCCTATTTCCATTCTTTCCACATATACTTTTCTACAATTTCAAAAGGTGCAGGACCTACATCTAATACAGCTTTATGAAATTCCTTTTGAGAATACTGCTCCCCTTTCTTTGCAATCCACTCCTTTTTTAACTGCATAAATTCCACATATCCTATATAATATTTTAAATAATTTGCTGGTGAGCCAATAATAAGTTCATAAATACGATTGATACTTTGTGTATCTTCAATTCCATACTGCTTAAAAAATGCTGCTGTATCTACTCTGCTCCATCCATCATAATGGATTCCCATATCTGCCAAAGCATATAATGCCAATAGAATCGAATTGTTCTTCTGAAGTAACGTTGCCTGCTCTTTACTTAATGTTGTTTCTAGATAATAAGAACACATCTCTGCATAAGTAGCCCATCCTTCTACATAGCCTCCAAAATTGAAAATACTTCTTAGTGGGTCGGGATTGGTCCTTGCGTAATAAACTGTTTGATATAAATGACCAGGATATCCCTCATGAGCCAGCGTTGTATACAATGTTAATGCATCTCCCATATGGGCTTCATTTACATAGATTACATTTTCTTCTGTGGCGTCCAATGCTGGAATCATATAAAATGCAGGACTTAAATGTTCTTCCATTGCCTCTGGTACATATTTTACATCTACCTGTGTATTTTCTAACTTTGGAAATGCTGTTTCAATCCCTCTCTCCAACTGTCTTAAAATCTCTTCTGGGTCAGAAGTACTTAGCACGGCTGTTTCCTTTGCCTCTTTCGCTGTAATTCCAAGTACAGCCTCCATTGCTTCCAAATCTTCTATAATCTGCTTTCTTGTCAATTCTTCTAATTCCGTTACAGAATACCTAGAACCAGTTGCCTCTCTCACTAGATACGAATAGAACTCTTTCCCATTTGGTAAATAACATAATCCCTGCTCATTGTTTCCACTTCCCTTTAACTCTTGTAATGACTGTACAAGCTTACTATAAGAAGGCAATATATAACTTTTCAATAATAAAGCATTTTCCTGCAAATATTGGCTTTTCTTTTCTAACGATAATTCATCTAATTTATCAAGTCTATCTGAAAAAGTTGAAATCAAATAATTTTCATTTCCCATGTTCATAAATGCCTGACACTGCTCTATAACACTGTCAACTGCATAATCTGCCATAAAAACTCCTGCCTGTGCTTTCTTCTTTTCAAATGCAATTAAAGAGTCAAAATATTCAGGCGTCGTCTTTATCAGTTCTAGGTATTCCTCTATATCTTCTTCATCATAAAATTGATACTCCGAAAGTATCACTGGCATCTGTGTCTGTACTCCACTTACAATCCCTAGTGGTTCCTCATAGATTGCATATGTATTTCCCTCTTTCGCTAGTTCCAAGTAATATTGCATTACATCATAGGTTAACTGATTTTCCGTTGATAAACTTCCGTACGAAAATTCCTTCAACTCCTCTTCCATCTGTTGTATAACCTTCGCACGCTCTTGTGAATCTTCTGTAAAACTGCCAAATGTAATTGGCGTATTTTTTACACCATAATTTTGTTCATCTCTTAAAGTATAATGTAAGCTTACTGTGTTTGAAGAAACCTCTTCTATAAATGTTTCTTTTGTAAATTCTCGAAATTCGTTATCTTGGTTCTCTTCTGATTTTACTTGACAGCCCGAAGCCATAGATACTATAGAAATTAAAATACTAAAAATAATAGAATACAAGACGGCTTTTTTTCTTTTTTTATAAGAATAGGCTCTCTGATATAGATGTGACATAAAGACTCCTAAAAAAGTTTTATTCCATTTTATGATTCTTTCTGGGATGATATACACCTTCTGTGCATATAAATAACTGACAACAAAAAATTGGAGTAAACTATGAATTTCTTCTTATATCTTACGAACTTAATTGTACCATTTCTAATACTATCCATTATTACATATGGCCTTTTAATGAAAACGAATGTTTATGATAATTTTATTAAAGGTGCTAAAAGTGGTTTTTTAACTGTTATTAAAATTATGCCAACCTTAATTGGTCTTATGGTCGCCGTAGGCATATTACGTGCCTCTGGATTTCTCGATATGATTTCAAGCATTATTGGAAATTTTTCCAAATTAATAGGTTTTCCAGGCGAACTCATCCCTCTATCCATCGTAAAAATGTTTTCCTCCTCTGCTGCCACAGGACTGCTGCTAGATATTTACAAAAAATTTGGAACAGATTCAAGATTAGGACTAATTGCATCAATTTCTATGTCCTGTACAGAAACTATCTTTTATACTATGAGTGTTTACTTTATGACAGCCAAAATCAAAAAAACAAGATACACACTGACTGGGGCATTAATTTCAACACTTGCTGGGCTAATTGCCAGTGTTTTTCTTGCTGGAATGATTGTTTTGAGTTGATGGGTATGGTACACTGAATTTAAATAAATCGGAGGTGTTTCTATGGCAAGTATCACATTTGAACATTTGAATAAACATTATCCAAATGGATTTGTGTCTGTTCAAGACCTATCTCTTCACATAGAGGATGGCGAGTTTGTTATTTTTTATGGTCCCAGTGGTTCAGGAAAATCCACAATTCTACGAATGATAGGAGGACTAGAAGAAATTACATCTGGAAAAATATACCTTGGAGAAGACTTACTCAACGAGATTTCCCCTAGAGATAGAAGTCTGGCAATGGCATTTCAAAACTATATGCTGTACCCACATATGAGCGTATATGACAATATGGCATTGGGACTAAAACTTCGCAATCTGCCACGAGTCGTTATAGAGAGTCGCATCAAAAAAGCTGCAGAATTTTTTAATCTCTCAGATGTATTAGACAAAAAACTCCGCATTGTCACTGATACCCAAAAACAACGCACTGCTCTTGGACGAGCCATTGTGTGCCATCCACAGATTCTGCTTGTAGACGAAGACTTTGCAAGACAAAATGATGACCGAAGAAAAGAAATGCTACACGATATACAAAAGATAAATGAAGAACTTTATATTACTGTACTTTACGCAACAAATAATATAGAAGAAGCAAAATCCTTAAACAAAAGAATAATATACATGTAATTGGGGACGTAGTAAAATTGAATTTTACTACGTCCCCAATTACTACTTTTCTAGATAATTATATATCTCTCGTTTCGATACTCCTCTATCTTTCGCCACAGCTTTCATCGCTGCTTTCTTATCCAATCCCTCATCAATATAGTGCTGCATGTGTTCTTCTATTGTAAATTCTTCCCAGTATTTCCTAGCTTGCATCACAATTTCTTCTCTACTTTTTCCTTCTATTACGAGAACGTACTCTCCCTTTGGAGGATTAGACTCATAATAACAAATTGCTTCTTCTAATGTACTGCAAAATACTGTTTCATGTCGTTTTGTCAACTCACGACAAACTGTTACTTTTCGATTTCCCAAATATTCAGTCAACAATTTTAATGTTTTTACCAATCGATGGGGAGCTTCATATAAAACAATTGTTCTGGTTTCTTCTTTTAACTCTTCTAGGATTGCTTCTCTCTCTTTTTTATCCACTGGAAGAAATGCTTCAAAGCAGAAACGTCTTGTTCCTAAACCTGAAATTGTAAGTGCTGTTATACATGCTGCTGCCCCTGGAAGTGCCGTGACTTCTATCCCTGACTCATAGCACATCTTGACAAGCTCTTCCCCTGGATCTGATATCCCTGGTGTTCCAGCATCTGTAATCAAGGCTATATTCTGCCCCTCCTGAAGTTTCTTTATCAACAAACTTCCTTTTTCAAACTTATTATGTTCATGATAGCTGGTCATTGGTGTCTGAATTTCAAAATGATTTAGTAACTTAATACTATTTCTTGTATCTTCCGCTGCGATTAAATCTACCTCTTTTAATGTGCGAATCACTCGAAATGTAATATCCTCTAAATTTCCAATAGGTGTTGCACATAAAAATAACGTTCCTGCCATCTTTATTCCTTTCTTTCATACATAATGAAAGGAGGTTCTACTGTTACTCTTGATTTACCTCCCCTCAAGCCCTCAATTAATACCATAGTTGGCTCTTTATCCAAATAAGGATGTACAAACTGTATTCTCTTTGGCTCTATACGATATTCACTCATTTTAGCTAAAATCTCTGTCAGACGAAATGGCTTGTGTATCATATAAAATCTACCCTTTCCATCTACTAACAATCTCTTGCTTGCCTTCAAAATATCATCTAAGGTACATAAAATTTCATGACGTGCAATTGCCTTTGCATCTTCTGGATTTTGCAGCCCATGTTGACAAATCATATATGGAGGATTTGTCACAATGACATCAAAAGAGGCAGGCTTAAAAATGTCTGCTGCCTCTTTAATATCTCCCTCTACTATTTCAATGCGTTCCTGTAAATTATTAAATTCAACACTGCGTCTTGCCATATCGGCACTTTCACTTTGAATCTCTAAACCAGTAAAATGTCTTCCTTCAGTCTTCGCTGATAAAAGTATTGGCAAAATACCAGTTCCAGTTCCTATATCAAGAACCTTTTCTTCACTCTTTACCTTTGCAAAATCAGATAACATTACAGCATCAATTCCAAAGCAAAATTTCTCTGGGTTTTGGATAATTTTCAATCCACGCAACTGCAAATCGTCCAATCTCTCTCCAGACTTTAATTTATTTATCATCTAATCTAGATTCTCCTTCTCCCTTTTCCAAATCGGCAAGCTGCTGCATCTCCTCCTTAGAAACCTTTGCTTTTCTTCTTCTAACATGGAATTTCAAATCATCTGCATGATATTCCCGAATTTCTTTTTCATCATTTTCAAGATTTACAATCACCTTTACCAATTTACGCAATGCACTCAATGAATGAACAACGCCCGAAAAGCCTTCTGGAGTTGTAACAGAATCTCCTACCGAAGGAAGTTGGCTATTCAATTCCTCATACGTCTCTTCCTCATTTGTAAGACAACACATCAATCTTCCACATACACCTGAAATCTTTGTTGGGTTCAAAGATAAATTTTGTTCCTTTGCCATCTTGATGGAAACTGCTGCAAACTCTGACAAATATGTATGACAGCACAATGGTCGTCCACAAATGCCAATTCCACCCCTAATTTTTGTTTCATCTCTAACCCCAATCTGCCTTAGCTCAATACGGATACGAAATACTGCTGCTAAATCCTTCACCAAATCACGAAAGTCTATTCTTCCGTCTGCAGTAAAGTAAAATAACACTTTATTGTTATCAAAAGTATATTCTGCATCAATTAGTTTCATTTCTAATCCATGTTTTCTAATTTTTTCAAGGCAAATTTTGAATGCTTCTTTTTCCTTTTCTTTATTATTTTCTTGTATTTTTTCATCCTGCTCATTCGCCACACGAATAACAGATTTTAATGGTTGAACAATCTCCTCATCTTTTACCTTCTTAGGTTCTGTTACAACCCACCCGTACTCAATTCCACGAGCAGTTTCTACAATTACGTGATCTCCTCGCTTAATCTCAAGCTTTCCTGGAGAAAAAAAATAAATTTTCCCGGCTGTTCTAAATCTTACGCCAATTATTTTTGTCATTCCTCTAGTTCTCCTTTATTGTCAATAGAAGTAGCTCCATCGTCAATTCAAAGTTTACATTCGCTTTTAATCTAGCTTTTGCCTTTTCTATTGCCTCTAATATATTTTCAATTCCCTCATAAGAGCTTTTATTTGCACGTTCTTTGATATATCGCAACTGGTCTGAAAACACGACTCTGTCCACTTCCATTGTAGCCTTATAAATCAACACATCTCTATACCAAATAGACAAAACATCCATATAATCGGAAATTTCCATCTTATATGCTGTTATTTTCTTTACTGCCGATTCTAGCTCCTCTAAATCCATCTCATGAAGTTCTCTAAGCAAACGTACTGCTTCTTCTCGTATTTCATTAAAATGCTCTGAAGTAGCAAGCATAATTGCTCTTCCTATATTTCCTTGTGCAAATGCCACACATACATCGGCTTTATAATCAGGAATCTGCATACGCTCCATCAAATATTTCTTAATCAATGGATCTTTAACATTTCTTAACTTCAACATTACACATCGTGAGCGAATTGTTGGAAGTAATACTTCTGCATTTTCTGTTAGTAAAAATATAATTGCGTACTCTGGTGGCTCTTCGATCGTTTTTAGTAATGCATTTTGAGCCTGTACACTCATCATATCTGCATCTGGGATAATATAAATCTTATATTTACTGCTATAAGGCTTTATCACAATATCATTATTAACCTGTTCTCTAATATCATCTATACTGATTGTATTTGTTTTTTCATGTGTAACCTTAATGATATCTGGTTGATTATTATTTTTCGCCTGTTTGCAAGACTGACATACTCCACATGCCTCTGCTTTATCTCCTCTATTCTGACATTGTAGGCTCATTGCAAATATATTTGCCAGCATTTGCTTTCCTGCACCCTTTTCCCCATTGAGAATGTACGCATGAGAAATCATATCATTCTTCACTGCATTCTCAATATACTGTATAACATTCTTGTGACCAACTACATCCTTGAAACTACTCATATCATCACCCACTGTCTTTTTATTTTATGATGCTGCTTCTATTGTTTATTATGAATCTAGTATAACACACATTTTCTCTTTTATAAACTCTATAACCTCATTCAAACAGGTTTGAAAATCAATATTCTGAAATCTTCTCTGAATTCCAACTTTCTCTAGGTTTACTTCTGAGAAATCTTCACTATCTGCTAGAAATCTTCTACATAGCTCATTATACTTGGGTTCTTTTTGCATACGTTCTCTTTTTAAAGCCCTCTCCAAACGTACCCCATCTTCTACCTCTATATAAATAGGCTCTACTCTCTCCTCCCCAAAGTATCTCTTCATTTCTTGATAGGACTCTAATGTTCCCATGATTAAGTAATGATATTTATTCAAATCCATTTGTCCATCATCTGCTGTAAAATAAGTCCATACTCCATATATCGTATCATAGGAACGTGCCTCAATTATTTTATCCATTTCTTGAAACTCTTGAAACTTTTCTTCCTCCACAAAGAAATACTCTACACCATCATTCTCTCCTTCTCTAATTGGCCGTGTAGTATATAAAGTAACTGTTTTTAATTCTGGAATTTCTTCCAAAATTTTTTTATACATCGTATCTTTTCCAGAAGAACTTTTCCCCATTATATAAAAAATTTTATTCATTTATCCACACCTCTACCTTGTTTTCCACATTTATTCCTTGTATCTCAAATCCCATTCGCTCATACTCTTGAATCAAATTTGCTGCCTCTTCTGATATCCTTTCCCCAGGAACAATAATAGGGACTCCTGGCGGATATAAGTAAGCATATTCAAGAGATATCTTTCCCTTTGCATCATTCCAAAATACAAAATCTGTAGAAATCTCTTTTCTTAATTCTTCAATTTCATAACTACTATAGCACTGCTCTTGTTTCGGAATTTGAAAATGGATCCGATATTTTTTTTGTGAATCAAAATACTTAATCTTATCCTCTATTTCAAATAATGCATCTACAAAACGATTAAATCCCTCATTTGTATCTCCTATACTCGTCATTGCGACTATATAATCTCCTGCAGCCATCTCCATTTGAAGATGATAGTTTTCAAGCAATATCCTATACAAATCCTTTCCCGTCATATTGGAAATATTTTTTACTGAAATTATAATTTTTGAGCGATCAAATTCTTCAGATTCTAGCAAAACAAAATATTTTAGCTTATACAATTTTTTTCTCATCTCATCCAAATAGTACGTATAATAATCAAATAGCTTTTGTTTCTTCCCCTCTAACACACGAATACATTCATCTATGCTTGCCATAAAAACATAGGATGGACTGCTTGTCTGAAATATCTGAAGATATTTTCTGACTTTGCATCTGTTAACATATTTTCCATTCATATGAATCAATGCCGTTTGAGTTAAGGAGGGTAATGTCTTGTGAAGACTATGTATTACAACATCTGCTCCTTTTTTATTTGAATTTTCTGGAAAATAACTATGCATACCAAAATGTGCTCCATGTGCTTCATCTACAATTAATGGAATGGATTTTCTATGGACTATTTTTGCAATAGACTCTACATCTGAAAGAATTCCCTCATATGTTGGTGATGTAATAACTACAGCTTGAATATTGGGATAGTCTTCAAGTGCTTTTTCCACATCTTCTAACATAATTTCTCCACATAACTCCATATCACTGTAAAATTTTGGATACAAATATATTGGATGTAACTCATTCATATATACAGCATGATACACAGATTTATGGCAATTACGTGCCATCAATATAGTTCCTCCTTTGCTAGTACACCCCAGTATCGCACTCAATATACCACTGGTACTTCCATTTACCAAGTAATGAGTTTCCTCTGCATGGTATAAACTAGCAGCCCTTTCTTGAAGATTTTTTAAAATGTCATTTGCATGGTGCAGATTATCAAATCCATCAATTTCTGTAATATCTATATCAAATGGTAACTTCGATTCTATTAATGTCGTATTTCTCTTATGTCCAGGCATATGAAATGGATAAAAATCTGATTCACTATATTTTTTTAATTTACTATATAATCTCTCCATATTTACCTCAATCTATCTACTATCTATTTACAAAAAAAATCCGCAGAAACAAGTTCCACGGATGTCATACTTCAATGAGCGTGCGGGGATTCGAACCCCGGACAGCTTGATTAAAAGTCAAGTGCTCTACCAACTGAGCTACACGCCCTTATTTAATTTATTTCCTTGACTTTTGGCAAAGAAAATGCCCAGAGCCGGAATCGAACCAGCGACACGAGGATTTTCAGTCCTCTGCTCTACCGACTGAGCTATCTGGGCATTAGACTTAAATACATAAGTCTGAGTTGCGGGGGCAGGATTTGAACCTACGACCTTCGGGTTATGAGCCCGACGAGCTTCCAGACTGCTCCACCCCGCGATATTTAATTATCTCTCAAATGAGAAAAGCCGATGATCGGACTCGAACCGATAACCTGCTGATTACAAATCAGCTGCTCTGCCAATTGAGCCACATCGGCAATTCAATGAGTCCTTTCACGGTACTCAAATGGATGGAGAAGGATTCGAACCTTCGAAGGCGGTGCCAACAGATTTACAGTCTGCCCCCTTTGGCCACTCGGGAATCCATCCATATTTAATAAGTGGGGCCTACAGGACTTGAACCTGTGACCCTCTGCTTGTAAGGCAGATGCTCTCCCAGCTGAGCTAAGACCCCATCTTAACGACCCAGAAGAGACTCGAACTCTCGACCTCCGCCGTGACAGGGCGGCGCTCTAACCAACTGAGCCACTGGGCCATATTTTTAATTTTCAAGTGGACCTTCAGGGACTCGAACCCGGGACCGATCGGTTATGAGCCGATTGCTCTAACCAGCTGAGCTAAAGGTCCACACTCTATAATGTCCCGATAAAGGAACAAAGCCGATGATCGGACTCGAACCGATAACCTGCTGATTACAAATCAGCTGCTCTGCCAATTGAGCCACATCGGCATACCTGCCTGAAATTCAATCAAATTTTCTTTGATTAATGACCCCAACGGGAATCGAACCCGTGTTACCGCCGTGAAAGGGCGATGTCTTAACCGCTTGACCATGGGGCCTTATTTATCAACTCCTCAACAAGAATATATTATCACATTTTTTCTTATTTTGCAAGTATTTTTTTGACTTTTTTCTACTTTTTTCAATGTTACGATGGGCTTAAGTGGACTCGAACCACCGACCTCACGCTTATCAGGCGTGCGCTCTAACCGGCTGAGCTATAAGCCCATATAGCCTACATGAAAAAAGAGCCTCTCTTGAAGCTCTCAGCTCCCCCTGTTGGACTTGAACCAACGACAACTCGGTTAACAGCCGAGTGCTCTACCGACTGAGCTAAGGAGGAATATTTTGCTGAAGAAATATGAAATATACCTTCAAAACTGCATACAAAGAATGTCATCCTTACCTATCACCTTGCTTGGTTATGCCCTCGACCTATTAGTAACAGTCAGCTCCATGCGTTACCGCACTTCCACCTCTGCCCTATCTACCTCGTCG
>JAHLFA010000058.1 GCA_018883985.1 Candidatus Ruminococcus intestinipullorum | reverse complement strand
TCTATAAAATAAAATGCAGTCCTTATACTGTTCCTTTGTTTCCATGTATTGCTGCATCATTGGAGTTAATTCTGCCACACGTGTTCTCCTTTGTATTGCTTATTTATTTTTCTTCCTAGCATTATAGCATTTTTATAAACTCTGTTCAATGTACGCTACTGATTTTTTTACTCTCCCCACATTTGAAACTTTGGTTTCTTCTCACCATATAACCAATGAAGTAGGTACCCACTAACCAAAATTCCCACTGCACACAATCCAGAAAAAATAATGGTAAATGGAAGGCAAATCTGTCCAAATAAATGCATGAATTGATCTGTATAGTCCCACACTTCCCAATGCATCCAACGATTGACTATAATTCCTGTAATAAATTCACAAGCCGTCACAAAAATGGTACACCATAACACTTGTTTCCAAAATGGTTCACTCCATCCTGTCCACAATCCTTGTTGTGCACAAAAGACTAGACAGATTCCACCTAAAACAAACATAGACCAATGGGAAAATCCACGAAATACCATTTCAAATGTATAATAAATACTGCCTCCCAATGCCCATAAAAACAAATATTCACTTATCCTTTTCACGAAAAGCGCCCTCCCTGTCCGTCATAAGACCTTTTCATATTTTAGATCTCATACAGATAGTTTGGGCGTTCTCCTATAAATTATAGTTGGAATTCTATACCATTTCTCCTAAATAATAAAATCCTTTGCAAGTATGAAGCTTCACATCAACAATGGAACCTATCATTTCTTCATTTCCAGGGAAATGTACTAAAATATTATTACTCAAACGTCCAGTCACTAATGTGGAATCATGGTCGTTTAAGGACTCGACTAAAACTTTTTGAACCGTGCCTGTATGAACACTGCATACTTCAGAGGAAATACTCTGTACTTCTTTTAAAAGTCGATCAAATCGGTCTTTTACCACATCCTCTGGTATCTGTTCTTCCATAACAGCAGCAGGTGTTCCTGTACGCTTAGAATAAATAAATGTAAATGCACTATCGTAACGTACCTTACGTACTACATCCAATGTTTCTTGAAAATCTTCTTCTGTTTCTCCAGGAAATCCCACAATAATATCTGTTGTTAAGGACATATCTGGAATTGCTTTTTTGATTTTATCGACTAAATTTAAATAATGTTCCTTTGTATAACGGCGATTCATCTTCTCTAGTATTCTTGTACTTCCTGATTGCACTGGCAAATGTAAGTGTTTACAAATTTTCTTAGATTTTGCCATAACTTCAATCAACTCATCGGATAAATCCTTTGGATGAGAAGTCATAAAGCGAATTCGCTCAATTCCATCTACCTTCTCGATTTCTTCCAATAGCTGTGCAAATGTCACAGGCTCTTTAAGTCCCTTGCCATAGGAGTTTACATTTTGTCCCAGTAACATAATTTCCACTACGCCATCTGCTGCCAACTGTTCAATTTCACGAATAATATCCTTTGGATCACGACTGCGTTCTCTTCCTCTTACGTAAGGCACAATACAATAACTACAGAAATTATTGCAGCCAAACATAATATTAACTCCTGATTTAAAGGAAAATTTACGTTCACTTGGAAGGTCCTCTACAATTTTATCTGTATCTTTCCAAATATCAATAACCATACGCTCTGATTCTAGTCTTGTAACAATCAATTCTGCAAACTTATAAATATTATGTGTTCCAAAGACCAAATCTATGAATCGATAGCTCTTTTTTAGCTTTTCCACTACTTCTGGCTCTTGCATCATACAACCACACAATCCAATCATCATATAAGGATTTGCCTTTTTTACATGCTGCAATTGTCCTAAGCGTCCATACACTCTCTGGTTCGCATTTTCTCTTACGGTACAAGTATTATAAATAACGAAATCCGCTTTTTCTTCCTCTGTTTCTTCTATGTAGCCAATTTGCTCTAAAATTCCAGTCAGCTTTTCTGAATCCCTTGCATTCATCTGACAACCAAAAGTTTGTGTAATATATGTCAATGGACGCCCTGCCTTTTCGGACAATTCTTTTACTAGCTTTCTAGCTTTTGCAATAAAATAATACTGTCTTTGTGGCTCCTCAATCGGTGCAGGTTTGCTCAAATCAATCTGTTCATAATCAATATTTACATTCATTCTTTTGCCATTCTCCTTCTATCTTTTTCCTATTCAAACTGATTCTTCTCTTCATTATATCTATAATCAATTCCCTCTAGCGTTTCTTCTAGTACATGACGAGATACCTCTAACTCCTCACAAAGCTCGTCCAAAGACGCATACATATCCCGAAGCTTTGTATTTAACGTACTTAACAGAATCACAGGGTCTTTTGGCAACTTTTCTAACATGAATAACTCTCCTTTTCTGTCAAAACAATCTGTGGACGAATGTCATGCTCCTCCATAGGAATATGCTCTACAATTTGCACTTGAAATGCCAATGCAATCGTATTGATAGAGTTATGCTCTCCTAAATAAGCATCGTAAAATCCTCCGCCATATCCAATTCGCCCACAATACGGATCAAAGACTGCTCCAGGCATAAGCATCAAACCATGTTCTGCGAATGCCCTTTGGGAAGTAGATGGTTCTAAAATTCCTCGAAACCCGTAATTTAAATCCTCAAAACCTTGTATGTAATAAAATTCCATTTTACGAGAGCCTACTACTTTAGGCAATGCAACCCTCTTGCCTGATTTCCACGCATGAGAAATAATCTGATTCGTAGATACTTCAGAAGAAAAGGAAGCGTAACAATAAATGGTATCTGCCATCTGATACCATGGGTGAGAAATTACTTTTTGCAATATCATATCGCTAAAACAAGTTCTCTCTTCCTCTGTTAAGGCTTGTCTTTTTTGTAAAATTCGACTTCTAATGTCCTTCTTTATGTCCAAATTTTTCTCCTAAATTTACAATTGTTCCATCTTCTTCCTGAATATCTATATTGTCAAGCTGACTTCTTAGGTTCCTACGAAATGCATCAATATATTCTTGTCTTAATATCTTTTGTTCTTTCTTTTCTGCTTCTGTTAACCCTTCTGTCTTTGATTTTCTATATAATTCGTTAATTCTTTTTATCTGTTGCTCGTTCATACTTCTATCCTTTCCAAAAATTCTCTCTCCATCTTACACTATTTCTCACACAGTGTCTAGCACTGTCTAACTTGAATAATTTTCAAGAAAGGCATATAATTCTTTTTCTGTTGCAACAAATTTCTGTTCTTTAATTTCCTCTCTCACCTGCTTTGGAAGTTCATCGACAGAAATATTTGTCACCTCATAGATAGTAGTACGGTCTGATAGGTACACAACTAAATATCCTTGAAGCTGTGCTATATAATACCCTTCATTCTTACTTGCACTTCCTTTTGTTGCAATACTTTCTTGTTTAGATTCTATAACATTTTGTTTTGCTCTTATATTTTGATAGCTGGCATAATATCCAATCGAAAGAACACATACTAACGAATAAATTGCTATAAAAAAACCAATACGGTACTTTGTCTTCATCGGCGATAACTCCTTTTTTCATACAGTATTGGCTTTTTCTTGTCTTTTATTCAATTCTCATTTATAAATCTAAATATTCAATATCCTTATCTACAGGAAAAATATGAAATTTTTTGCACAAATGTAATAATTTGCTTCCCATTGGCAATGTCAGCATATCTGACTCAGATAAAGTTCCTACACGAATTACGGCAATTGCATATACAACAGCTGCTATACAAAATGAAAGGAAATTGGCAAAAAATCGTCCTGGAAAAATTCCGTTCAACACACGATTTGCCAAAAAAGCAACAACTCCCATAATAACTGCTGCAATGGTTGGCTTTATATAACAAGTTTGAATATCTTGTCTAAAATGACTCACTCGATATACTTCTTTCATATTTAGAATACACATGCATAAACTAAATACAATATTACTAAAGATCAAAGAATAAATTCCCCACTTAAATACAACCAACATAATCAAAACTGCTACCAAATGCACTCCCAATGAAATGGCTGCATTTCTTGCAGGCACTGTTAAGCGATCCATACCTTGTAGTATAGAGTTTGTCACAGTGGAGGAACTATATAAAACAACCGTAATTGCTCCAGATGCTAACATAAGTGCAGGCTGCATTCTATCATCCCCATATAAGAACACCATAATAGGAGAAGCCAATGCAATAAATGCCACAAAACAAGGAATTGCAATTAACATGGTAAAACGAATTGTCTGATTGATTTTGCTCTGCATTTGCGTGCGATTTCTAGAGGCTAGTGCTGTGGTAAGTGCTGGAATGACAGAAGCTGCCAAACCATTTGCCATCGCAAGTGGAATATTAATCAATGTATTATATTTCCCAGTATAAATTCCTTGTGGAATCAAGTACTCCTCTAATGGAATCCCTTGTGCTGACATAATTTTAGCATAAAGAGTCAAATCAATAATTTGATTGATATTATAGATTGCTGTACTAAATAGGATGGGTGCAATTGTTAAAAGCAATACTTTTAAAATCTGTTCGTAACGATCCTGTTTTTTTGTATGATCTTGACGCATTTGTCTTCTCAATACTGGTCGGTACATGGAATATACAAACAAAAGAAACAACAATGCAACCAATGCACCCACTGCTGTTCCTGCTGTTCCTCCTGCTGCCCCAAAGGCTGGCTCTAGCAGGGGATTGTCCTGTTTTTTTGCAGCAGCAAGTCCTACTTTAATCATAATGCTTGCACCTGCAAGGTTTACCACTGCATTGATAATCTGCTCCATAATTTGAGAAAGTGCCGTTGGAATCATAGTTCCTACCCCTTGAAAATACCCTCTCATAACTCCTAAAACAGCAACAATCAAGAGTGCTGGTGATAAAACCCTTAATGTATAAACGCTCAGTGGAGATTCCATAAGATGTTTTGCCAAAAAGTCTGCCCCTAAAAATATAAGCAATGCAACCGTTACTCCTACTGTAATTGCAAATGCCATAGCACATTTAAAAATACGATATGCATTCTGTGGTTGATGCATGGCCATCTTTGTCGATACTAGCTTTGATACTGCAATTGGAAGACTAAATGAGGATAACATAAGAGCCATCGCATAAATTTCATATGCATAGCCTAGAAATCCATTTCCTTCATCTCCGATAATATTCGTCAAAGGGATTCTATATAGAGCTCCAATTACCTTTACAATAACTGCAGCAGCAGCAAGAATTGCTCCCTGTATCAAAAAGTCACTCTCTCTAGAACCTCTTTTCTTTCTGTTATTCTTCTGTATTTCTGTCATTGGGTCCTCCACTGCTACCTGTAAATTTGAATTTTATCCATGATATCTCGTTGCTTTTGCTCCATAATTTCTCGCTCTTCTTCCTCCATATGGTCATATCCAAATAGATGCAGCATACTATGTGCAATTAAAAATGCAAACTCCCTTTTTGGAGAATGTCCATACGCTTCTGCTTGTGCCAATACTTTATCCTTTGAAATCACAATATCTCCTAATATCAATTCTCCTGATTCTGGATGAAAAGATTCCTCTGGATGTTCTTGTACAATTGTAAAGTCCCCTGGAATCTCATAGGAAAGCATTGGAAATGACAAAACATCTGTTGCCTTATCCATCTGACGAAACATTTGATTCATCTGATGGATTTCATCATCATTTGTAAGCAAAAGATTCACCTCTGCCTCATAAGGACATTGTGCATACTCTAACGCTGCATCTACGACAAGTTCTGCAACTTCTTTCACATCAAATGGAAGTACGATACTTCCTTCTTCTTCTATAAATAAACTCATGATCTTCTTTTCTTGCCTCCATGTTGTCTGTGTGTAGTTTTCTTTTCATACTCTTCATAAGCTTTGACAATCTTTTGTACCAACGGATGACGCACAACATCTTGATTTGTCAAAGTACAGATTTGAATATCCTCTATGTTTTTTAGTACCTTAATGGCAACATCCAATCCAGAAACCGTACCTGCTGGTAAATCCTTCTGTGTAGAATCCCCTGTAATGACAGCTTTTGAACCAAACCCAATACGAGTAAGGAACATCTTCAT
>JAHLFA010000057.1 GCA_018883985.1 Candidatus Ruminococcus intestinipullorum | reverse complement strand
TCTAAGAAATTGCCTGTATTTGCATCAATTTCAAAGTCATATTGTCTATTATTATAAATAATATCTCCTTCGTATTTGTATCGACCATCATCATAATCCAATTCTATAATAATATCACTTTCACTTGCACCGGGTACTCGTGCCAAAGCCAATTCTCTTGCTTGTTCCACTGAAACCCCTACATGATCTTGCTCTATATGATGGGTATTTTGAGTACTTTCTGTATTCTGTGTATTCTGTGAATTTTGTGTATTTTGGGTTTCCTGATTATTTTGCACACCCTCTAACATATCCTGATCCATGGTGAGAATACTTCCATCCTCTGCCAAAATTTCATAACTAAACTCTTTTCCCTCTTCTGGAACAGTAAACTCTACTTCATAAATTTGTTCTCCATCTTCACGTTCCTTACTAACTCTAACTCTCGTCACATCATCTTCATCAATTCCTGCGTCAATAAATGCTATCTTTTGAGCTGCCTCTTTTCCAATATCCTTTGTATTTTCTGAACATCCTATCATAACTAATGCTGCTGCAAAAACAGGCACTGCTGTATAATATATCTTTTTCATAATAATACCTCTCTTTCCTTTTCTCTATTTGATATATTAACTATAATCCCCAAACATTAAAGAATCATTAAAATTTGTGGGAATTTCAAAATAAAATTGACTCCCCTCTCCTAAACTGCTTTGAACCCAAACATTTCCACCATGTGCTTCTACAATCCACTTCACCATAGAAAGCCCTAATCCTGAATGGTTCTCACCGTCTGTTTTTGTTCGTGATATATCAGCACGATAGAATCGCTTCCATATATGTTCCAGTTCCTTTTCTGCAATTCCAATCCCATCATCCTGTACACAACCCTGAATTCTATCTCCTTTCGCTTCTAAACGAATCCAGATTTTTCCTCCTAGCTTCCCATAGGCTATTGCATTCGAGAGTAAGTTTACAAGCATACGGATATAAAATGTCTCATCTACACATGCAAAAAGATTTGGTTCTATCTCCTTTATAATCTCAATCTTTTTTTCCTCTGCCAACCACTGTTGTTCCTCTGCAATAATCTCTGTCAATTCACTTACATTCATTCTTTCTCGATTGAGCTGATATCTTCCCTGATCAGCTCTTGAAAGAAGTAATAGTTGGGAAATCATTTCTGACATTTCCCGTGCCTTACGTTCTATCAAAGTAATTTTCATCCTTTGTTCTTCTGGCATGGTATCATTTGCAAGACAATCATTACACTGTGCTAAAATAACACTAATCGGTGTTCTAAGCTCATGAGATACATCCGAAGTAAATTGCTTCTCTCTTTGAAATGCCTTTTCCAATTGGTCAAGCATTTGGTCAAATGTTTCTGCAAGATTATAAATTTCATCCCCTTTCTTTCCCTTATGTTCCTCTAATCCAATTCGACAAGATAAATCTGCATCTCTTTGTATTCTCTGCACTGTGTCTAATATTTTGCGAACAGGGAGCAGTGTTCTGCTTGTAAATCGATACCCAATCACTGCTGTAAAAACTGCAAACAACGGAAAAAGAATCATGGCAATTCGTAGGGTAATATGGAAATTATTTTCCGAGTCCGTCAATGACGTTACTCCTCGTACATAAACCTGTCCATACCCATCCAATTCACATAACACATCATACACATACCATTTTTCCTCTTTTTGAGGGATTACTTGCAATTTACGGTCTAAAAAAGGAGGAATAGACGTAAAATCATACGGAATCTTTCCATACAAAAAAAATGCATCTGTTGTATACAGAGAAAGGTATATATTATGATCCAAAGAATAGAAGTCAGAGTCTATATCTAACTCCCCATCTTCAACTTCAATATCTTCTATACTTTTCACAACTCTATTTTGAAGGTTTACACCTACTAAACCTCGAATTTCTCGATTACTTATAGAGAGCAATACCCCCATAACTACACACGTAATGCACATCATAAAAAAAGAATACAAAAGCGTTAGTTTCATTTTTAAAGACAATCTATTCATTCTTCCACCTTCAAAACATAACCAATTCCTCGAACCGTATGAATTAATTTTTTCTCTGCTCCATCATCTATCTTCTTTCTCAAATAACGGATATATACATCTACAATATTAGAACCTCCCGCATAGTCATAATTCCATAAATGCTGTTCCAATCGTTCTCTAGAAAGTACAATTCCAACATTTTGTATCATGTAGCGTAAAAGTGCAAATTCCTTACCTGACAGTGTAATTTCCTTGCCTGCACGAAATACCTTATGAGAGTCTACATGGACTTCCAAATCCTCAAGTGTATAACAGGAACGAGCTGCTTGCTCTGGCCTTCGTAAAAGCACCCGAATCCGTGCTAATAACTCTTCAAAAGCAAATGGCTTAATCAAGTAATCATTCGCTCCTGCATCCAAACCCTGTACACGATCCTCAATACTATCCTTTGCTGTCAAAAGTAACACTGGCGTTGTACATCCATTCTGACGCATCTTTTTTAATACCGTGATTCCATCTAATATAGGCATCATAATATCTAATATTACTACATCATATTGAGCTGCTGCCAAATAATCCAACGCCTCTTGCCCATCAAAACAAGAATCCACACTATAGTATTCTGCTTTTAACCTATTGGTCAAAATTCGGTTGAAATCTCTCTCGTCTTCTACTACTAAAATTCTCATCTTCTATCACCTTTTCTCCATTTACATAAATTCAGTATAGTAGATGTAAAATAAGATGTAAAGAACGATGACTTTCTAAGTAGGTCATGATAAGATAATATTACAAAATATGGGAGGGATATATATGCCAGCAAAAGAACTCTTAAAATTTATTGAACATTCTCCAAGCTGCTATCATGCAGTGGAAGAAATGAAAATGCAACTTTTAAAATATGGCTTTATTCAACTAAAAGAAGATGAGCATTGGAATTTATCCTATGGAAAAAGTTATTTTGTTTCTAGAAATGATTCTTCTTTGATTGCTTTTTCTATACCAAAAGAAAATAAATGTAGAGATGGTTTTCATATCATTGCAAGCCATGGAGATTCTCCTTGCTTTAAAATTAAAGAAAATCCAGAAATGATTTCTGAAAATAGCTATGTAAAATTAAATGTAGAAAAGTATGGTGGAATGCTTTGTGCTCCTTGGTTTGACCGTCCACTTTCTGTGGCTGGAAGAATTGTTGTAAAGCAAAACAATGCATTTGTTACAAAATTGGTGAATATTGACCGTGATTTATTATTAATCCCCAACCTTGCGATTCATATGAGCAGAGAAGCAAACACTGGTTATTCTTATAATGCTCAAAAGGATTTACTTCCACTGTATGGAAGTATTTCTTCTAAAAACACTTTTTTCAAAACCATTGCTGAATCTGTAGACGTAAAAGAATCTGATATTCTAGGACATGATTTATTCCTATACAACAGACAAGAAGGCTCTATTTGGGGTGCTGCTCATGAATTTTTATCCGCACCACGCTTAGATGACCTTCAGTGTACCTTTGCTTCCCTTCGGGGATTTTTATCTGGAACTAGACAAGAACATTTTTGTATCCATTGTATTTTTGATAATGAAGAAGTTGGTAGTGCTACAAAGCAAGGTGCAGCGTCTACATTTTTGTATGATACATTAACCCGAATTTGTAATAATCTAGGGCTAAGTCAAGAAGATTATTTTATCAATCTTGCTAAGGGAATGATGATTTCTGCTGATAATGCACATGCCGTGCATCCAAACTACCCTGAAAAATCAGACCCTGTCAATCACCCTGTAATCAACGGAGGGATTGTTATCAAATACAATGCGAATCAGAAATATTGTACAGATGCTGTTTCTGCCGCAATGTTTAAGGATCTTTGTCAATCAAACAATATTCCATATCAAACATTTACAAATCGTTCTGATATGGCAGGCGGCTCAACTCTTGGAAATATTTCCAATACGCAGGTAGCCCTAAATACAATTGATATTGGATTGCCACAGCTGGCTATGCACTCTCCTTATGAAACAGCTGGTACTATGGATACGGTATATCTTGTAAATGCATGTAAAGAATTTTTCCGATAGGTTTTTAGACAAGAAAATACCCAGTTGATTTGTGACCCCAACAATCAAATCAACTGGGTAATACACTGTACATTGTACATAGTGCTTATGAGCCTTGCAGATAGACTATATAAGAACTCTACCCCTGATTCTTATCCCCCATCCTATCTGCCTATCCCATTTTCATTTTATATAGGATACTATATATACCATCAATTTTCCCCAAAATTGTTCCCTATGGTATATGATAGTTGACTCACATCTTTTTGATTTTTACACCTGCTTTTTTTGTCAGCAACGACAGAAAACCTGAAAATAATTCATACCAAACTAATAAAACGAGATACTAAACCTTTTAAGTCCCCCAACTTATACTCGTTTTATCCGAAATAAGAATGAAGTAAATACCATAAATCCTCAAATACCCCATAAATTTGAATAAATTGATTCATTCTTCTTACCTCCTTTAGTTCTGTTTCATTGTAACAAAAGAAAGTGTTATTTTCTATCTTTTCTTTGGGAACAAACACTTTTCTTTTTAAAGAGGACTTATATTTGAAAATGCTTCCTTTTTAGCAGAACTTTTGCACAAAATTCCCCCTCTTTTGTCTTAAATTCAAAATGTCCCTTATTCTTTTGAATAGTATCAGCCACATTCTTCAACCCTATTCCGTGAGAACTGTCATCCGACTTTATTGTACTTCCTATTTTCACTTCTTCCACATCAGAGCCAATACTATTTTCAATGGTTATTTCTCCGTATTCTGCCTTTTGCTTGAAAATTACACGAATATATTTTTCACCATCCTGTTGTCGTAGTACAGCTTCAGCCGCATTTTGTATTAAATTAGAGAAAATAATACAAAAATCAACGTCATCAATTAAAAAGTCATTGCTACATGCTCCCCAAATATCTACTTTCACCTCTTCCAGTGGCAAAAAGTAATTATTTAAAAAGATATCCAGCAAATCATTTCCTGTAATATAGCATCTCTTTTGTATCGTTGTTAAAGACTCTTGGAGCTTTACAATATATTCCATTGCCTCACTATAGCTTTCATTTTTCATATACTGAGATAAGCATAATAAATGATTTTGCATGTCGTGTCGGTATCTTCTAGTTTCTTCCTCTCTATTTAACAACTCCTTATAATAGCATTCCTGCATATCTTTTAAAGAACGCTCTGTTTTTACTAAATTATACATATCCTCGTTTACTTTTTTAATATATATTATGAAAATCATCAAGATTATCATACCTATAAGTGCTAAAAGGCATATAAAATCTACGATAAACCTAAGGTTCTCCTTTAAGGTATACTCATCTGCATATCCTAATCCTGCTATTACAAACAACAGGATAAAAATCATTGCCATTACTATAATAATAATCTTTTCCTTAATAAACATTAAAGTATATTTTCCAATATCCTTATTATGCCCTTGAAGTTTATCCAAAATTATAAGTATAAAGAGGACTATGAATGATTCTAGTAAACCTCTATACTCATAAATATTAATCCAATGTCTTACTAACATTCCTATCACTTCATCTATCCCTCCAAAACTACATAGAAGAAGTAATATATAAAATAAATTTTCAATCAGTCGCCCTTTCATCAAAAAGTATATCTCTACGCAAACAAATATATGCATAAAGAAGCTGCCTCTTTCTATCCATGTGGAACATACTATGTAAAGTAATCCCGCTATAAATATCCACTTATTCAATTGTATCTTTTTCCCGAAAAATATTTTCAAGCCAAGAGCATATCTCTTAATCTCTATCAAATATCTTATTATCATTAGTATAATTGTAAGCACATCCATGTCTAGCTATATGTAAATAAAAACTCCTCATATATTTTCTCAAATTCCTTTTTCTTCACTCTAGGAAGCTTAATTTCTAAATCACCTAGCTTTATTACACCATGGTCATACATATCTATTGCTCTTAGATTCACTACATACTTTCTATCGGCACGATAAAATAGCCTTTCATCCAACAACGCAAGCATTTTTACAAGTGAAACATCTTTTCTCATCATCTCTCGATTCTTTACCTGTACACCTACATAACTTTCATATGCCTTAATATACATGATATCTTTCTGATGAATGTGATAAGGAATTCTATTTAAGTACAATTCCACCGTATCAAATCCAATCATTTCCTTTGAAATATCATCTAAAACCATCTCTATCTCTGCATTATCAAAGGGTTTTGTTATAAAACGGAATGCATTGATTCTAAATGCTTCTTTAAATCGGTCTACTCTCGCCGTTGCCATAATAATTTTACAAGCAACTTTTCTTTCCTGTATTATTTTCCCTACTTCAATTCCGTCCATCTTTGGCATTTCTATATCAAGGAATACTACATCCAGTTCATGAATCACTTTTAATAACTCTTCTCCGTCGTGAAATTTCTTAATCTGATACTCACAACATCTACTTTCTAAATTTCTGCATATAATTCCACTTAACTCTTCAACTACTTGTGGTAAATCATCGCAAATTCCAATAACTATTTCTCTCATAAACCAATACCTCTCAAATATCACGATGATATTCTATCTTATGTCTTTTACTACATTCTAGCCTATTTTGATACATGGTACAATAAGAATATAGGCTTATAGTTAGTTAGAAAGGATTCATTTCTTTGCTTTTTTAGTCAATCTTTTTAAACACCCATCATTTCTCTAGTCTACAATTAATATATCCACATTCCATTACGTTATTGTCACTTAAATACTTAACAATAACCTTATCTTCAATTGGCCTTAACGTTTGATTTATTGCACATTCTTTCCATACTAATTTCTTACTAATAGCCTTTATCTCTTCTTGATTATCTATTATTTCTGTCTTGCTTAATTTATCAGATTTTTTATAAATAATCTGCAATTCTTGTATATTATACTCTGAAATATGCTTTCGTACTGGAATAGACAGATTCTCTAAATAGGCAATTGTTTTAGTATAACTAGCATATATGTATCCCACGTCTCCCTCTGCTCTGGTTGGAAGAACTAACATTAAGCAACTAATAGGACTCTGTTCTATCACATCTTTAAAGGTCAATTTCTCCAAATCATCCTTATAACATTTTAATAACATTTCTTTTTCATCATCTGTTAGATTCAAGCGATATTCCTCTATCCCATTTGACCATATAAACTCATATTTACCAACCGTATTATATTCTGCTAAAGAATTTGTGCTTTTTTTATAATCTGATGTATTATATACATTTTCGAAGCCTTCCATTTGATTGTTATTTTCTGAAATTGTATACCGTCTGTATATTACTTTTTCATTCTTTAGACGATAGGCAACTGATACATGTGATATAACATTTTCCTGAGACTGATTTTCTGCAATCGTCTTCAACCACTCTATACTTTCTTTTTTAGCATCACCACTAAGAACCATTTTTTCCATTCGCAACTCTGCATTTGCATCTTCTGTTGTTTCTTCATATGTGGGGTCATCAATTCCTTTTATACTTATTGCGACACTTTTTACTTCCTGTTCTTCTGGGACATATAAATCAAAATTCCACCAATCATAGTAAAATGATAATGCCACAAAAGTACTTGTGCAAATCACCAGCACATTACATATGATAGATTTCCTAACATGTCTGAAACTCATTTCATAGACAGATTGTAGAATATAATCGCTTGCTAAAGCTACAAGTACAATTCCTATACTTAATGCCAATAACGATTTCTGGTTTTTGGAGCAAAGCATAAATGCATATCCACCTAATAATGCAAGTGGCACACATGCTAGATACCTAGTTAATGCTTCTATCTTTTTGAATATAAGCAACTATTCCAAATATGATAGTTGCCAAAAGCATGACATTAAGGTACAAAATTCTTCCTCCCATTGTCCATTCTCCAATATCTGCATACCCATTTACCCCTAGTAGATCTGAATATAGTCCTATTGGAGACCAGTACCGTGATAGCTGTTCCATCATATTCACCTTGTAAAACGTCGAAAAAAAGACTTTACTGTATTTCTCAGCGATATAACCTAATACTAGCATACCATAAGAAAAGAATACTAATATTCCAAGAATAGCTGCGAAAATTTTTCCCACCAAAAACATGATTATCGTAGAAAAGGTATAAACATATAAAAAACCTACTATATTCAATCCTAATCCGATAATACAAAGAAAGAACGTTCCTTCCTGTCTATCACTCTGAACTAAAAAGCAAACTATTCGACTCATAGTACATATTATAAGATTTGTAATAATTCCACTGAAATAGATACCTAGGAACAGTGTCTTTCTATTTATCGGTAATGCCAAATAGAAAGTAGCCTTTCTTTCCGAAAACAAAAATCCCCAACATTGAATTGCTGTTAACACGGCTACCAAAATAGTAACCCAGAAAATAGTTCTATTTGCTGGTCCAATAAAAAATCTCCAAAGATTAAATTAATTCTGTTTTGAGCCATTGAAAAGTCCAATATATATGTTCCATATAGCAAAATTTCTACACAAATAAGCCACGCTGATCTTTTTATATTTTCCTTAAATATACTATTAAACAATTTCGCTGATGTCATATCCTATTCGTTCTCCTTCATATCTGAAAATTTCTTCTATCGACAACGGCCTTTTTTCAAAAAATATTGGTTCTTCCCTATTGATAATACTTTCTATTTCTTCCTCTTTTCCTTGTACCAAAATAGTCAACAAAGAACCATCCTGTTTTACATAGAGTATATTTAATTCATTCTCTAAACTGATATTTCTTTTATTCTTAAATATGCAATGATATTTATGTACATTAAACTCTATATTTTTTATCTCACGAGATAATAAAATCCCTCCGGCATGAATAATCCCTATAGAATCTGCTATACTCTCTAACTCATTCAAATCATGTGATGCTACAATAACAGTTGTTTTTTTTCTATTAATTGTATCTCTCAATAGTGATTGGATTCTTCCTCTAATCACTACATCTAATCCATCAAAAATTTCATCACACAAAATGTAAGATGCCCCACTGGAAATAGCCAATAATATAGCAACTTGTCTCTTCATCCCTTTGGAAAACATGCGTATCTTATCACATTTATTGAATCCCAACTCTTCCGAAAGTGCATTGTAGTAATCAATATCAAACTGCCCATATACACTTTTGTATAAAGTTTCCATTGATTCTATTGTTGCATCCTGAAAAAAGAAAAAATCATCTGGGAGATAAAATATTTTCTGTTTTATTAATGTATTTTTAAATAATGATTCTCCGTCATAAAAAATGTCTCCACTATCAGGTCGCATAATCCCTGCCATCATTTTGATCAAAGTACTTTTTCCAGCTCCATTTATACCAAGTAAACCAAAAAATATTTCATTTTCGATTGTCAAACTAAGTTCTCTTATTGCATTTTTCCTTCAAATTTTTTATTAACTGCTTTTATTTCTATCATCTTGACACACCCCTATATTCCCCTATCATAAGATATATTTGTATCAATATTTTATCACACATTACATAGTAACACGAGTATATCTTTATACTCATTGTAGTAATTTCTATTATATAGGTTCTTTTTTCTGATGATATCAATTTTAAAGTTTGGGATGCGAAAAACTTAACGACAGAAACCCGAATAAACAAAAAAAGCTCGAAAAACATTCGTTTTTCGAGCTTTACTAGAGGCGCAGACCGGATTTGAACCGGTGAATCAGGGTGTTGCAGACCCACGCCTTACCGCTTGGCTACTGCGCCATATATTAGTCCTAAGACTAATGACCCCAACGGGAATCGAACCCGTGTTACCGCCGTGAAAGGGCGATGTCTTAACCGCTTGACCATGGGGCCACTTCGTATTTCACTAGCAGTGAACGTGTTATATAATAACATATCTTTTTCAAATATGCAATACCTTTTTTTTAAAAAATTTTATTTTTCTTGAATCTATTATATATTGACAATGAGCAATAATAAATGTATTCTTAATTTCATACAAAAGCAGTGGATTCACTTTTTTGTAGATTGCCATTTCCTTGTAAGTGTTAACTTTTTGATGATTCTCTTGCAACCTTTCTTTTTTCATTTTTAACTAATTGGCATCTCTGCTAGAAAAACTATTCTATCCCATTCTTTTCAATCAAAATATCACAGCAAATACTATATTCCCCAGGCAACTAGGAGGCCGAATCCGTCCATTTCGTAGTCTTGTAAAAGTAAAAAATCAATAAAATTCACTGTGAATACTTGACAGGGTTTTTGCATATGATATAATGCTAATTGAATTAGCGAATGACTGGTGTCCGGTCGCAAAAGAGCCTTGGAAATGTATTCCAAGGCTCTTTTTGCATGTAAGGAGGTATATATGACAAATGATGAAATTATCTATACAACAATTGAACAACAAATAGAAAAACTTATAAAACAAAATCTGATCATATCTGATGAAGAATTCGCAAAATCACAATTGACATTATATGGATATTCCAATCTTATCAAAAGTTATCGGGATCCTTATATAATCAATATAAACGGCAAAAAAACATATCGTTCTGGTGTTACTTTTGAACAAATATATTCTTTATATATCCTAGATAAAAATCTTCGAAATGCTGTTATAGCCTCAACGCTTGATTTAGAGGAGCATATTAAAGCCATTGCTGCTGATGTAATTGGAAAGTCCTTTGGAACTCATCAAAATGATTACCTTAAATTTAAAAATTATCGGGATAAAAAACGCCGAAAAGAACGTTTTTCACTAAATGGCATTTTAGAAAAATTGAATCTTGCTATGGATACTGACAAAAATCCAGTACTACATTATAGAAAAGAACACGAAATTATTCCACCGTGGATATTGCTAAAAAATGTTTATTTTAGCACAATCGTCAATTTTATAAGTCTTTTTAAAGCTAATGAACAAGAACTGGTTGCTACTTCTTTATATGATATTAGCTCACTAAACATCCCTTTAAAAGAATTACGTCAGTTAATGATGGACACTCTATTTATATGCTTAGAATACAGGAATTTAGCTGCACACGGTGGAAGAATATATAATTATATTTGTAAGAGTAAACTACGTATTCCTGAATCTCTAAATGTGCCCTTATACACCGAAAATATCCATGGATTTAGTCAACTACTTCTTTTACTTAATACAATAAACTATAAAAGTCCATTTGAACATCTTCACAAAATGATTGATTTTGAAGTAAATAGACATTGCAGCCTTTTTCCTCAAGATGTAACATACTTAGGACAAGTTTTGAACATAAATATTGTGCCAACATGTGTTGTATAGGTTTCAAAAAAGAGTAAAAAATGCAACAAATAAAAACCGCCCCAGTGCTACAAACACTAGAGCAGTTCATATATATTTTCACTTAACCACAATAAAGAAATTCTCTGAAAATCCCTTCTGCCCGTTCTGCAAACATCCCTAGATAGGTTCCTGTAAATGTCATAGTATGCGTTCCTTCTGTACAAAGTCCAGCAGTCATTCCTGTTCCCAACAAAATATCTGCTTTTCCCTGCAATCCATAATAAAATCTGTAATTCCTGCTATCAGCTTCAATACGAAGTGTCACATTTGCTGCCGTAGGAATCTCTACTTTTTCTGTCACTGCAAATATATCATGCACATGTTTTGCAAGACAAACTTGATTTTTTCCATTTTCTTCTGTCAAGTAGATTTCGTAATGATAAGAATCATTATAAAATGCAGTCAATCCTACTCTTGCACCCTTACTCCATTTTGCAAGCGTTACACATGCAGATATCTCTGATTCCATCTCCTGCTGTCTAATTCCTAACCATACAGGACTGTCTACATCATTTAATGTAATACCGTTCCTCTTAATATTAGGCACTTTTGTTCTGTATCTCGAATATATCTACTCAAATCAGGATTTCGTAGAAAATTATATGCTAAATCAAAGTTTTCAGTTGAAAAATCATCTCTAAAAATCATTTTTTGATTCAAATCTGCTGCCCCTTCTCCTGGCAACTCGCCCTCCATACAAAGAGAAATTTTTCCATTTTCGCCTACAATTGGCCAGCCATCTTCTGTCCACAAAACAGGAGCTAAAAAGGATTCTCTTCCAAGATGATGCAACATCAGATTCCCATATTCTCCCTGTATTGGACGAACTCCCAGACAGACCATCCACCAGTTCCCATTTTGGTCCTCAATCAAATCTCCATGGCCTGTACAACAGATTTCTCCTCTGCTGTCATCCCTATGGGTTAAAATCGGATTATGTGGACACGGTTCATATGGCCCCCATGGTGTATCCGCCCTTTGTATGGTCACCATATGACCGTATTCTGTTCCCCCTTCTGCCAGTAGCAGATAATAACTTCCATCTTTTTTATAAATATGAGGGCCTTCTGGATATTTGTCGTTACAGCCAAAATTAATAACCCTGCTGGAACTTAATTTTGTCCCAGTAAATGGATCTATCTCACACATCTGAATCATACTGGTTCCATCTTCTAAATTCCCAGTTGTCGTATAATAAACCTTTCCATCTTCATCAAAAAATAAGGATGGATCGATACCTCCTTGATCTACCCATTGAGGGTCAGACCAGCCATCCTTGGGATCTGTTGTGTATACAATCAAATTTCCCTTATCAGAAACATTTGTTGTAGTCATAAAAAATGTTCCTTCATGATAACGGATTACTGGTGCATAAATCCCTCCAGAGGCTTTACAATTTTGCAAATTTAACTTTTTTTCTGAGTCTAGACAAAATCCTACTTGCGTCCAGTCTGAAAGATTTCTACTGTGATACAAAGGCACTCCTGGAAAGAATTCAAAACTTGAAGTAACAAGATAAAAATCTTCACCTACCCTACAGATGGATGGATCTGGCTTAAAACCACATAAAATCGGATTCTTATACTTTCTCATACATTCCCGCTCCTTCCAGTCTTACGCAGAAACAGTCAGACGGATATCTCTAGAAGATGCTCCGATTCGGATTTCCATTTCTTGAATATCACCTTCTACACTGATTTCAACAGTCTTTGTTTCTCCTGACTTAAGCTCTATCTTTTCAAACCCTTTCAGCTGCTGAACAGGCTCTTCCTTTGTTCTATTTTTTGGTGCCAAATAAACCTGAACGATTTCTTTTCCATCCATCGCTCCTATATTAGTCACTTCACATTTAACTTTTGTAACACCATCTTTTTGTTCCACCGTTGGATTTGTATAAGTAAATTGTGTATAAGACAATCCGTGTCCAAAACAAAATTGAGGTTCTACCTCGAATGTATCATTGTATCGGTAACCAACGAAGACACCCTCTTTGTAACGAACGGTTTTTCCACCTGGGAATTCCCCAATTGCATGTGCAGAACAGTCTGTATGTTTCTTGTAAAATGTTTCTGGCAACTTTCCAGAAGGATTAACCTTTCCAAACAATACTTCTGCTAAGGCTCTTCCACCTTCCATTCCTCCATACCAGCCCCATACAACTGTATCCGCAGCATCAATCCAGCTTTCCATTTCTACTGGACTTCCTCCAGTCAATACTACTACCATCTTTGGATTTACTTTTAATAACTCTTGAATCAATAAATCTTGCTCATATGGAAGCTTCATATCTGCACGGTCATTTCCTTCGCTGTCCTGTTCATGATTCAAACCACCAATAAAAATAACATGCTCATATTCGGACGCCAGTTCTACTGCTTCTTTTCTAAGTTTAGCACGTTTATTTAGCATTTTCTGATCTGCTATACTGTGTTTTGTCTTGCCACCACCGTCTTCCAGACTGGTTTCCTGCCAGTTTGTGTCAGAATTTTCACCTTTCTCATCACAGCAGTATCCTTGTACAAAACGTACATCGCTATTTCCACCAAGTACCATTTTTATTCCAAGTAAAGGTGTCACTTCATACAAAGCCTTGATTTCTGCACTTCCTCCTCCATTTGCGTGAGTACGTTCTGCATTATCTCCAATAACTAGAACTTTCTTCATTTCTTTTGCATCCAAAGGAAGTCTTTTTGCGTCATTTTTTAAAAGTACTATGGATTCTCTTGCCGTGTTCAATGCTTTTTCTCTATGTTCTGGTGCATTATATTTTCCTGCCTTACGTTCTCCATCCAACATATGCAGTTTCATCATCATCATCAAAATATAAACTACCTTTTCATCCAAAACTTCTTCCTTAATCTCTCCACTTTGGATTTTTTCTTTCAGAGGGTCTGCCATAAAATATTCATTAAAATTATCTGTAACAGACATCTCAATATCCAACTGTGAATTTGCTGCAAGAGTCGTGTCATGCACAGCTCCCCAGTCAGATACAATCATTCCTTCATATCCCCATTCTTTTCTAAGAATATCATTCAAAAGATACTGACTCTGACAGCAGTGTTCACCTTTGAGCAAGTTATATGCACCCATAATACTATAAGAATCTCCCTTTGTTACTGCATCATAAAATGCTGGGAAGTAAATTTCTCTCAAAGCTTTTTCATCAACCTCTACGTCTACCCACAGACGTTCTGTTTCCTGATTATTTACTGCAAAATGCTTTACACAAGCAGCTACATCCCAGTTTTGCACTCCATGGATAAGTGGGACTGCAAGCTCTTTTGTCAGATACGGATCTTCACTGAAATATTCAAAATTCCGACCACACAGAGGACTTCTTTTGATATTCACTCCTGGTCCTAAAATCACATCTTTTCCACGTCCTCTTGCTTCTGCTCCAAGTACAGATCCAGTTTCATAAGCAAGCTCCCGATTCCAAGTCGCTGCCAATGCACTGTTGCATGGAAGATAACTTACATAATCATCAGAAAGTCCGACTACCTGCCACCCTGATGGCTGAAACTCCTGACGAACCCCCATTGGTCCGTCAGACATTTTTAATGGAGGAATTCCAAGCCTTTCCACTCCTGCTGTTTGGAAAAGCTGGGCACCATGCACCATGCTGATTTTTTCCTCTAATGTCAGCTTTTTCATCAATGCCTCTGCCCTGTCTTTCAACTCCTGAACATTTACTTTCTCCCTCTGTTCCATAACACGTTAAACCTCACAAACAAATTCTTCTGCTAAATCTTTTACTGTCAATACAGTATCATTTCCTACAATTTCAAACTCTGCACCCTGTACATTTTTTACAATGCAATTTACAAGACGCACTTTATATTCCTTTAACCCACAGCTTTTTCCAATAATACAACTCTCCTCTCTTGACAACTGCAGATGAAGTATTTCCTTTCCATTCTGATAAACACTCGTTTCTGCCTGCCCCTGAATTTCAAATGCCTGAAGCTCTAGATTTCCTTCAAATATATAATCAACTCTATCATCACAGGTTCCAATTGGAATGATACTATTCTCTCTTACCCAAAGAGGTACTGATAGATAGTCATGATGCTCTTTTCTCCAACTGCCGCCTTTGGCTCTTTCTCCTGTGAGGAAATTTGTCCAACTTCCCTTTGGCAAATAATACAATGCAATTCCTTCTTCATTGAAAATTGGTGATGTCAAAAGATTGTCACCTAGCATATACTGCTTATCCAGATAACGGCAGTTCATATCTTCTTCAAATTCCAATGCCATGCTACGCATCATCGGTACACCTGTATTGGAAGTATACACTGCACTGCTGTATAAATATGGAAGAAGGCGAAGTTTTAACTTCGTAAAGAAACGCACAACATCGACCGACTCTTCATCATAAATCCATGGTACACGATAAGAGGTACTTCCATGCAGACGGCTATGTGTGGATAATAATCCAAATGCTGTCCAGCGTTTGTACACATCTGGAGTAGACTGACTTTCAAATCCTCCAATATCATGACTCCAGAATCCAAATCCACTGCTTGTAAGTGATAACCCCCCACGAAGGCTCTCCTCCATCGATTCATAATCTGACCAGCAGTCACCACCCCAGTGAACTGGGAATTTCTGTCCTCCAGCCGTTGCAGAACGAGCAAACAATACTGCTTCTTCTCTTCGTCTTTTTTTCTCTAACACTTCAAAAACTGCTTTATTATACAAATATGTATAGTAATTATGCATTTTCACTGGGTCTGCTCCGTTGTAATATACAGCATCTATCGGAATTCTCTCCCCAAAGTCTGTTTTGAAACAATCCACACCCATATCAAGCAACATTTCTAATTTCTCCTGATACCATTTTGTTGCTTCTGGATTTGTAAAATCTACAATGGCAAGTCCTGGTTGCCACATATCCCACTGCCATACATCACCATTTGCACGCTTTAAGAAATATCCTTTTTGCATTCCCTCTTCAAATAGTACTGCTTCCTGTCCGATATAAGGATTAATCCATACACAGATTTTAATTCCTTTTTCCTTGATTCTTTGCAGCATCCCTTCTGGATCTGGGAATACTCTTTCATCCCAAATAAAGTCTGTCCAGTGAAACTCTCTCATCCAGCAACAGTCAAAGTGAAATACACTAAGTGGAATTCCTCTCTCCCTCATTCCATCAATAAAACTCATTACCGTCTTTTCATCATAGTCTGTTGTAAATGAAGTAGACAGCCAAAGTCCGAATGTCCACTGTGCTGGTAGGGAAGGCTTTCCTGTCAAATCAGTATAACGTGTCAAAACTTCCTTCATCGTAGGTCCATTAATTACAAAATAATCTAGTTTTTCCCCTTTTACACTGAATCCAACTTTTGTAACCTGCTCTGTCGCTACTTCAAATTCTACTTTTTCTGGGTGATTTACAAATACACCATATCCCTTATTTGTAAGATAAAATGGAATATTTTTGTAAGACTGCTCTGTACTTGTTCCTCCATCTTCATTCCATATTTCAATACTCTGCCCATTTTTTACAAAAGGAGTAAATCGTTCACCCAGACCATAAACTAACTCATCTACTGACAAACCTAATTGTTGACGCATATATGCATCATCACTGCCTTTATCGTACGCAAATCCCTTCCAGTCTGTTTTCATATACGACAAATCTCTCCATCCACTCTTTGTCAGTAGTTCCCCATCCCTTTCATAACGCATGGACCAGTTTTCTTTATCAATAATCAAACTTAAATGTCCACTTCTTACTGTTAGCAGATTTTCCGTTTCTTCTACATCTAAATTTCTTTGTTCTGGAATTTCCAGTTCAAATTCTGGTCCTTTCTCCACCACTCCCATATGATGGAATGTCTGTACTCGAATCACTTCCGACATCGGTGAAGTAATCTTAATGGTTAAATTAATACCTCCAAGAGTATCACCTTTATGCTGAATACGTCCTGTGGGAGCACACAGCACAACTTCACTTTCACTTTTTCTTACTTCATAAACATGCTGTGGTGAAAAACATTCATATCCCTCTTTGAATAACCAACAACCATTGTGAAATTTCATCTGCTTATTCCTCCTATTATACACCTATATTGTTTGTTTTTCTCATTATAGAAAATCTAGCTTTGTATTCCTACCACACTTTTTGGAACAAAAATACCTAAATTTTCCGTGATTATTTGCACGAACCAATACTTATAGCTTATAATAAGACCATAATATAGGATTATATCCCTCTTCGATTTTTTTGTAAATATAGGAGAATTTTCATAAAACTAAACAGACTATCTTTAAACTATTTTTCCAAACAAAATGTAGGAAAGCAGCTGCGTTCCTTGTTTATTTGCACAATCCTGATTCCCGTCCTCCTTATCGGTGGAATCATTTATTTTTATTCTTATCAGCAGATTACACAGAATTATGAACACCTCAGCGAATCCAAAGCCATGCAGGTTCGTTCTGTTTTAGTTGCGACAACTTTATATCTTAATAATATTTACGAATCTCTTTCTATCGATAACACCTTAAGCAACTTACTTGCCACCGATTATAAGGATTCCAAGGAGGCACTTAATGCACTTAGCAGCTATTCAAAGTTTAATGAGATTCTCGTCAATAATGCTGCTTTAGCAGGTTTGAAACTCTACATAGATCAAAATACATTAAAACAGGACACTAATTATTCCTATTTTTATCCAATTACAGAAAGTGTAAAACAGAAAAGCTGGTATACAAAGGCAGCTTCCACAAAAGGAAGCTTCTGGAAGACATATGTGAGAACAGGGAAAAATAATATACAGTACTGGGAATTAAATTATTACTGCCATATTCCAATTCCACAAACTGGCTCTTATGCAGTTCTAGTCATGACAGTATCGAATAATTATCTGCGAAGTTTAATCAATGATGATAACTATGACATCTATGTTTCGGTAAATTCTGACCCTGTTTTTTTCAGTACAGATAGAAACTATTCAGGTAATTCTTTTCCATACGAAGTAGAATCTTACCTCCCCTATTATTCCAAAACAGGAGAAATAAAACTTTTTGGAAATGAAACTATCGCATCAATACAAACCTTGAATATGGGGACTTCTGACAAGATTTATGTACTTGCAGCCTATGAAGAATCTATCACTCATATCCACCAGCTAGAAGCTGCTTTCATCTTGGCAGGAGGATTTGCCCTCATAATCTCATTCTTGTTGATTACTCTTTATGCAGGATATTTTACGGCAAGAATCAAAACTCTGCGACTCGCCATGCAAAAAGTAGCACGAAATGACTATGAGATTGTAAATTCCATTCAAGGAGACGATGAACTGACCGCTACTTTTCAAGATTTAAAAGCTATGGTCACTAAGTTAAAACAGACTGAAGCCCAGATTTATGAGTCTAAGATGAAAGAACAAATACTTTCAAATCACAGGATGATCTGCTGATTGCTAATGTATTTGACAATGGCATTGGAATGTCACAAAAAAAGCTAGACGAGGTAATAACACACCTTTCCATCCCACAGCCAGAATCTGACCACGGAGTTGGACTTTATAATATCAATAACCGAGTCCACCTATTTTATGGAAATCAATATGGAATTTCCATTAAGAGTCGCCCTGGCTTTGGTACCTTGGTTACACTGACAGTTCCATTATTAAATTTAACGGAGGAATAAAGATGAATGTATTAATTGCTGATGATGAAAAGATTGTATTGGAAGGCTTAAAATACATTATAGACTGGAATCAGCTTGGATTTACAATCTGCCAGACGGCTTCTGACGGAGCCGACGCTTTGGAAAAAATCTTAAGCCTTAATCCAGATTTAGTACTTTTAGATATCAGAATGCCAAAAATGACTGGAATCGAAGTGGTACAGGCCGCTGTAGAACAAGGATATACTGGCAAATTTATCATTTTGAGTGGAGTTACAGATTTCAAACTTGCCCAGACTGCCATGCGATACGGAGTCAACTTTTATCTAACCAAGCCAATTGATGAAGATGAGCTAGAACAGGCTGTTTCTTCTGTTCATAACCTGATTCTGACAGAATCTAAGAACCAAACTTCCTATGCTCAATATCGAAATAAGGCGAAGCAGAGTATTCTTCGAGAAATCATGCTAGACACTTGTGATTATTACAAGCTAGATTTAAAAGATTTGCATTTAGATTCCAATATCTATCAGGTTGTATCTTATGAAAATTATAATCAAGACTATTTTTATCAAATCTGGAATTTTGCAGATTTGATGCGAGTTACGAATCAGGATAATAATACATTTGATATTTTAGAACTTAACCAGCGTAAAATCATTCTTTTAAAAGGAGATTTTGCAATTTCTAAGTTTGAAAATTTACTGAAGCATTATCGAATCACTCCACAAAAAGGCTCTCCATTTGATTCGGTATTTCTTTCCTATGGTCAGAAAGTCTCACGTGTACAGGACATCCATCTTTCTTACCAAGATGTTTGCCGACTCAGTAATCGAAGATTTTTCTGTAATGAAAATCAGCATATTGTAGGGTATGAATCCCTTTATTCGGAATTATACACCCCTGCTCCCATTGCTAAAAATATGGCTCCTGACTATGCAGAACGATTTGCAAACTTTATCCCTGTCTCTTATACACATCTCCGAGCCCACGAGACCCGCGGTCGATCTCGTA
>JAHLFA010000056.1 GCA_018883985.1 Candidatus Ruminococcus intestinipullorum | reverse complement strand
GTAGAAATCCCTTTTAAAACCTCTGTTTTTCCAAATGATTTTTTCAAATCAGAAACTTGAAGCAATACTTCTTTTTTATCGCTCATTTGTACGCAGACTCCTTTCCAACTTGTTCATAAAAAATGTTAATAACATCACTACTGCCAAGTAAATAAGGGCTGCTGTCAAAAGTGGCAATACTGGGTCGTATGTTCTACTTTGAATTAACATTGCCGCTTTTGTCAGATCCATCTCTCCGATATATCCAATAATCGCTGTTTCTTTAATCAAAACAATCATTTCATTTACAAGTGCAGGTAAAACATTCTTAAATGCCTGAGGCATAATAATATATCGCATCGTTTGAGCATAATTTAATCCAAGGCTTCGCCCAGCTTCTGTCTGTCCTTCTGGTATGGACATAATTCCTGAACGTACAATCTCTGCTACATAAGCTCCTGAATTGATTCCAAATGCAATACCTCCTATGATAATTGAATTCAAGGAAGACCAGCCAAAAACAATCAGATACATAATCAAAATCTGAATCATAGTTGGTGTTCCTCGAATCACCGTAAGGTATACTTGACATATTATATTCAATATTTTAAATTTTCCTGTTTTATCATGCATAGAGCGAATGATTGCAATTAGAAATCCAAGTATCACACCGATAATAACTGCCATAATTGTTATTTCCAATGTAATCTTTAAACCATCTACCAACCATATCCAACGTTCCTCTGCAATAAATGTATCGTGTATTCTTTGCATAAAAGCCTCTATCATCTTTCGATACCCCTATCATTTATTTTTAATCTACAGCTACTTTCTAATAATCACTACTTGACTTGCATTTGCATATGTATCTGTGAAATCTGCATTTTTCTGTCGCTCTGGGGATACTGTCATACCTGCCGCACCGAAATCTGCTTTCCCAGCAGCAATGGCTGGAATAATTGCATCAAACTCCATATCCTGTACTTCCAAAGCGTATCCCATCTTGTCACAAATTGCACGAGATAAATCTACATCAATCCCTACGATTTCCTCTCCATCACGATATTCGTAAGGTTCGAACTCAGCATTTGTTGCCATAACTAAAGTCCCTTTGGAATGATCTACATCCTCTGGAGATTGATATTGATATCCGCCTGCATCGTCTCCTATGTAGTTGCCTATTATCTTATCTAAAGTTCCATCTGCTTTTAATTCCTGTAATGCAGCATTCATTTCCTCTAAAAGCTCTGTATTTCCTTTTTTTACACACATCGCATACTGCTCTACTTCAAAAATACCATCAATTATCTTTAAATCTGCATTCTTTTCCACAAACTTTGCTGCTGGTTCTGCATCGATTACTACACTGTCTATTTTTCCTGATTTTAATGCTTGAATCGCTGTAGAACCTTTGGAGTAACGTTTCATTTGTGTATCTTTTTCTACCTGCTCAGAAGCTAGTTCATCTCCTGTAGTTCCTGTTTGTACGCCTATTGTCAAACTTTTTAAGTCTTCTACACTCTCCACTGTCACTACCTTTTTCTCTGAGCCACATGCTGCAAGTGAAACCATACATACTGCTGCCATTACCATTTTTGTTAGTGCTTTCATCTTCATTTGCAAAACCTCCTAAAACATATTTTCAATGTATAATCATTCAATATGTTTTGTATTTTATCACAATTTTCAAAAAAAACAAGTATTTTTATGCATAAATTTGCATTTTTATTATTTATGCAAACATTGCCATAATTCCAAAATAAAGAAATACGATAATTCCTAATACAATACGATAATATCCAAATGCCTTAAAATCATGATTTTGAATATATCGTAATAAAAATTTTATAGCTAAAATTGATACACCAAATGATACAACACTTCCTAATAATAATAGAAATAGTTCCGTGGATGTAAATACGAATCCAAATTTTATAAGTTTAATAAAACTAGCTCCAAACATCGCTGGAATTGCAAGGAAAAATGTAAAATCAGCTGCAACAGTTCTTGATACCCCTAGTGCAAGTGCTCCTACAATTGTTGCACCAGATCTGGATGTTCCTGGAATCATCGCTAACATTTGAAATACTCCAATTAAAAGAACAACTGGAACTGTAAGCTGTGAAATTTTTGTAATTTTAGGCTCTGTACCTTTATGATAATTTTCTATTACAATGAACAATACTCCAACAAAAATTAACATAAATGCAACCACATAGGAGTTATTAAACTTTTCTTCTATAAAGTCATTAAATAATACTCCAATTACTCCCGCTGGTATTGACCCAATTATAACCTTAACCCACAGTTGTATTGTCATCATTTTTTGTCTTTCATTTTTCTTGGTAGAAAAGGGATTCAAACGGTGGAAATATATGACAACAACTGCCATGATAGCTCCCAACTGAATCACCACATTAAACATATCCATAAATGACTGGCTTACTTGAAGATGAATAAACTCTTCTGTTAAAATTAGATGCCCTGTACTACTAATTGGGAGCCACTCTGTAATACCCTCTATGATTCCCAAAATAATTACCTTCAATGCCTCTAACATCCTTCTCCTCCTCTAATAACAAATTGCTCTCTTTATTTTATTGAAATTTATTGTATCAAAGTTTGCGAAATAATGCAATTTATAGTATAATAGCATGACAGTATTTGGGTTCTAGTTATTTCATATAGTAACCAAGTTTGAAAGAAAGGAATTTATACTATGAAATCAAACTTAAAGCGAAGACTGCATACAGGAATTGCTGTGCTTTCTTCATTTGTTCTATTTCTCCCAACCCTTTCGGTAACTGCTGAGGAAACAAAAGAAAGTTTGGAAAATAAAACTTCTTCCTTAGAACAGGAACTGGCTGGTATTAATGAGGAACTTTTTCAAATCAGCGAACAAATTTCTACAGCTGAGATGCAAATTGAAATTACAAATGGAGAGATTCAACGTACAAAAGATTCTCTTGCTCTTGCCCAGCTTGAAGAAGCTGAACAATACCAAAATATGAAAACCCGTATTAAGTATATGTATGAAACTGGGAATGCATCCCTATTGGAAATGCTCTTTTCTGCGAAGAATATGAGTGATTTTCTAAATAAAGCTGACTTCATACAAAATATCAGTGATTATGACCGACAGATGTTATTAGAGTTACAGACAACTCGTGATACTATTGCTCAAGAGGAAGCTCTTTTATTAGAACAACAATCCTCTCTAATTCATCTTCAACAGGAGTTAGATCATCGAAAAACAGAATTACAAATAAAAGCAGAGGCTACTTCTACCGATCTTCAAGCTTTTCAAGCTCAATTGGAACAACTCAAAGCCGAGGAAGCTGCCCGATTGGCTGCAGAAGCTGCTGCTCGTAAAGCTGAGGAGGAACGTTTAGCCCAAGAGGCTGCTGCACAAGCAAACAAACCTCAAGTGCCGTCTACACCATCTACTCCATCAGCACCAACTACACCGTCCACTCCTCAAACTGGGACAGGTAGTTATGATGACACAATTGTAAATAGTAAACCATCAGATGCAACTGCAAGTGAGATTGATTTATTTGCTGCTTTACTTGATTGTGAGGCCATTCATGATTACAACTCTATGCTTGCTGTTGCGACTGTTATTATGAATCGTGTGGAGAGTCCATCTTTCCCTAATTCTATCAAAGCTGTTATTTATGCATCTGGACAATTTGAGCCTGTTTGGACAGGACGTTTGGATTCTGTACTAGAAAGAGGTGCTTCAAATCTTGCATATCAGGTTGCTAATGACGCAATAAGTGGTTCTCGTCTTACAGCCGTTAGTGATTGTTATTACTTCTTGTATGCAGGTGCTACAAATAGACCAGGAACGAATATTGGAGGAAACTTATTCTTCCAAAGCTGGTAATAAAAAATCGCCTAGACTTTACGTCTAGGCAATTTTTTTTATTAATTATTTACCATAATAGCATTTTAAGTAAATTTCCTTGATTTCTTTCATCAATGGATATCTTGGATTTGCTCCTGTACATTGATCATCAAATGCTTGTTCAACCATTTCATCTAATGTTTCAAGGAAGTATTTCTCATCAATACCATACTCTTTGATTGATTTCTTAATTCCAATTTTTTCTTTTAAGTCTTCTAGTTTTGCACATAGATTTTCAAATACTTCTTTATCATTCTTTCCTGTACATCCTACAAAACGTCCAATTTCTGCATATCTTTCTAATGTATGTGGATATTCATACTGAGAGAATGTACCCATCTTTGTAGGAACTTCTACAGAGTTATATCTCATAACTTCTGTTAATAATACCGCATTTGCCACACCATGTGGAAGGTGATGGAATGCTCCCAATTTGTGAGCCATAGAATGGTTCAATCCTAAGAATGCATTTGCAAACGCCATACCTGCCATACAAGACGCATTTGCCATCATTTCTCTTGCTTTTGGATCATTTGCTCCATTTTCATATGCTGATGGAAGATAATCAAATACAGCTTTTGTTGCTTTCAATGCCAATCCATCAGTATAATCTGTTGCCATAATAGATACATAAGCTTCGATTGCGTGTGTCATAACGTCAATACCAGATGCACTTGTCAATCCTTTTGGCTGAGTCATCATGTTATCTACATCTACGATTGCCATGTTTGGAAGCAATTCATAGTCAGCGATTGGCCATTTAATACCTGTTTCTGCGTCTGTAATAATAGCAAATGGTGTTACTTCTGAACCTGTTCCTGAAGATGTAGGAATTGCTACGAAGTAAGCCTTTTCACCCATCTTAGGGAATGTAAATACTCTCTTACGGATATCCATGAAATCCATTGCCATATCTTCAAAGTTTGCATCTGGATGCTCATACATTACCCACATAATCTTAGCTGCATCCATTGCAGAACCTCCACCAAGTGCAATAATAGTATCTGGTTCAAATGCTGCCATCTGTTCTGCACCTTTTCTTGCACATTGAAGTGTTGGGTCTGGAGCAACTTCATAGAAACATGTATGCTGGATTCCCATTTCATCCAATTTCTCTTCGATCGCTTTCACATATCCATGTTTGTATAAGAATGTATCTGTTACAATAAATGCACGTTTTTTATGCATTACTGTTCCCAATTCATCTAGAGCTACTGGCATACATCCTTTTTTGAAGTATACCTTCTCAGGTGTTCTGAACCAAAGCATATTTTCTCTCCTCTCAGCAACTGTCTTCACGTTGATTAGGTGTTTAACTCCAACGTTCTCTGATACAGAGTTTCCTCCCCAAGAACCGCATCCAAGTGTAAGAGATGGAGCAAGTTTGAAGTTATACAAATCACCAATTCCACCATGTGATGATGGTGTATTAATCAATACACGACATGTTTTCATAGCTGCTGCATGCTTTTCAATCTTTTCAGTCTGTGCAGGATGTATGTATAGAGAAGATGTATGACCATATCCACCATCTGCTACAAGCTGCTCTGCTTTCTCAATTGCCTCATCAAATGTTTTTGCTTTATACATTGCAAGTACAGGAGATAATTTTTCATGAGCAAATTCTTCTGAAATATCTACAGATTCTACTTCTCCAATTAGAATCTTTGTTTCCTGTGGAACTTCAATTCCTGCCATTTGTGCAATTTCATAAGCAGATTTTCCTGGAATCTTGCTATTTAATGCACCATTTACGATAATTGTTTTACGTACTTTATCAAGCTCTGCACCTTTTTTCAAGAAATAGCATCCACGATATTGGAATTCTTTCTTTACTTCATCATAGATATTTTCCATTACTGTTACAGACTGCTCAGAAGCACAAATCATACCATTATCAAATGTTTTTGAATGAATGATTGAGCTAACTGCCATTTTAATATCAGCTGTTTCATCAATAATAACTGGTGTATTTCCAGCTCCTACTCCAAGTGCTGGTTTTCCTGAAGAATATGCTGCTTTTACCATTCCAGGACCACCTGTTGCTAGGATAATATCAGAATCTCTCATAACTTGGTTTGTAAGCTCTAGAGATGGTACATCAATCCATCCAATAATTCCTTCTGGTGCTCCTGCCTTTACAGCTGCTTCAAGAACAATCTTTGCTGCTTCAATTGTACAAGCTTTTGCACTTGGATGTGGACTGATAATAATTGCATTTCTTGTTTTCAAACAAATCAATGTTTTAAAAATTGCTGTTGATGTTGGGTTTGTTGTAGGAATTACTGCTGCTACAAGTCCAATTGGCTCTGCAATCTTTCTAATTCCAAAAGCTTTATCTTCTTCAATGATTCCACATGTTTTTGTATCTTTATATGCATTGTAGATATACTCAGCTGCATAGTGATTTTTAATAATTTTATCTTCTAACACACCTCTTTGTGTTTCTTCTACTGCCATTCTTGCAAGTGGGATACGCATCTTATTTGCTGCCATAGCTGCTTCGTAGAAAATTTTATCTACTTGCTCTTGTGTGAATTTTGCAAATTCTTTCTGAGCTTCACGCATTGCTTGCATCTTAGCTGCTAGTGTTTCTACACTATCTACGATTGCAGGTACTCCCATTTCTTCTTTCTTTTTTGCCATTTCAATATTCCTCCTGTAATTGAGTTGGTTTATCTTTCTTACATGGGTAAGTATATCAAATCGTTAAATATTTGTCAATACACATTTGTCAAAAATTTAACATTTTTTTCTTACTATATTACTTCCATTCTTTTTATATAAAATGGTTCTATAATAAATGTTGGGGTGTGATTTTACAATTACATTTCCAACATTTTATTTTTTTGTTAAAATAAAAAGAAACCCCCAAGCGCCAATCTTCCACAATCAATCACTCGGAGGTGCATACAATGCA
>JAHLFA010000055.1 GCA_018883985.1 Candidatus Ruminococcus intestinipullorum | reverse complement strand
CATATCCTCCATGCTCCGATAGATATGTTTATTCATCATATCTCCTGCTCTTATCTCATCTCTATTCTGAATTGCATCTAAAATTTCTGCATGTTCTTCCATTGACAATTCTAAATAATCTGCCTCTGTTATCATACTTCCCTTTGAGAATCCATTCCATAATTCAGCTATCATGTTTTGCATTCTTTGATTCCCAGCTGCTACCCAAATTTTATGGTGAAATGCACGATTTAAATCTGCATATGTGCCATATAGTTCTTCAGTTTTTATTTTTTGTGCAGCTTTATGGACTTCTGCAATCTCCATAATCTTTTCATCTGATGCACTGCACGCCAATATAGCTGCAGAACTTTCTAAAATAGCACGAATTTGATAATGTTCTCTGATATATGTTTCATTAATTCCTATAACAATTGCACATTTATTTTTTCGAAGTTGAATCAAACCATCTCTAGCAAGAATTTGAAAAGCTTCTCTAACTGGCATAGCTGATACCTGAAGTTGCGATGCTATATGTTCTAAAGATAACTCTTCGCCTCCCTTAAGTTGCCTTGATAAAATAGCTCTTCTTAATTCTTCTGCAACCTTTTCTTTTGCTGATCGTATTTGAATTGGCTTTAAACCATCCATGTGTAGTCACTTCCTTTTTTGCATAAGATTTATAGATTTAATTAATACTGTATACAAAATCAGAAGGATTGTAAAGTGATTTTCAACTTATTTTTGATTTCGATACTGTACTGGAATAATTTATTTCTATTTATAGAGAATCTGAGCTATTGTTTATTGCCTTTTCAATTTCTTCTTCTGTTACTTCGGCAATTTTCTTTACTTCTTCTACAGATAAACCATTTGATAGAAGATTTTTAATAATAGTCAATTTGCCTTGTTCGACTCCCTGCTGCTTTAATTTTTCTAATGCAGTACACATACTATCAACCTCCTTATTGTTTCCCATCTCCATAATTTCTTTGGAGCCCGTCATCTTGCCGATTACTAAAAGCATTTCCGAACTGAGTTTCTCATGTTCATACTTTTGTTGAATCTCATCAATGTTTCCAGCAAAAGCTTTTCTTGTAATATCAAAAACAATCTCTACCTCTTTGTTGTTAAAAAGGTATTTTCCAGAATCCCGTACTTCTAACAAATTCATTTTATAGTCTGAAAAAACAGCTTCAATTTCTGGAGGCATCTCGATTACCATATCCTTAAGACAATACGGACCATCCCAAATATTTTCCCCATAATAAACTATCAGGCTGATGACTGGGTGCAGTCTATCTTCCTTTTTCATTTTACTCAGAAACTCTGCTTTTGTTCTCAGATTGCCTTCCTTTTTACGACTACGAGTAATTTCTTTGTATTCTTTCAAATATCCTAGGGAATCATAAATCATTGACCGAAGTGGCATCGCATAATGAACTTCTTCCTGATTTTCCACTCCCATAACTACAAATTCTATCCCATAAGCTGTCTTCTTCACAACATCTCTGGTTCTTGTTAAAGTCTCTTTATAGTCTTTCATTTCAATTGTACCAGAAACATCTGTATCCATTTCCGTTAGATTCTCAGGACGTATTACTATTTGTCCTTTAAAAATAACAGTATTAAATAAATCTGCAAATCTTTCGTTTTGTCGCCAAAATTCTTTAAATACTACATCCGCTTTTGCATTTTCTACCATGATTTTCCTCTGTCTTTCTCTACTCTAATTATAGCAAAACGCTACTAAACTGCAATGTATTTTCTTCTCTCTGTTGTATAATAAATTCTTTATATGGGAAAATTTTTCTTGACATTTGAATACTCATGAATCAAAGTTCTTTGATTAGATATGCTGTTGCTTTCCACTTTTGTATCCAACTTCTGCTGAAAAATGGAAATAAATCACAACACGTAAGATTTTGCCTTAACGTTATACTACCATATACGTTCTTTTTTGTCTATCCTATTATTGCATAACTTATTTATTTTATTGCCACAAAAAAGGACAGGGTTCCTTCCTTTCACAAGAAGATACCCTGCCTTAAGATTCTATTTTTGATTTCGATACTGTACTGGAGTAATTTGATACATCTTCTTAAAAATACGATTGAAATGTTCTACATTTTGATACCCCACAGATTCTGCGATACTTTCTACAGTTGCAGTACTATTCTTTAATAAGGTACATGCCTTTTTCATCCTGATTAATTTCAGTGTTTCTCCAAAAGTGAATCCCGACTTTTCCTTTATGTATTTAGACAAATAAGGTTTAGACAAGAAAAACTGTTCAGAAAGTTCTTCTAATGTAACATCTTTATAATTTGCACGGATATAATTTGTAATCTCTAATAATCTTTCATCTTTAGAAATATTAGAATGTTTTATTTCATCAATTTTATTTACTGCAACAACAAGAGCTTCTACAGATGCTTTAATAATATCAGAATCTATACCAACACCCCAATATGTTTTCTGCTTATAAGTAACCCCTACATAAGCAACTGCCTTAGAAGAAGAACCTTGTGTAAGGGAGTGCTCTTCATAAAATGTTAATTCATAATCAATGTCAAAATAGTGCTTAATTGCATTGCTAATGGCATCTAGGCGTCCATTTCCAACCCCTGTAATAAGACGATTTTTTCCATCATGATGTATCGTTGCCTCAGCAAAAATGCCGTTTTCTTGCTTATAATGACATTCATCTACCGTAAATACAGAAGTTTCATTCATATAATGTTCTTCAAAAATATGATACACCCACTCAGGACTCAATTCTTTATGTGCCTTATCCGATACATCCTTTACAAGATATCCAACCTCTTCTCGCATTTTCTTTGGAAGATTTAAACCAAAACTTTGTTTTAAAATATAATTGATTCCACCTTTTCCAGATTGACTATTAATACGAATTACATCTGTTTCATATTGTCTTCCTACATCTTTAGGGTCAATAGGAAGATATGGTACTGTCCATGTGTTACATTTTCTTTCTTCATGCCATGCCATGCCTTTGGCAATAGCATCTTGATGCGAACCTGAAAATGCAGTAAAAACCAAATCTCCTGCATATGGTTGACGTGGAGATACTTTCATTCTAGTTAATTGTTCATATTTTTCACTTATCTGACTCATATTAGAGAAATCCAAGCCAGGGTCTACCCCTTGTGAGAACATATTCATAGCTAAGGTAATAATATCTACATTTCCAGTTCTCTCGCCATTTCCAAAAAGTGTACCCTCAATTCGATCGGCACCGGCCAAAATCCCAAGCTCTGCATCACTGACTCCAGAACCACGGTCATTGTGTGGGTGTAATGATAAAATAACATGTTCTCTTTGATACAAATGTTTGCTCATATATTCTACCTGACTGGCAAATACATGAGGCATAGAATTCTCCACTGTGGTTGGCAAATTGATAATCACTTTCCGTTCTTTGCAGGGCTGCCATACTTCTAATACTGCATTGCAAACCTCTAGGGCATATTCTACTTCCGTTCCCTGAAAGCTTTCAGGACTATATTGAAATGTGAAATTTCCTTCTGTTTTTTCTGCCAATTCCTTTAAAAGTACTGCACCTTCAATGGCAATGTTCTTGATTTCTTCCTTGCTCTTTTGAAAAACCTGCTCTCTTTGTGCAACAGAAGTGGAATTATACAGATGGATTACCGCATGTGGAGCACCTTTTACAGCCTCAAAGGTTCGCTTTATAATATGCTCTCTTGCCTGTGTCAACACTTGAATAGTTACATCTTCTGGAATCATATTTTTTTCAATTAAAGTACGAAGAAACTGATACTCCGTCTCAGATGCTGCTGGAAACCCTACTTCAATTTGTTTAAATCCAATCTCTAACAGCATCTGGAAATATTCAATTTTTTCCTCTAAACTCATGGGTTCTATTAATGCCTGATTTCCATCTCGTAAATCTACACTACACCATATAGGTGGTTTCTCAATATAATCTTTCTTCACCCAATCATAGCATGGTTCTGGCGGCATAAAATAACTTCTCACATATTTTTCATAATTTTTCATAGCAAGTACTCCTTATATTTAATCAATTACATTGTCATTTATTATCTTTTTAAATAGTACCATATGCCTATGTATATAACCAGTGAAGAATTTAACCAATTTAGTTGATTTATTTTAACATCCTAAAAAATATTTTTTTGTAATATTTTGAAAAAACCATTGAAAATTTATTTTTGATACACTTTTTTTCACCATGATAGGAAGCTCTAATATGACATCACCTTGTAACAGATACTGAATACTCCCAACAATATCACCTTGTGTAACAGGTGCTTTTAATTGTTTTGGAATTTCCTCTTTTACTTCTACTTCTTCCCATGGTGCTAGTAGTAATTGAAGTTCTCCTATATCCTGCTCTATTTCCAATTCTGTATATCCAATAGATGAAAACGGATCTGTATCAGAAATACCATTTTCTACTACCACCGTTGATAGATTTGGAGTCTTCCACACGTCTTTATATTGGAAGTAATCAATTCCATATTGCATTAACTTCTTTGTATCTACCCATTTATAGTTTTTATTATTAGGCCATCCACATCCAAGTACTACAGAAATAAACGTTCTCTCTCCATTTCTTAGGGCACCTACATAGCAATAACCTGCATCTCCTGTAAATCCTGTCTTGCCTGAAAATGCCCCATCCATCATTTGTAAGAAAGCATTATGATTTGTACAGCTATAATTTTTTGTTTTCTCTAAATTTGAAAATGTATGGGATGCTGTTCCTGTAATTTGCAGAAATTCGTTTGCCTTTGGGGAGTCCATAATACAATATTTCATAATAAGTGCAAGCTCTTTCGCTGTAGTATGATGACTTCCATTTTCATCTTGTGCATCTAGCCCACTCGGTGTGATAAAATATGTATGCGATAACCTTAGCTGCATGGCTTTTTGATTCATTTTTTTTGCGAACCCCTCTACACTCCCCCCAATATGTTCAGCTATCATCACTGCTGCATCGTTATAGGATTCTAACATAAGTGCGTACAATAAATCTTCAAAAAGAATTTGTTCCCCTTCCTGTACTCCCAGCCGAACTCGTGGCTGTTTTGCTGCATTTGAACTTGCCGTAACAACATCTTGCATCACTCCTTCTTCTAGTGCTAAAATACACGTCATGATTTTCGTGGTGCTAGCCATAGCTTTCTCAACATCTCCCTCTTTTGAAAATAAAACACGCCCACTGTCGGCATCCATTAAAACTGCGGACTGGGCGTATAACTGTTGAGGTTCTGTATCTTCTCCTGCCTGCACGGGTATCACATTTGCCAATAAAATGATGCTCAAAAATAGGCTCATTGCCATGCGTTTCAATAATCCACACTTCCATTGTGTCATAGATTAACTCCATGATATTTTTCCATTTATTTTATGTAAAAAAAATAAAATACAGAACTTAAATATTTAATTTTACCTTTGCCTCTTCTTTTGCCTCTTCCTTAAAATTTTCTACTTCTTCAGGCTTTGGCATAGGAAGTTCTTCTAACGATTGTACATGAAATCTTCGCAAAAATTCCTCTGTTGTTCCAAACAAAATGGGTCTACCAATCGCATCTAAACGTCCTACTTCTTCTACCAACTCGTACTCTACTAATTTATTTACAGCATGATCTGTTTTAACAC
>JAHLFA010000054.1 GCA_018883985.1 Candidatus Ruminococcus intestinipullorum | reverse complement strand
AATACCATTTCCAACGCCCTTTTCTGTTATACGTTCACCAATCCACATTAAGAACGCAGATCCCGCTGTCAATGTACACACTACAATTGCTGCATTTACAAAATTATATTCTACTAATAGACCTTGTCTACCAAATCCAATTGCCATAGCTGTGGATTCCACAAGTGCTAAAACAACTGTAACATAACGTGTAATCGCTGCAATTTTCTTTCTTCCATCTTCGCCCTCTTTCTGCATTTCCTCAAGTTTTGGAATTGCAATCGTTAAAAGCTGCATAACAATGGAAGATGTGATATACGGCGTAATGCTAAGTGCAAATACGGACATCTGGGTAAATGAACCTCCAGTGAATGCATCAAAAAAATTGAATGCATCCCCTGTTTGGTTCGCGAAAAAATTCTGTATATAGGTTGGATCCACTCCTGGTGTAGGAAGTTGGGACCCTAACCTTACAACGATCAGCATTAAAAATGTGTAAAATAACCTTTTTCGGATATCTTCAATTTGAAATGCTCTTCGCACAGTCCGTAGCATTAGATCACCTCTGCTTTTCCACCAAGAGCTTCAATCTTTTCAGCTGCACTTGCGCTAAATGCATTCACTTGAACAGTAAGCTTCTTAGTTAACTCTCCATTTCCAAGAATTTTAACTCCATCTCTAGGATTTTTAACGATACCTGCTTCAATCAATGTTTCAACTGAAACTGTAGCACCATCTTCAAATCTCTCTAATGCGCTTAAGTTAATACCAATGATTTCTTTAGAGTTTCTACATTTGAAACCTCTCTTTGGTATTCTTCTGTATAAAGGCATCTGACCACCTTCAAAGCCTGGTCTTGTAGCTCCTGAACGAGCTTTTTGACCTTTATGACCTTTACCAGCTGTCTTACCATTTCCAGAACCGTGTCCACGGCCTCTTCTGAAATTATCGCTGTGCTTAGAACCATCTGCTGGTCTTAAGTTTGATAAGTCCATGATATTACCTCCTTATCCTGTAATTATGCTTCTTCCACTTTTACTAAATGTCTAACCTGCTGTACCATACCTCTGGTAGCTGCATTATCTGGCAATACAACTGTTTTATTCACTTTCTTTAATCCAAGTGCCTCTACAGTTCTTTTATGCTTTGGTACGGCACCGATAGTAGACTTAACCAGTGTAACTTTTAAATTTGCCATTATATTTACCTCCTATTAGCCTACAATCTCTTCTACTGATTTGCCGCGAAGTCTTGCTACTTCTTCTGGAGTCTTAATTTGTTTTAAACCTGCAAGAGTTGCAAGAACAACGTTCTGTTTGTTGTTAGACCCCAAAGATTTTGTACGGATATTCTTGATTCCTGCCATCTCGATTACCGCACGTGCTGGACCTCCAGCAATCACTCCAGTACCGTCCGGAGCTTTCTTCAGTAATACAGAAGAGCTTCCGAATTTTCCGATAACATCATGTGTAACACTTTCATTTTCATCCAATGCAACAGAAATTAAATTCTTTGCTGCATCCTCTTTTCCTTTACGGATTGCTTCTGGAATTTCAGTAGCTTTCCCTAAACCTGCACCAACATGGCCTTTTCCATCGCCAACAACTACTAAAGCTGTGAATCTGAAGTTACGACCACCTTTAACAACTTTGGTAACACGTTTGATTGATACCACTTTTTCTGTTAATTCTAATTGACTAGCATCAATACGTTCTTGTCTCATATGTGTTCTCCCTTCCTTAGAAATTCAGCCCAGCTTCTCTAGCTGCGTCTGCCAATGCTTTAATTTTTCCCTGATAAATGAATCCACCTCTGTCAAATACAACATCAGTAATTCCTTTTTCTTTTGCTTTTTCAGCAATTACTTTTCCTAAGTAAGCTGCTGCTTTCACATCGTTAGTTTTCTCTAATTCTGCTTTCACATCTTTTTGAAGAGTGGAAGCTGCAACTAGAGTGTTCCCAACTGTATCATCAATAATCTGTGCATACATGTGATTATTACTTCTAAACACAGCTAAACGTGGTCTTTCAGCTGTACCGCTGAAACGGTTACGTAATTTCATGTGTTTTTTTCTACGAACTTCGCTTCTTGATTTCTTACTAACCATTTTCACACTCTCCTTATTTATTTCTTACCAGTTTTACCAACTTTACGTCTAATAACTTCATCAGCATATTTGATACCTTTACCTTTGTATGGCTCTGGTCTTCTCTTATCTCTGATTTCCGCTGCGAACTGGCCAACTTTTTCTTTGTCGATACCTTTTACAGTGATTTTGTTCTGTCCATCTAATACAGTTTCAACACCTTCTGGATCGATCATTTCAACTGGATGAGAGTATCCTAAACTTAATGTAAGCTTATTTCCTGATTTAGCTGCTCTATAACCAACACCGTTTACTTCAAGAACTTTCTCATATCCATCTGTTACACCAACAACCATGTTGTTAATGAGTGTTCTTGTAAGACCATGTAAAGATTTCATTTTCTTCAAATCGTTTGGTCTTGTTACAACTACTTCTGTTTCTTCCACTTTGATTTCCATCTCTACTGGAAGTTCTTTTACAAGTGTTCCTTTTGGACCTTTTACAGTCACTACATTATTCTCTGCAACTTCCACAGTTACTCCTGCTGGAATTGCAACTGGTAGTCTTCCGATACGTGACATACCTGTTCCTCCTTATTAACTTAAATTTTCGGAGGAGCTGCTTTGGCTCCTCTGTTTTCAGTTACATAAAAAGCTATCTCTAGCTTACCATACGAAGCAAAGAACTTCTCCGCCTACACCGAGCTTTCTTGCTTCCTTATCTGTAATAACACCTTTATTTGTTGAAAGGATTGCTGTTCCAAGTCCTCCAAGTACTCTTGGAATATCTTGTGTATTAGCATAAACACGTAAACCTGGTTTTGAAATTCTCTTTAATCCAGAGATAACCTTTTCATTTTTATCTGCACCATATTTTAATGTAATATGGATTGTTTCAAAGTGTCCATCTTCTACGATATCATATTTTGCGATATATCCTTCGTTAAAAAGAATTTCAGCAATTGCTTTTTTCATTTTAGACGCAGGTACATCAACTGTATCATGTTTAGCAGTATTTGCATTACGGATTCTTGTAAGCATATCTGCAATTGGATCGCTCATGTTCATGTCTTATGACCTCCTGTTTGTTATTCCCTGTCGTGGTTTCCCTGCAAGGAAGTTCTTCTCGCCAAGCTCCTAGAACAACCTCGCACTAACCTCGCCTTTCGCCCATACTTTGAGCCAGCCAAGTTACTTTCGGTCTACCAGCTTGCTTTTCTTACACCTGGGATCTGTCCTTTGTATGCCAATTCACGGAAGCATACACGGCAGATTCCATATTTTCTCAAATATGCATGCGGACGACCGCAGATTCTACAGCGGCTGTATTCTCTTGTAGAGAATTTTTGTTTACGCTGCTGTTTGATTTTCATTGATGTTTTAGCCATGAATTTCCCTCCTTTACTTTGTGAATGGCATATTGAACTGTGTCAATAATTCACGAGCTTCCTCGTCAGTCTTAGCTGTTGTAACGAAAATTACATCCATACCTCTGACCTTATCCACTTTATCATATTCGATTTCTGGGAAAATCAACTGTTCTTTGATTCCAAGAGCATAGTTTCCTCTTCCATCAAATGCATTTGGGTTTACTCCTCTAAAGTCACGTACACGAGGAAGTGCAAGGTTGATCAAACGATCAACAAACTCATACATTTTTTCTCCTCTTAAAGTAACTTTACATCCAATTGGCATTCCTTCTCTGATTTTGAAGTTAGCCACTGAGTTCTTAGCTCTTGTAAGAACTGCCTTCTGTCCTGAGATTTTCTCAAGGTCAGCTACTGCTGACTCTAATACCTTAGCATTTTCTTTTGCCTCGCCAACACCCATGTTGATAACAACCTTGTCAAGCTTTGGCACTTCCATAATGTTTTTATATCCAAATTTTTTGATCATTGCATCAACGATCTCATTCTGATATTGTTCTTTCAGTCTACTCAAAGTTCTGGACCTCCTTCCTTGCATTAATCAATTACTTCGCCTGTTGCTTTTGCAAAACGAACTTTTTTATCTCCATCCATTTTGAAACCTACTCTTGTAGCTTTTCCATTGTGCATTAACATCACATTAGAAGCATCAATGTAGCCTTCCTGATGAACGATACCGCCGTTCTGATTCATAGCACTTGGCTTTGTATGCTTTGTAAGCATATTAACACCTTCAACCAGAACTTTTCCGTCTTTTTTATTTACAGCAATTACTTTGCCTTCTTTGTCTTTATCTTTTCCAGCGATTACTTTTACAGTATCACCTTTTTTAATCTTCATAGTTGACATCTTCGGCACCTCCCTACAGTACTTCTGGAGCTAAAGAAACAATTTTCATAAATTGTTTATCTCTAAGCTCTCTTGCTACTGGTCCAAAAATACGTGTTCCACGTGGATTCATGTCGTCTTTTATAATTACAGCAGCATTTTCATCGAATCTGATATAGGAACCATCTTTACGACGTGCACCTTTTACAGTACGGACAACTACAGCTTTTACTACATCGCCCTTTTTCACAACACCACCTGGTGTTGCATCTTTAACGGACGCAACGATAACATCTCCGATATTAGCGTATCTTCTTGTAGAACCGCCAAGTACACGGATACAAAGTAATTCTTTAGCACCTGTGTTGTCTGCTACTTTAAGTCTACTTTCCTGTTGTATCATGCAGGTAATCCTCCTTTATTATAAACTCATTGAACTTTGGATGTTCAACAATGCGAATCGATTATTTCGCTTTCTCCATAATTTCAACAAGGCGCCATCTTTTGTCTTTAGACAATGGTCTTGTTTCCATAACTTTTACTGTATCCCCAACGTTACACTCATTGTTTTCATCGTGAGCTTTCAATTTATAAGTTCTTTTTACGATTTTCTTATAAAGAGGGTGTTTAACGTGGTCTTCAACTGCAACAACGATTGTTTTGTCCATTTTATCGCTAACAACCTTGCCTGTACGAACTTTTCTTAAATTTCTTTCTTCCACAGTACGACCTCCTATTCAGCTTTAGAAGCTTCTGTAATCACCGTCTGAATTCTGGCGATATTCTTTCTCACTTCTTTAATTCTGCTTGTATTATCTAACTGATTCGTTGCATTTTGGAATCTCAAGTTAAAGAGCTCCTTTTTAGCAGCTACTAATTCTTCATTTAATTCTTCTACAGATTTTGCTCTTAATTCTTTTACAAATGTATTAATTTTCACTGTTATCACCGCCTTCTAAGTCTGCGCGAGAAACGATTTTGCATTTGCAAGGTAATTTATGCATTGCAAGACGAAGTGCCTCTCTAGCTGTTTCCTCTGGTACTCCTGCAATTTCGAACATTACACGTCCTGGTTTTACTACTGCTGCCCAGTACTCTAATGTTCCTTTTCCACTACCCATTCGAGTTTCTGCTGGTTTCGCTGTTACTGGTTTGTCTGGGAAAATCTTGATCCAAACTTTACCACCACGTTTGATATAACGTGTCATAGCAATACGTGCTGCTTCAATCTGGTTAGAACGGATCCAGCATGGTTCTGCTGCGACAATACCATATTCACCATATGAAATCGTGTTACCTCTTAAAGCTTTACCTTTCATGGTACCACGGAACTGTTTACGACGTTTTACTCTTTTTGGCATTAACATTATTTATCGCTCCCTTCCTTATCCGCTTTAGTTGGAAGAACTTCGCCTTTGTAAATCCAAACTTTTACACCAACTTTTCCGTAAGTTGTATCAGCCTCTGCGAATCCATAATCAATGTCTGCTCTCAGTGTCTGAAGTGGAATAGTTCCTTCGCTGTAGAACTCTGTACGAGCCATATCAGCTCCTCCAAGACGTCCTGAAACAGATGTCTTCACACCAAGTGCTCCTGCTTTCATAGTTCTTGACATGCAAGATTTCATCGCACGTCTGAAAGAAATACGATTTTCAAGCTGCTGAGCAATGTTCTCAGCTACTAACTGAGCATCTCTATCTGGTCTTTTTACTTCTTTAATGTCTACAATTAATTTTTTCTCTGTAAACTGTGCAAGTTCTGCTTTCACTTTTTCAATTTCAGAACCACCCTTACCGATTACTACACCTGGTTTTGCTGTATAGATGATAATCTTCACACGATCAGATGCTCTTTCAATTTCAATTTTAGAAACGCCTGCGTTGTATAATTTCTTTTTAAGAAATGTTCTGATTTTGTGATCTTCTACTAGGTTATCTGCAAAGTCTTTTTCTGCGTACCATCTGGAATCCCAGTCTTTGATAACACCGACTCTTAAACCATGTGGATTAACTTTCTGTCCCATGAGTGTCCTCCTTATCTTTCATTCAGCACGATTGTGATATGGCTCATTCTCTTTTCGATTCTATAAGCTCTACCCTGTGCTCTCGGTCTGATTCGCTTCATTGTTGGTCCTTTATTTGCATAACACTCTTCAATATAAAGGTTTTCAATATTCATACCGTTGTTATTTTCAGCATTTGCAATTGCTGATTTTAATAATTTTTCAATTACACTTGAAGCATATCTTGGATTATAAGCTAAAATACCAAGTGCTGTCTGTACGTCCTTACCTCTAATGGCATCTAATACGAAACATGCTTTCTGAACAGATACTCTAGCATAAGAGATTTTTGCTGATGGTCTAGTATCTTTCTGTGCATTTCTTTCTCTCTTTATTTGGGATCTATGTCCTTTTGCCATGGATAAACCCTCCTTCCGAATTACTGAATATATTATCTAACTCTTGACTTCTTCTCGTCTTTTCCATGTCCTCTGTATGTTCTTGTTGCAACAAACTCTCCAAGCTTGTGTCCAACCATATCTTCTGTCACATACACTGGTACATGTTTTCTTCCGTCATGAACAGCAATCGTGTGTCCAACAAATGAAGGGAAGATTGTAGAACGACGTGACCATGTCTTAATAACTGATTTATCACCTGCAGCGTTCATAGCATCTACTTTTTTCAGTAAGCTTGCATCTGCAAATGGTCCTTTTTTAAGTGAGCGAGCCATAGGTTCTAACCTCCTTGTAAACTAAATTATTTAACTGCTTTACCATCTCTTCTTCTTACAATTAACTTGTTAGAAGCTTTGTTTTTCTTACGTGTCTTAAGACCAAGTGCTGGTTTACCCCATGGAGTACATGGACCTGGACGTCCAATACCAGTCTTACCTTCACCACCACCATGTGGATGGTCATTAGGGTTCATAACAGATCCACGAACTGTAGGTCTAATACCCATGTGACGTTTACGTCCAGCTTTACCTACATTAATCAAGTTATGATCTCCATTTCCTACGACACCAATAGATGCTCTACAGATAATTGGAACCATTCTCATCTCACCAGATGGAAGTCTTAATGTAGCATACTTTCCTTCTTTCGCCATCAACTGTGCACTATTTCCTGCTGAACGTACTAACTGTCCGCCTTTTCCAGGATATAATTCAATGTTATGAATCTGTGTACCTACTGGAATATCAGAAAGTGGAAGACAATTTCCTACTCTTACTTCTGCTTCAGAACCATTCATAACTGTCATACCATCCTTTAATCCTTCTGGAGCAAGAATGTATGCTTTTTCACCGTCTGCATAGCAAATCAAAGCAATATTAGCTGTTCTGTTTGGATCGTATTCGATACCTACTACAGTAGCTGGAATTCCATCTTTTCTTCTTTTGAAATCAATAATTCTATATTTCTTTTTCGCTCCGCCTCCGCGGTGTCTTACTGTAATTTTACCCTGGTTGTTACGACCAGCTCTTCTATTTTTAGATTCTAGTAAAGATTTCTCAGGAGTTGTTTTTGTAATCTCAGAGAAATCAGATCCTGTCATCTGTCTTCTGGAAGGTGTATATGGGTTATATGTTTTGATTCCCATTACTTTTTCTCCTTTCACTTCTCAATTATTTGTTCTCACGCTTTTATGCGTATAACGTTACTTCTTACAGTCCTTCGAAGATTTCGATATCTGCACTTTCTTCTGTCAACTGTACAATTGCTTTCTTTGTTTTCGCTGTTTTTCCAAATGTCATACCACGTCTTTTTGTCTTTCCGTCCATGTTCATTGTGTTGACACTTTTTACTTTTGTTCCTGCAAACATTTTTTCAACAGCTTCTTTTACCTGAGATTTTGTAGCTTCTGTATGAACTAAGAAAGTATATTTCTTATCTGCCATAAGCTCCATGCTTTTCTCAGTAATTACTGGTTTAAGGATTACATCATAATACTGAATATTTGCCATTATGCGTACACCTCCTCGATAGTTGCAACAGCTGCTTTTGTAGCAATTACTGTGTTGTATTTAAGGATATCAAATACGTTAATTGTATTTGTTTTTGCTGTTTTTACATTTGCAATGTTTCTTGCAGAAAGTTCTGCATTTACATTACCATCTTCCAATACAACCAATGCTTTGTTTACGTTTAAGTTATTTAACATTGCTTGGAAGTTCTTTGTTTTAATTTCACCAAAGTTCATCTCATCGATTACGATAAACTTATTCTCTGCTACTCTTGAAGAAAGAGCTGATTTAAGAGCTGCTCTCTTTTCTTTTTTGTTTAACTTCATAGAGTAATCACGTGGTGTAGGAGCAAATACCACTCCACCGCCTGTCCATTGTGGTGATCTTGTAGAACCCTGTCTTGCATGACCTGTTCCTTTTTGTCTCCATGGTTTTCTTCCACCACCAGAAACTTCAGAACGTGTCTTCGCTTTCTGTGTTCCCTGACGTTTGTTTGCAAGCTGGCTTACTACTGCCATGTGTACAAGATGTTCATTCACTTCAACACCAAATACAGCATCGTTCAGATCGATTGTACCAACTTCTTTACCTTCGATATTATAAACAGATACGTTTGCCATCTGTGTGTTCCTCCTTTCTGTCTGTCAGACTAGTTAGCCTTTACACTTTCCTTAATTGTGATAAGAGATTTCTTTGGTCCTGGAACAGAACCTTTTACTAATAGAAGATTGTTCTCTGCATCTACTCTTACTACTTCTAGGTTCTGAACTGTAATCTTCTTGCCACCCATCTGACCTGGCATCTTCTTTCCTTTGAATACCTTACTTGGATCAGATGCCGCTCCGTTAGAACCAGCGTGACGATGGAACTTAGAACCGTGTGTCATAGGTCCTCTGCTCTGATTGTGACGCTTGATTGCTCCCTGGAAACCTTTTCCTTTTGAAATAGCTGTTGCATCAACTTTATCTCCAGCTTCAAAGATGTCTGCTTTGATTTCCTGAGCTAATGTATATTCTTCAGCATTGTCAAATCTGAATTCTTTTACAAATCTTTTACCAGAAACACCCGCTTTATCAAAGTGTCCTTTTTCTGCTCTTGTCACACCATTTCTGTGTGCAATTTCTTTTTTACCGCTCTTGTCTTTTGTGACAATCTTTTCTTTCTTGTCAACATATCCGACTTGAACTGCTTTGTAACCGTCGTTTTCAACTGTCTTAATTTGTGTTACTACACAAGGACCAGCCTGCAATACAGTTACCGGAATCAATACTCCTGTTTCTTCATTGAAGATCTGAGTCATTCCGACTTTTGTAGCCAAAATAGCTTTCTTCATTATAATTACCTCCTGTGATTTACAGCGGAACGCTTTTGCGCTCATCCTAAATTATAGGATTGTTACTGTCTTACTTGTTTTTCATTTTTATATCGATAAATACACCTGCTGGCATTTCTAATCTAGAAAGAGCATCCACAGTTTTCTGTGTTGGTGTAACGATATCAATAAGTCTCTTATGAGTTCTTTGTTCAAACTGTTCTCTAGAATCTTTGTATTTGTGAACCGCTCTCAAAATTGTAACTACTTCTTTCTTAGTTGGAAGTGGTACTGGTCCACTTACCTGTGATCCGTTCTTTTTTACAGTTTCGATGATTTTTTTTGCAGATGCATCTACCAACTGGTGATCATATGCTTTTAATGTGATTCTCATTACTTGACTTGCCATAAAAAAAGTCGCCTCCTTTTCGTACTATTCACATCAGTACGACAAGCGGTGACTGTACACTCTCCCGTGTGTGTCGTGAGAAACTCACACGTTGTTTCATACCTTTACCTAGTATCGGTAAGCAGTAATCAGTTGTGATACGTACAGTGACTTGTCGCCAGTTTCCTAACTTGACATTCGCTCCACGGAAAACCTGCTATATGATTCCTCACTAGCAGCAACCTCTCGCTTCTTCGCTATCATGCCACAGCTTTTTTAGTATAACGAATTCATAATAATATTTCAAGTAGTTTTTTCTATTTTTTCTAATTTTTTTGTATTATTGCAATTTTTTCCTATTTGAATGAGTTTCTACCTATTTACACATATCCATTTATTTCAGATTTAAATTTACATATTCAGTCGAAAAATGTTGTTTTTTATAGAAATTGCATTAAAACATATTCTATTTCACCCAATTTTATCGTGAAATCGTAAAATCGCAATTTTTTCTTTGCAGTTTCTTGACAGTTAATTTTCTTCATGCTATATTGTTAATCGACTTGTAGATGACAAACTATGAGTCGGCATTCTGATTCCCCTACTTACATCAGAATGTTCTCAACCATTACATTGGTTGCTGTTGCAGTTGTACTGTCGCCGATTGTTTCCCCCAAGAACAATCTTGCGGTAGTGAAGTTCAATTCATATATACATCCTCATTGTAGGACATTCCCCAGATTTTGTATATAGTGCAAACTGCAAGGCAACGAGGAAAACCTCTCAATGACATACCAAATACAAAAAGCACGGTCCCCAACCGTGCTTTTTGTCTGTAAATTAGCTAATTTATATATTTTTAACGTAGAAAGGGAAAATTTTATGTGGATTGCAGATAATTGGAAAGACTACCAAATTATAGATTGCTCCCAAGGAGAAAAGCTTGAATACTGGGGAGATTATATCTTAGTTCGCCCCGATCCCCAAGTAATTTGGAATACCCCAAAGCAAGATCCTAGATGGAAGCAAAAAAACGGACACTACCATCGCAGTAAAAAAGGCGGTGGAGAATGGGAATTTTTTGATCTACCTAAACAATGGCAAATTCAATATAACACCCTTACTTTCAACTTAAAACCTTTTAATTTTAAGCATACTGGCTTATTCCCTGAGCAAGCAACAAACTGGGACTGGTTTTCCAAGAAAATTCGTGAAGCTAATCGCCCCGTTAAAGTTTTGAACCTATTTGCCTATACAGGTGGTGCTACTCTCGCTGCTGCAGCTGCTGGTGCCCAAGTTACACATGTAGATGCGTCCAAAGGAATGGTTGGCTGGGCAAAAGAAAACGCTATTTCATCTGGTCTTCAAGATGCCCCTATTCGTTGGCTTGTAGATGATTGTGTGAAATTTGTAGAGCGAGAAATTCGCCGTGGAAATACGTACGATGCTATTATTATGGACCCCCCTTCTTATGGAAGAGGACCAAAGGGAGAGATTTGGAAAATTGAAGATATGATTCACCCATTTATTAAACTATGTACACAAATCTTATCGAAAGATGCCCTTTTCTTCCTTATTAACTCCTATACAACTGGACTAGCACCTGCTGTTTTAACTTACATGCTTTCTACGGAATTAAAAGCTTGGAACGGAAAAGTAGAATCACAAGAAATTGGATTACCTGTAAAAAATACAGGCCTTATATTACCTTGTGGTGCTTCTGGACGCTGGGAAAAACTGTAGATTAAAAAAATGCCCCTGAATTTTCAGAGGCATTTTTTATTATAAACTTTTGTGTAATAATTCTAATACAGTACCTAGATCTTCTACACCCATCTGACCTGGTGCAGATGCTTTTCCAACTGCCCCAAATGTCAATGCTGATCCAAATACTTCACCACATAATCTACTGATAACTCCAGTACCAGCCATAGACATTGTGATAATTGGACGATCTGCATATTCTGAACTCATCTCTTCTGTAGCTGCTAATAGTGTCAATACATCCTTTTTATTCTGTGGCATTACAGCTATCTTAGGAATATCAGCACCTAATTCTTGCATTTTTCTCAAACGAGAAACAATCTCATCTTTTGAAGGTGTTTTATCAAAATCATGGTTTGATGCAACTACTTTTACGCCATTTTCATGTGCTGTTTCTACAATTGCTTTTACTGCATCATCACCTGTGAATACCTCTACGTCTACTAAATCTACACAACCTGTTTTTGCTGCATTTTGATTTAATTCCACATAAGCATCCTTTTCAATAGATTTTTCTCCACCTTCATTAGATGTACGGAATGTGAATAACAATGGCATATCTCCTAAGATGTCTCTTAGTTCTTTCAAAGTTTCTGCTACTTTTTCAAAACAAAAGATATCCTCATACCAATCTACTCGCCACTCTACTACATCTGCTTTTATTTCGCAAACAGCCTTTGCTGCCTTTAAAATTTCTTCTTTTGTAATTCCTACAATTGGAACACAAATTTTAGGAATCCCTGTTCCAATTTCAATATTTCTTACTTTTACTGGATTCACTGATATTTCCTCCTGAATCATCTCTCATTGTGCTGTTTCTGTTTTTTCAAGTAATGTTTGATATCTCATATTTACAAAGATTGCTAAAAGTACCCCAATCACTGTAATTACAAGGTTCATAACAATAACATTTTCTGCTGACATTTTAGAAGCCGCACTTAAAATTGTATAGTTACACAAACTAGAAGCAATCATAACAAGACTTGTAATTGTTCCTTTGATTTTTGGGAAAAGGTCATTTACTACTGCTGTTGCCATCTGTAATACTCCACCTGCTGCTGCATAACCAATTACAAAAGCTCCTACATAGCAGATAAATGGTGTTTTTGTAACATATACCAACACTAACATTACTGTAGAAATTGCTGGATAAATCGCAAGGAAACGTACTTGTTTAAATTTTGTAATCAAAATACTTGTAACAACAAGTGCTACCATAGTTCCTGCTGAATAATATGTTTGCATTACAGAAACTTCTTCTGATGCAATCCCTGCAACTTCTTTTCCAAAAGTCTGCGCACAGTTTAACCAAAGCTGGAATGTTGCAGTACTTGTAAATCCAATTAAAATCAAAGCAATACTTTCTAAAGAAAAGTTTGCATTCTTTAAGTTATTAAAGAATGATTCTGATTTTCCAGTTCCTTCAATAGTTGGAAATGGTGCAAAAATGGACAAAACACCAAGTACAGCAATTGCGATACCTGCAACTAAAGGAAGTGTTAAGTAAGACATAGATGTTCCTGCTACAACTCCCAAGAAGAATGGCATCAACAACTGTGATACGGAAATAAAGAATTTAATTCCCATAGTAGCAATACCTGTATACTTGTTGATAATTTCTGCTACTGCTGGATAAGTAGCTGTATCTAAAAATGAGTTTGCAATTCCTCCTAAAATAGCTGCTAAATAAGCTACTTGTGTGTTTGGTGAGAATGCAATTCCTACAAAGAAAATCACATATGACATACATCCAATAATTACTGAAATTCTTCTTCCTAATTTATCAGAAAGAGGTCCTGCAAATGGAAGAGAAATCAAACGTCCAAGTCCTAATGCTGCTGCAATGGCTGTTACCCCCATAACATCTCCTGTACCCCATTGCTCTGCCAAAAGTTCCTTTACAACCTGCTGACTTAAGATAGACGCACCGATTCCATGAATAAAATAATTCAAATATAGAATCACTACACTTGGTAAATATTTTTTGTTCATTACTTTTTCCTCATTTCTTTAGAATAATTTTTAATCATATTTAATATCTAAAACTTCTTTCATATGTTCAATTGGCATCTGCTGTCCAGTCCATAATTCAAATGCTGCTGCTCCCTGGAATAACATCATACCTAAACCATTCATAGTTTTACATCCAACTTCTTTTGCCATTTTTAACATTGCTGTTTCTCTTGGAGAGTATACAACATCTGTTACGATTAGGTCTGGTCTGAAGAATGATTTATCTGGAATATAAGTTTGACCTTCCAATGGTTTCATTCCTACTCCAGTTGCATTCGCAAATAAATAGCTATCTGCAATCTCTTCTTTTAATTTATCTAAATCTGCTAAATCATATAAAGTTGCTTTACACTGTGTATTTTCATTAATCTTCTTCACTGTCGCTTCCGCATTTGCCCAGAATTCATCTTTTCTGTTGAAGATAGACATTTCTTTTACACCATCTAGAGCAGCTTGAATTTCGATTGCTGTTCCTGCTCCACCAGCTCCTACGATCGTCATTTTCTTTCCGATAACATCGATATTGTTATCTTTTAAAGACTGCATATAACCAATACCATCTGTAATATGTCCTGTTAATACTCCATTATCATTTACAATAGTATTTACTGCACCACATAGCTCTGCTGCTGGTGAAAGTTTGTCTAAGTACTTATGTACTACTGTCTTATTTGGCATAGATACATTAGAACCTTTCATTCTTAACGCACGAAGTCCTTTGATTGCATCTTCTAATGTGTCATTATCTACTTCAAATGCCAAATATGCGTAGTCCAATCCTAATTTTGCAAATGCTTCATTTTGCATAGCTGGTGAGCTAGAATGTCTAATAGGATAAGCCATTAGCCCGATTAACTCTGTATGCCCTGTAATTCTCTCTGCCATAATTTTCTCCTTTTCATTTCTTACCACACGGGTAAATTGTTTGTTAATTATTAAACAACCTTTGCTCCTCTATTATACTTTATAGCTTTTTATACTTCTAATACATCTTTTATACTTTTTTGATAGCTTTAACCTATCATTTATGGTATAATGGTAAAAAATTTAAAAGGAGATTCCCTCATGACTTTAAATCAATTGTTATATTTTCAAACAGTTGCAAAGCATCAAAATTTTAGATTAGCTGCAAGCGAACTTAACATTTCACAACCTAGTCTTAGTCGTTCTATTGCAAATCTGGAGGAAGAATTAAATATTCTTTTGTTTAATCGCCATGGGCGCAGTGTTTCATTAACGAAATATGGGGATATTTTTTTACAACATGCAAACCAGATTTTATCTGATTTAAGAGTTGCACAAGAACATATGGCAAAGCTAGCTGGAAGTGCAGGTCATATTGATATTGCCTATGTATTCCCTTTGGCAACACGCTATATTCCCCATATGGTAAGAACATTTCTACAAAATGAGAAAAATAAAGATGTGACTTTTAGCTTTCACCAAAGTCACACCTCAGAAATGTTAGAAGGGTTAAAGTCTGAACGTTATGATGTTATTTTTAGTTCTTATGTGGAAAATGAACCTTTAATACAGTTCACACCACTTTTAAAACAAGATATGGTTGTGATTACCCCAATAGGTCATCCGTTATCTGAACAGGATGAAGTGGATATTGAAGAACTAGAACGTTTCCCTGTCATTGGTTATGATAAGGCATCTGGATTGGGACACTTCACAAAGCGTACGTATCGCTCCTACTCCTTATCTCCAAACATTATTTGTGAATCTCCCGACGAAAATGCCATCGCTTCCCTTGTGGCAGAAAATTTTGGAATTGCCCTTGTTGCAGATGTAGATGTTTTACAACATTTTCCATTAAAAATCTTACGACTAAAAAATGTAAACTGGCAACATACTGTTTACTTAGGATATTTGAAATCACATTATCAAATTCCTGCTGTAAAAAATTTTATAACATTTGTTAAGAAATCAAGTTCTCTTTAGACTGACGAGCAATTACAAAATCTCTAAATTTTTTCACCAATGGGGGTTGGTAAGTTTCCTTTTTTTCCGTCATATATATATGTCGAATCTGATGTTGCCTGCGTAATTGCACGATATCAACCTCCAATTGATCTAATATTGGTATTTGAGGCATAATTGCAATTCCAAAATTTTCAGCAACCAGCCCTGCCATTGCTCCATCTTCTTCAATTTCATATGCAATCTGTGGTTCTAAATGAAATTGTTCAAACATCTTATCCACAACTGGCCGTAACCCACTGGTCTTTGTATAGAAGATTTGTGGATATGAAATGGTTTCTTCTAAATCTATTACCCTCTTTGCCGATAATGGATGTCCCTTTGGCACTACTAAAACCAACTTCTCCATTCCTATTGATTGAAATGAAATCCCCGACTCCTTCTCTAACATGGAACAAAAACCAATATCAAATTTTTCCTCTTTTAACCCTTTGATAATCTCAGAAGTATTTCCCACCGTAAAATGAAATCTTACCTTTAATTCTTCATTTGAACGCAAAAAATCACTGACTAAATTCGGAATAAATTCACTTCCCAAGGTATAAATATATGCAAGTTCTATGATTCCTTCTGTCTGTCCTGTCATAGTTTGAATCTTTTTTACCCCTGCATCCAAATTCTTTAATGCTTCTTCTACATATTCTAAGAAAATATTTCCATATTTTGTTAATACAACATTCCTACCTTGTTTTGTAAATAATTTTGTTCCCAATTCTTTTTCAAGCATATTGATTGCATAACTGAGCGTAGGTTGGGTGATAGATAATTCTTCTGCTGCTTTTGTATAATGTTCTACTTTTGCTAACTTTGAAAAATAATAAAGTTGATTCAAATTCATATATTTTCCTCCTCTTGTATAAAATAACATAATCCATAGATATTTTCTATAAATTAAAGATAAAATATATATTTGTTTTATACTTATTTTTTTTCTATAATACATGCGACAGGAAAAGTATTTTTTTAGATTGTTAAGGCAATGTCAAAATACTTTTATATTAAACAACCTTGTAAATATTTCTTATTATAGGAGATTTTATTATGAGAAAACAGTATAAACATATTTTTGAACCTCTCACAATACGAAACATGACATTAAAAAATCGTATTATGATGACTCCAATGGGTACAAACTATGGAGAACAAAGCGGTGAAATGAGTTTTCTGCATATCAACTATTATGAACAACGTGCAAAAGGTGGTACTGGACTTATTATGGTTGAGAATGCAAGCGTTGATTCCCCAGAAGGTTCTAATGGTACAACTCAGTTACGTATTGACCATGACAACTATATTCCTCGTTTATTTAAATTAACAGAAACAGTTCATAAACATGGTACTCGTATTGGTATCCAGTTAAATCATGCTGGTGCATCTTCTCAATCTGCACGTACAAATATGCAGCCAGTTTCTGCTTCTAATATTCCTTCTAAAGATGGTGGAGAAATTCCTAGACCTTTAGAAAAAGAGGAAATTATGAGAATTGTAAAAAAATTCGGAGAGGCTGCTAAACGTGCTCAAATTGCTGGATTTGATACTGTAGAAATTCATGCAGGACACTCTTATCTTCTTAGCCAATTCTTATCTCCTCTTATGAACAAGAGAACAGATGAATTTGGACAGACTCCAGAAAATAGAGCTCGTTTTGCACGTTTAGTAGTAGAAGAAGTTAGACGTCAGGTTGGACCTTTCTTCCCTATTTTCCTTCGTATCAGTGCTGATGAATTTTTAGAAGGTGGAAACACATTAGATGATTGTTTAGAATATTTACAGTATATTCAAGAAGAAGTTGATGTTATCAACGTTTCTTGTGGATTAAATGGTTCTATTCAGTATCAAATTGATGCGAACTACTTACCAGATGGATGGCGTTCTTACATGGCACGTGCCGTAAAAGAAAGATACAATAAGCCATGTGTTACAACTGGAAACATTCGTGACCCTCAAGTTGCTGAGGATATCCTTGCAAGAGGTGACGCCGATATCATTGGTATGGGTCGTGGACTAATTGCCGATCCAGAATGGGTAAATAAAGTAGAATTTGGTGATGTTGAAGACATTAGAAAATGTATTTCATGTAACATTGGTTGTGCTGGAAACCGTATTGGTATTAATCGTCCAATCCGCTGTACAATCAACCCATCCGTACCTGAAGGTGAAGTTTACAAAAAACGTCATATTAATAAGCCTTGTAATGTTGTTGTTATCGGTGGTGGAACTGCTGGTTTGGAAGCAGCATGTACAGCTGCTGAAGTTGGATGTACTACATTCTTAATTGAGAAAAAAGACCATCTTGGAGGTCTTGCAGCTGAAATTTCTAAAATTCCAGATAAGAAACGTTTAGCTGATTTCCCCAATTATATGATTCATCGTGCAAGCAAGTTAAACAACTTATTTACATTTACAGGTATGGAAGCAAATATTGATTTTGTTAAGAGCTTGAAACCAAACATTATTGTAAATGCTACTGGTTCTTCTCCTCTTCTTCCACCTATCAAAGGACTTCATGAAAATATTGATAAAGAAGGAAGTAAAGTTTCTTCTATTTTAAATATGATTGATCATATTTCTGAATATCCTGAAGACTTAACTGGTAAGAAAGTTGTTGTTATCGGTGGTGGTGCTGTAGGATTAGATGTTGTAGAATTCTTCGCTCCTAGAGGTGCAGATGTAAGTATTGTAGAAATGATGCCAATTATTGGAAATGGAATTGACCCAGTATCTAAAATGGATATCACCACTTTAATGAAAAAACATAATGTAAATCAAATGCCTAATACTGCTCTAAGAGAAGTTTGTGCTGACAAGTTTATTGTAGAAGCTAACGGCGAAACAAAAGAGCTTCCTTTTGATTATGGATTTGTTTGCTTAGGTATGAAAGCAGAGCATCCAGTTCTTATGCAGTTGAAAGAAGCATTTGAAGAAGATGACTCTATTGAAATTTTAAATATTGGTGATAGTGTACGTGCTAGAAGAATTATCGAAGGTACAGATGAAGGTAGAAATATCTTAAATACACTAGAACGTAGAGATTATCTATAAAAATGCAAAAAATTTAGGGAGGCTTTAACCTCCCTAATTTTTTATTATCGATACATCATCAATTCTTTATATCTTGATAGTTCTTTCTTTGCCTGCTCAAAAGAAGGCATTCTCCACTCCCAGTTAGGACTTCCTACTGTTCCTGGAGTATTGATATGTCCTTCCTTACCAAGCCCTAAAATATCTGCCATTGGGAAAATTGCGTATTCGGCTTTTCCTTTCAATATATAAGAAATCATGCGATCTTTTACACTACCTTCACCAAATCCTTGGCGTTTCAAAAAGCGCCGTACTTTTCTCTTTGCTGGACATGTTAGATTATGATACCACTCCATTAAAGTATCATTATCATGTGTTCCTGTGTACACAATCATATTTTCTACATCTTTAAAGCTATCATATGCATACTTCCCATTCGTTTCAATAGAGAAGACCTGAATCTTCATTCCCTTTAAATGATAATGTTCTTTTAGCTCTAGAACTTCTGGACGTAAGTCTCCTAAATCTTCTGCAACCAAATGAACATCTGGAAGTTGCTCTAATAAAGTATCAATCACTTCATACCCTGGTGCTTCAATCCATTCTCCCTCTACTGCAGTTGGACAAGAAGCTGGAATTTTCCAAAAAGTATCAAATGCACGGAAGTGATCAATTCGGATGATATCAAATAATTTACTGCTATATCCTATTCTATCTACCCAAAACTGATATTTTTGTTCTTTTAAGTAATCCCAATCATAGATGGGATTTCCCCATCTTTGCCCTGTTTCACTAAAATAATCTGGTGGAACTCCTGCTATGAAAATTGGGTGTCCATCTTTATCAAGAAGAAAGTTCTTTTTACCACTCCATACATCTACAGAATCTACTCCTACATAAAATGGAACATCTCCCATAATTTCTATTCCTGCTTCATTTGCTGTTTCTTTAATATTCATCCATTGGCGATAAAAACAATACTGTAAAAAGCAATGATACTGTGCCTCTTTTTCTACGTCTTTGGAAAGTGCTGCCCTCTGTTCTGGCCATACTTTATCAGCTTGTTCCCATTCATTCCAACATACTCCGTTATTTTTCAGTTTTAATGAACGAAAAACTCCATAATCATATACCCAGCTTTGCTTCACAAAATCCTTATATGCTTCTTCCTCTTGGCGACCTTTGCTACAAAATGTTTCAAATGCCTTTTTCAAATAAGGTTCTTTAAAGCTTCTAACAGCATCATAATCCACTCGTTCAAAGTTCTCATGGAACGCTTCTGGAAGTTCAGCTAACAATCCTTCCTCATACAACAATTCCAAACTAATATATAATTCATCTCCTGCACAAGAAGAATATGGTTGATATGGAGAATTACCATATCCTACAGGGTTCAATGGTAATAGCTGCCATATTTTTACACCATTATTTTTGAGCATCTCTATCCACTCAAAAGCTGCACTTCCCATCTCACCTACACCTGTTTTTGATGGAAGAGCAGATAGCGGCATTAAAATTCCTGTTTTTCTCATCTATTTTTCTCCTGTTTTATACAATATAAATTTCATATATTTTATAAATGCCAAATATCTCTATTGTATTCTGCAATCGTTCTATCAGAAGAGAAGAATCCTGCTTTTGCGATATTGATTAGCGTTTTTTTAGACCATGCCATCTCATCCTCATAATCGTTTAACATACGCTCTTTTGTCTGGATATAATCTTTTAAATCCAACAATGCCATAAACCAGTCTTTTCCTACGATTTCCTTAAATAATCTACCTAAGTTTACAGGGTCTCCAATACGAATCAATTCTTTACCAATTATAAAATCTACCAATTCTTGAATCATTGGATCTTGCTCGTAAATCTTCGCTGAACAATATCCACTTGTTTCATATAGCTTAATGACATTTTCAGATTTTTCTCCGAAAATATAAATGTTTTCATCACCTACAAGCTCATGAATTTCTACATTTGCTCCATCTTCTGTTCCCAATGTCAACGCACCATTTAGCATAAACTTCATATTTCCTGTTCCAGATGCCTCTTTAGATGCTAAAGATATTTGTTCAGAAATATCACATGCTGGAATCAATTTTTCAGCTTTTGTTACATTATAGTTCTCTACCATAACAATTTGAAGATATGGTCTTACCTCTGGATCATTCTCAATCAACTGTTGTAAGCAAAGAATAAGATGAATAATATCTTTTGCAATCGTATATGCTGGAGCAGCTTTTGCACCAAAAATCATTGTAATTTTTCTTTTTGGAAGATTTCCTTTTTTGATTTCTTTGTATTTGTAAATTGCATACAATGCATTCATCTGCTGTCTTTTGTACTCATGTAGACGCTTAATCTGAATATCAAAAATAGAATTTTCATCAATTTCAATATTCTGTGTCATCTTCAAATATTTCTTCAACTCTATCTTAGCTTCTTTTTTAATCTCTCTAAGTTTTGCTAATACAGCATCATCATTCTGGTAAGAAAGTAATTTTTCCAACTCTGTGGCATCCTCCATATATCCCTCTCCTACCAATTCTTTTAAATATTCTGCCAATTTATGATTGCAATGAATCAACCATCTTCTAAATGTAATACCATTTGTCTTATTATTAAATTTCTCTGGATAAATATCATAAAATGGTTTTAACTCTGACTCTTTTAGAATCTCTGTATGCAATGCTGCAACACCATTTACAGCATAACCATAATGAATGTCGATATGTGCCATATGCACTCGATTCATAGAATCTATAATATACACTCTCTCATCATGGAAATCTCTTCTTACTCTTGCATCCAATTCACGGATAATTGGCATTAAATGAGGAACTACCTTTTCTAAATAAGCGATTGGCCATTTTTCTAATGCCTCTGCAAGAATTGTATGGTTTGTATATGCACATGTTTTTCTTACAACATCAATTGCAGTATCTATATTAAATCCTTTTTCCATTAACAAACGAATCAACTCTGGAATTACCATTGTTGGATGTGTGTCATTAATTTGAATACATACATGCTCATGCAAATGATATAAATCTACACCTCTATCTTGTGCTTCTTTCAAAATAAGCTGTGCTGCATTACTTACCATAAAATATTGCTGATAGATTCTAAGCAATTGTCCTGCCTCATCACTATCATCTGGATAAAGGAAAAGTGTTAAATTCTTTTTAATTTCTTCTTTGTTAAAAGTAATTCCTTCTCCTATCAAACTTTCATCTACACTATCAGCATCAAATAAATGTAACTTATTACATCCACCATGATAGCCTGGAACATCGATGTCATACATTACAGATTGCATTGTAAAATCTTTGAATGGTACTTCAAAGCTTACTTCTGTGCGAGTAAGCCAGCTTGTATCTGTAATCCATGGATTTTTCTCTTCGTTTTGCTTATTATCTCTAAATTTTTGAAGGAATAATCCATCATGATAATTCAATCCAACTCCATCTCCATTTAATCCTAGATTTGCAATAGAATCTAAGAAACATGCAGCAAGTCTTCCCAATCCACCATTTCCTAATGATGGCTCTGGCTCCACTTCTTCAATCTCTGTTAAATTATGTCCGTACTTTTCTAATACTTCTCTTGTTTCTTCAAAAATACCAAGATTTATCAAATTATTAGGTAATAGCTTTCCTACTAAAAATTCTGCTGAAATATAATATAACTTTCTATTTCCTTTATTTGGCTCTACTCCTTGCATTTTTTCTTTGCAGATGCATAGAAGTGTGCTGTAAATCTCTTCTTTTGATGCTTCTTTGATTCCTTTTTCATATTTTTCTTGTAATTTTGCTTGTAATACTTGTTCCATTATACTCTCCTTCCTGTAAGTATCACCTTACATCTAAGAATAATTATAATTACTTTTGTTTCGTATTGTTTCGTATGTCATTATCATACAATCTCTTTTTCTATTCGTCAATTACAATCCTTTAATTCCTTTTATTTTATACGTTTTGTATAGATTTAAAAAACACTTTTTGTTAAAAATAACTAACAATATTGTATCCATCCTTAAACATTACGAAACATTTTGATTTATTTTTAGGAAACACATTGATTTTGATTCTATCCTACCATATAATGATGAGAGATTTTACAGTTAGGAGGAGTTCTACATGGCTACTTTACAGGATATTGCTAACAAACTAGGTATTTCTAAAGGAACTGTGTCCAAAGCTCTAAATGGAGCTTCTGACATTAGTGAATCTATGCAAAAAACAATTTTAGAAACAGCAGTAGAACTAGGTTATACGAAGACACGTGGCAAAAAAAACAATAAGAAAAAGCTTTGTATTTTAATTGAAAATATGGATTATGAAGAACCTCATCATTTCGGATATGAACTTATTTTGGGATTCCGTCAAATGGCTGAACCTGCTGGTTATCTAGTTGATGTTGTTCCCGCTACACCTGAACTTCAAAAATCCATGCCTTATGATGTCTTTATGCTTCAAAATCATTATCTTGGAGCATTTGTACTTGGATTTTCTTTAAGTGACCCATGGATGAACGATTTTTATCGTAGTCATACCCCCACTGTTTTGTATGATAACTATATTATATCCAATCCAAACATCGCCTATGTAGGGATTGATAATCAGGAAGGAATGGAACTTGCCGTTTCTCATTTAAAAGAGCTTGGACATGAAAAAATTGGTTATCTTAGCAACGAACTTGGTGCCCATATTATGCAAGTACGCCATAAAGCATTTTTTCAAGCAATGCGTAAACATGGGCTGGAAGCAGAGTCTAACTGTGCTGGCAGCTCCTATTACATTACGCAGTGTATTGAAAACCATCTTTCAAAATTTTTAAATATGGGAATCACTGCAATCGTATGCAGCCATGATTTGATTGCAAATGCTGCGATGATTCAATGTCAACAATTAGGATATCATGTCCCTGATGATATTAGTATTGTTGGATTTGATGACCTGCCAATTTGTGCTCATACCTCTCCTCCTATGACAACAATTCGACAAGATCGAATCCAAATTGGGAAGAGTGGTTACTATGCACTCCAAAGTCTAATGAATCATGTTTCCATTGGTACACTACTTCTTCATGCAAAATTAATCATACGTGAATCTACAAAAAAAGTCAGGAAATGAATCCTCATTTCCTGACTTAATTATTTACTGGTCATCTTTACGTTGAATATAAAATCTATCTTTCCCCGATTTTTTTGCTATATACATGGCGTGATCAGCCGCTTGATAAACGTCATTATAAGAAGTATACTGCTCTGTAATATATACCCCTCCAATGCTGACTGATAACTTCATTTCCTCATAATACTCTCGTAAATTCATCCGAATTTTATACAATAGAAGTATAAGTTTTGCTTCTAATACACTGTACGATAAATCATTTGGAATAAAGACAACAAATTCATCTCCGCCAATTCTTGCCAATGTATCACTACATCTAAAATGCTCTGTCATAATCTCTGCAAACCTTTGAAGGAGATGGTCTCCTTCTAAATGCCCTTTTTTATCATTGACATACTTGAAGTTATCTAAATCTAACATTAAGATAATGCCTTTTGGTTCCTTCTGAGCTAAAATCAATTCTATCTCTTCTTGAAGCTTTCTACGATTATATAATCCAGTCAACTCATCTCTTTGATTTCTTTCGCACTCTTCTGCAATTCTTTGCTGATATGCACTTACTTCTTTTCTACTGCCTGTCACATCTTCTAGTAATGCATACAAAGTATTTTGGAAGTACGTACGTCTGACACGAATAATTTTTCCTGATTTTGTTTCTAAGTATTCTCCATTTTCAAATTCGTCCTGCATATTTTTAAGGTATTGTTCCATACCCTCAAACTGTTCCACGGCTCTTTTCTTCGCATCAGCTTCGGATATTTCTGCCATTTCTAAAAAGTTATCTGAATAAAAAAACTCATCAATATCACGATAATACTCATATGCTGCAATTTCTTCTCCCAGCATAGATGCAATATGTGTCAACTTTCTTCGCTCGAGAAAAATTAGCTTAGATAATTTTTCTAATTTCCTAGATAAATCTGTTAACTCTTTTGTACGACAAGCTTCAAATTTTATATCATAATGTCCTTCAAAAATTTGCTCTATATGAGTTCGTATATTAGAGATATCTTTCAGCACTAGATGATTTACTAAAACATACAATAATACAGCAAGACTGGTAATCAATGCCCATATCCCAAACAAGCTTCTGCCTACTTGTTGTCCCACTTGTTCTAAAACGTCATCAATCACAGACATATATATTACTTTATAATTTTCATAATTCTCTGCAATAGCTATCTGCTTTTGTCCATCACACACAATAACTTTTGGATTATGATCTATCTCTAATATTGTATTCGTTCTATCTTCTATCGATAGTCTCTGAAAGTTATTTTTACTAATTCCAACAATTTCTCCTGAATCTTTATCCATAACAAATAATGTTCGATAATATTCTGTAGGTATCTCAGCTATCACGGACTCTATAGAACTTTCCTGTTCATATCTTTCTAAAATATCAGGGTCTATTTCAATCTGTATCATTCCACCGCCTTCCTGATAAATCCCTAAATACACCAGTGGACGATCCTCTAGAAGTGATTTACTATCAAAGATAATCAAATATCCCTCTTCTACTTTTCCCTCTATTAATGGACAAAAAAATTCCAATTCATCATAAGCATAAAAATCTAATCCAATATTTGGTTCATAACTACTTTGTACGATAATCCCCTGTGAGTCTACAATGCTTACACCTGATACTTCCAATAACTTTAGAAACTCTTTCCATTCATTCTCTGTAATAATCCCATCTTCATCAGAATGAATCAAGTATTCTGCAAATTTGGCTCGATTCAAATAATCCTCTGTAAATATCTCTTTTGCACTTTCTAGCTTTTCATCATTTGAACTTAAATTTTGTATCACTTGATCTAAAGTTGTCTTCATGTTACTTACTTCTGAATCTAGTTCATTTGTTTTTGTAACATTGTATATTAAAAATAATATAATTGTACCACTTAAAAC
>JAHLFA010000053.1 GCA_018883985.1 Candidatus Ruminococcus intestinipullorum | reverse complement strand
TGCATTGTATGCACCTCCGAGTGATTGATTGTGGAAGATTGGCGCTTGGGGGTTTCTTTTTATTTTAACAAAAAAATAAAATGTTGGAAATGTAATTGTAAAATCACACCCCAACATTTATTATAGAACCTAAAAAATGGATTTAGAAGTTTATTCACTCCTAAATCCATCCACTTAATCCATAGCAAGTACTTCTTCTGCGATATTCCTTGCATGGTCAGAAATACGCTCTAAACAGATTAATGTATCTAAGAACACTATTCCCGATTGTGTATTGCACGAATTTCTAGCTAAACGTTTCATATGTGCCGTCCTCAAAGAATTCTCTAATTCGTCAGCCTTTCGTTCTTTCTCAATTACAACCAATGCTTTCTGTTTATCATTTTCTTCCAATGCCTCGATAGCATAACGGAAACAATCAATACATACAGCTTCCATCTCTGCTATTTCTTCATATGCAACTTCTGAAAAAACAGCCTTGTGCTTTTTCATGTCTTCTGCAAACTCTGAAATATTCTCACAATAATCACTTACACGCTCTATATCAGAAATAATTTGAAGAATACTAGCTACCTGCTGATGCTCCTTTTCATTGATAGAAAGTGTATTAAGCTTAATAGCATATTCACTAAGTCCACGACACAAGTCATCTGTAATATTTTCTTCTTCTCTTATTTTTTCTATATCTTCTTTACTTTTAATAACAAGAAGCTCTCGTGTTCTCTCCAGGGTTCCAACTACTAATTTCCCCATACGTATCATCTCATGCACTGTAGATTGAAGTGCAATCCCTGGTGTTTCTAACATCCTATCATCTAATAACAGTGTACTTTCGTCACGGTTTTTACTATCTTCTCTTTCCAATCGCTTCGCTAAGCGAATAATCCAGTCAGATACTGGGAAAAGCAAAATTGTTGTTCCGATATTAAAAATAGTATGCACTGCACTGATTTCCGTCTGTGTAATAAATCCAACTCCGTACGCTGGATTAATTACTTTAAAAAATACAATTGCTATAATACTAAAAATAATGGTTCCAATTATATTAAAAAGTAAATGCATCACAGCAGCTGTCTTTGCTGTCTTTTTTGCTCCAATACTAGACATAATTGCCGTAACACATGTTCCAATATTTTGCCCCATAATGATATAAACTGCTGCATTGAATGGAACCAACCCCGCTGCAGATAAGCTTTGCAAGATCCCCACTGATGCTGATGAACTTTGAATAACTGCTGTTACAAGTGCACCTGCTATAATTCCTAAAAATGGATTGCGTCCTAGTACAACAAATAAGTTTCTAAATCCTTCTGATTCTTGAAGAGGACTTACCGAATCTGACATCGTTGTAATTCCAATAAATAAAATTCCAAATCCTACAATAATACTGGCGATATCCTTTGTAGAACGTCGTTTTCCTGTCAACATCACGATGACACCTGCCATAACTGCGATTGGTGCCAAATTTGCTGGACTAAGAGCCTTTGCCCACTCCACACTTGATACTAACCATCCTGTTACTGTCGTACCGATATTTGCCCCCATAATTACACCCATAGCTTGGGTCAGGTTCATAATACCAGCATTTACAAATCCAACTACCATAACTGTAGTTGCTGATGAACTTTGAATGACTGCTGTAATAAATGCTCCAAGCAGTACTCCAAAAAATTTGTTTTTTGTCAATGCTTCTAGCAAAGTTTTCATTCTGCTTCCAGCAGCATTTTCCAATCCTTGGGCCATAATCTGCATCCCATAAATAAACATCCCAAGTCCCCCAGCAAAAGGGATAATAATGCTTGCGTAATGCATATGTTTCCTCCTAATATAATAGCTCTGCATAATATCTTGTCCATATTACGATAACATTCTAGCAGACAAAAAACAACAAAAACTTTACATAGTTTTAACTTTTATTTTACTTTTTCATTTTCGGTTCAAATATTATAGATGCTAAATACCCAAAAATCAATGCTGCACTAATTCCTGCTGCACTGGCCTTGAAACCTCCTGTAAATATTCCAATAAAACCTTGCTTATCAATCGCTTCCTTTACCCCTTTCCACAATACATTCCCAAATCCTAAAAGGGGAACACTTGCACCTGAACCTGCAAATTTTTGAAAAGGCTCATAAAAACCTAACCATCCAAGAATTGCTCCAGAACACACGAGAAGTACCATGATTCTCCCTGGCATTAGTTTTGTTCTATCTAGTAAAACTTGAACCAATGCACAAATCAATCCTCCAATTAAAAATGCTTTAATATAGTCCATACTTTTCCTCCCATCTTAACAGTGTTCCAGTACAATCCCATGTGCAATCCCTGGAACACTTGCACCTTCGTTAAAACTAACCGTAGACATTAATGCTCCCGTTGGTACAAATAGCACCCGTTTCCATTCGCCTTTTTGAATTTTAGGCAAAACATATGCTGATAATGTTACGGCTGCACATCCACAACCACTTCCTCCTGCATGGGTATCTTGTTTATCCTGATCAAAAATCTGTACCCCACAGTCTAAATGGATTCCTTCGATATCGTGTCCTTTTTGTTTCATAAAATCATAAAGAATGGATTGTCCAATGTATCCCAAATCGCCTGTAACAATTCGATCATATGCTTGCACACTTCTCCCAAAATCCTCTAAATTTGTTAAAATGGTATCTGCTGCAGCTGGTGCCATACACGCTCCCATATTTTGAGAATCTTTTAATCCATAATCCACAATTTTCCCTACTGTAATACCAGTTATCCTCACATGACTCTTCTTTTTCCCCACTAAAAAAGCTCCGCTTCCCGTTACTGTCCAATGGGCTGATAATGGTCTTTGATTGGCATACCCTAATGGAAATCGAAATTCTTTTTCTGCACTTCCAAAATGACTTGAAGTAACAGCCAACATATACTCACCGTAACCTCCAGCAATACTCATTGCACTTAGAGCCAATGCCTCGCCTGATGTTGAACATGCTCCAAATAATCCAAACATTGGGATTTGCAGCTCCTCTACTCCCATAGAAGTAGCTACTCCCTGTCTTAGTAAATCACCACCAAATAGATAACGAATCTCCTTAGCTGAAACATTAGCCTTACCTATCGCAAGAGTACACGCCTCTTTTTGCATAGTACTCTCAGCCTCTTCCCAAGTACTTCCACCAAATAAATCATCTGTACTAGACATATCGAATAGTTTGGCTAATGGTCCTTCTGATTCTTTACTTCCAACTACAGAGGCACTGCTTATAATATAAGGAGATTCTTCAAAACTAATACTTTGACTTCCTTTTATATGATTCATTTTCTCTCCTCCTTCTATTAAATTCTCGTTCATTTAGTATGTATTCTTACAACTAAAATATTCGTATTTTTGCATATTCTCTCGTTTTTTTCAGATACTATAAAAAACTACAGAAAAAAGATGGAGGCTACTTTATGAAACAAGAAGAAAAAGAAAACTTACAAAAACAATATGCCGATTACGTAAAGAAAAAAACTCCTGTACACAATGTATATCTTAATATGATAAAAGCATTTATCACTGGAGGTATTATCTGTACAATTGGACAAGGGATTTTTAACTATTGCGAATCCCTGAATCTTTCAAAAACTGACTGCAGCAACTGGACTTCCTTGATGTTAATACTACTTAGTATTCTACTTACTGGTATTGGCTTATATCCTAAAATCGCAAAATGGGGAGGTGCAGGAGCCCTCGTGCCAATTACAGGATTTGCAAACTCTGTAGCAGCACCTGCCATTGAATACAAAAAAGAAGGACAGGTATTTGGAATTGGATGTAAAATCTTTACAATCGCAGGTCCCGTCATTCTATATGGAATCTTTACAAGTTCACTCCTTGGATTTCTTTATTGGATATGGGGAGCTATACGATAAATTAGATAAAATTAAGGGGCATATCCATCACGTGATATGCCCCTTACTCTATTCTTTTTTACCAGCCCTTTAGAAAGAAAATACATGCCCCTACACCTTTTCCTATTGCTGTCGCAATCACAAATATTCCTAAATACTTTACAATTCGTATTCTTCTCATAAATACTGGAAAAACGTTTAATACTTCTGCCAATGCCATTGCCCAACATCCTACAAAAATCCCCCATAATGCTCCAATCCATGGCAAAATCCATGTTCCAAATGGAAGAGGAATTTGATAACAAAAAAGAAGATTCCCTATAATTCCACCGAGCATTGTACTATCCTCATAAAGAAGAACTTTATCTGCTGTATGGGTACGATCTGCAAAATCTGAAATCACTCCAAGCTCTACAACAAATGCGAATAATCCTCCAGCTGCTATGGTACCTGCACTAAGTCCTATGATTGCTAGTAGGAGTTGCTTTGCCAACATCTAACTCTTCCCCCTTTCTAGATGCTGCCTCAATCAACGTAGTTTGAATATCATTTTCATAAAGACGCATCTCAATTTCAATTGGAGTTGGGTCTACTGTAAATCGTCTTTTTCCAAAATGATTAAAAAATCCGATACTTCCAACAGCAACACCAATCGAGTAAGTTAATTCCAGCATTGTAAAACCTTTTGCTTCTTCCCCTGTTACAGCTATATAAATTTGATCAAACAGATTTGTAATATCTACATCATTATTAAATGCCATCATAGAAAATGCAGCACCAAAAAATATGACAATTGTTACAAATCCCGCCTTAATAATATGAAACCATTTAGGAGGTGTTTTTTTTGACTCATAGGTGACAATCATATCTGGCTCACCTAGACTTTGTACTTCCAAATTAGGATATTTCTCATGAATACATTCAATAATTTTTAATACAGAAATGACATATCTTTGTTTTTTATCTTCTGAAATCTTAAATAATGTCATTGTTTTTAATTTAGAAAGCAACGTTTTGTTGCCACTTTCCATAACAGCTATATCTCCTAAAGTTACTGTTCGTTTTGTAATCTCTACATTTCGGTCACATTTTATATATAATATATCATGATTCGTAGCCATACATTACCCCCTGTACAGCTCTAATAAGTATCCCCTCCCCATCATCTTGAGGCATTGATATTTTTTGATAATAATAGATACTCCCTATAACGACTGCTGCAAGAATAACTGCAAGCAAACTAAGTAATACTTTTCTTTTTCCATTTTCCATTTCTATACCCAAACCTTTCTCCGACAATTTACTTATCGGCATATAGGTTTAGTATTTGTCATATTTTAGAAATTATACGGCTTTACTCGGTGCTTAATTTTCTTAAATTTTTCATAATCCTCTTTTCCATTCTAGACACTTGAACTTGAGAAATGCCTAACAGCTCTCCAACTGCTGACTGGGTTTTGTCTGCAAAATACCTTAAATAAATTAATTGTCTTTCTTCTTTATTAAGTGTTTCAATAAGCTGTTTTAATAACATGTGGTCTAAAATTTTTTCTTCTTTTCTCTCCTTTTCTTCTAATTTATCTAATAATCGTATCTCACTCCCTTCTTTTTGATGGATAGGTTTATACAGAGATTCTACCTCTGCACCTGTTTCCATTGCCTCTACTAACTCCTCCTTACTTATTTGCATTCTTTGCGAAAGCTCCTCTAAAGTAGGCTCACGATTTAATTCATCCTGCATTTTTTCTCTTACCTGAAAAATTTTATAAGATAACTCTTTTAACGATCTACTTACCTTAATCATCCCATCATCTCTTAAAAATCTTTTTATTTCCCCTGAAATCATGGGTACTGCATATGTAGAAAATTTCACCTCATACGACAAATCAAATTTATCAATGGCTTTTAAAAGTCCAATACTTCCTATTTGAAATAAATCTTCTGCTTCTGCACCCCTTCCATAAAATCTTTTTACCACACACCATATAAGTCCCATATTCTCTTCTACTAATTGTTCCCTCGCTTGTTTATCTCCATCGTGTGATTTCTTAATTAAAGCGATTGTGTGGTCCATAATTCCCTTCCTTTTCCAATTGTTTTCTTCATAACCACTTTCGTCCCATATCCAGATTGAGAATACACTTGTATATCATCCATAAACGCCTCCATAAACGCAAATCCCATACCCGAACGCTCTTGCTCTGGTTTACTTGTATACATTGGTTCCATCGCTTGTTTGATATCCTCTATCCCCTTTCCTTGATCTTTTATTTCCACAATCAATTCCTTTTCTAATATGCGAGTCCGAATTGATATCTTTCCGATAATATCTTCGTATCCATGTATAATGGAATTTGTAACAGCCTCTGAAACAGCCGTTTTTACATCTGCAACCTCTTCAATCGTTGGATTGAGCTGTGTCATAAAAGCAGCTACAGCAACTCTTGCAAACCCTTCATTCTCTGAACGGCTATCAAATATAATTTCCATTTCATTTGTGATACTCATCTCTTTTCCTCCTCATAAATCTGCATGATTTTTGTCACTCCTGACATGGTAAGTATTTTCTTAATTCTTGCACTCGTATGCACAGCCCAAACTTCTCCTCCTATCAGGCATATCATTCGATATCTTCCCATAATGACCCCTATTCCAGAACTATCCATAAATTCTGTATTTGCAAAATCAAAAATAACATATTTTATATGCTCTTTTTCTATAATTGCATCTGCTCCTTTTTTTACTTCTTCTGCATTATGATGGTCTACTTCCTTTGGTAAAAATATAGTTAAACAGTTTTCCTGAATTTGATATTCTAATTTCATATATCCTACCCCTTTCATATTTTTGCACACAAAAAGGATGTGCTATATACACATCCTTTTCTTTCGTACTTTATCCCTTTGCCTCATCCATAGAATTCAGGCTGCTTTGTGCTGCAGCTGCATTTTCCGAATTTGGAAACAGCTCTATCACCCGATTAAAATAGGTTTTTGCATTATCATTCTCGCCGTTTCGCATATAAGAAGTTCCTAAATTAAACAACGCTCCTCCATCTTCATACTGCTCGTCCATCTTGATTACCTTTTGAAATGCTTCAATTGCTCCTTGGTAGTTCGCAACATTCAATGCTTCCACTCCCCTATTGTAACGAGATTGGCATGCAATTGGAAAAACAGATTCTGATATCTCTGTATATAATGTTTGCCCCCCTTGTCCAAGAACATTAGGGTTTACATTTAATAATGTATCTGCAACGGTGTCTTCACTATAACTTCCTGAACTATATTGTTCTGATGCAGTCATTAAACTTTCATAACTATCTGCAGTACTTGCTGCATTCTTCTGTGCCGCTTCCTTATCTAACTCTGCTGCTCTATAATCATCTAAAGTCTTCGTCTGTGCACTTACCTGTGCTTCTAATGCATGAATCCTTGTACTGTATTCTACAATCTGTTTGTTTGTTGTATTAGACTTTGACTCCTCCACAGCTGGAATAATCAAAAACCATACAACTGCAGCTCCTATCAACACTCCTGCTAAAACATTCGTTACAGCAATCTTACTTGTAATCTCCCTCATACGGGAATGTGCTGGTTGAATAATTGTTTCATTTCCCAAACTATATTCAACACTGTCTCCTTTTGACTTGGGTTTCGATTTCTTCCCTTGCTGTTTTGTCAACTCATGAATATATCGAAGAGTCATTTCATTGGTCGTATCTAGTTTTTTTGCAGTACGCAATACTTGTCTTGCCTTTGCATACTGCTCTGTATGTAAATATAGTAACGCTAGTAATTGATACGCCTTTAAAAATGTAGGGTGTCGTGAAATCACCTTCTGTAGCTGTATAATTGCTAAATCTTCACCTTGCTGATTACAATAGTTCAAGCACTGATTATATTTTTTGACCGCTTGGTTAATCACTTCTAATTGATTTGCTGACTTCTGTACCTCATCTATAAAATAATTTGCAATGTTATCCTTTGGTTTAAGGTTTTTGCTAATAATCCACTCGACAAGTCCTTCTGCTACTTCTCCCCGACCATAATATACAAGTCCCAAAAGGTTTCTTGCATCAATATTTGCCCGATTATATTGCAAACTTTTCCGAAGGGAAAGAATCGCACCTGACATATCTCTAATCTGTGCCTTTCTTAGCCCATCATTATACCAGTAATTTGACTGGCGCAGGATTTTTTTCGTATAGTTCATCTACTCCTCACCATTATCCTTTTATTTTGTTTGCTCCATTACCTGTTTTAAAAGATCTTTCATATCTGATAAATCCTCTTGATACACAGCATCTTCTATATCCTCTACCTCCAAACTGGGCTTAAACTTTTTCAGTTCTTTTTCGTAATCTAACATAACAAATCCTCCCGAATTATCGCTTTTATCATCCCCGTCAAATACAAAGACCCTACACAATAGACCGTTCTTTCTCCTTGCTGTATTTGTAGATACAGTAATGCCTCTTTTAAAGAACGTCTAATTAAGACTGGTTTATCTGTATATTCCTCAAATATCTTCTTTAATTCATCTACCTGTGCTGCACGAGCATCTTCTATTTCTGTAATCAAATAAAAATCTACTTCTAATTTCTGGCAAAGTACCTGTATCATTTCTCTATAATTTTTATCACCAACTACAGAAAAAAGTAAAATTTTATTATTTTTATTGTTGGATACACTTTGCACAAAACCTTCTATTGCACTCAAATTATGTGCACCATCTACATAAAAATTTGGTAAAACTTCTTCCATCCTACCTTCCCATATCACATCTTCTAAGGCTTTTTTCCAAAGATGAGGATGTCCATATTTTCCAAAAATTTCTTTCATAGCCTCCATTGCAAGCATCGCATTTTCTGGCTGATATACTCCTGTATTATGCAATCTCCATGTGACATTTTCATAATACGCATTTGTGCATGAAAATGCAATATATTTATCCTGAATTTGAAGAATTTCGTACGCATCTTTCCCTATTTTTTTACAACGACAGCCTAACTCTTGTGCTTTTTTCTCTATTACCTTGCTCGATTCTTCTTGCGTATCTGCGTAAATAACAGGGACTTCTTTTTTTATAATCCCTGCTTTTTCTTTTGCAATTTCGCCTAAAGTATTCCCTAAAAATTCCACATGATCTTTTCCAATGGAAGTGATAATACAGGCTAACGGATTTGCAATTACATTTGTAGCATCTAATCTTCCGCCTAATCCAGTTTCCAAAACTACAATCTCTATCCCTGATTCAAAAAATCCTAACATAGCCATTCCAAATAAAAATTCAAAAAATGTAGGATGTGACAATCCATCCAATTTCATCTTCTCAACCGCCTCTAATACCTTTTCAAAAAGAGCAGCGAAATATTCTTTTGAAATCATTTGACCATTGATTAAAATTCTTTCATTCATAGAAATTAAATGAGGGGAAACAAACATTCCACATGTTTCCCCCTCAGCTAAAAGCATTGCTTCTAAATATTTACATACAGAACCTTTTCCATTTGTGCCTGCCACATGAATTACACGAAAGTTCTCTTGTGGATTTCCAAGATATGATAAAAATTTTCTTGTATGGTCTAAACTATTTTTTTTCGTAAATTTAGGGATGTTTAGTATATATTCCTGTGCCTCTTGATACGATTTACTCTTCATCTTTCCTATCTTTCTTTACAAATGCATTTCTTCCCACTTCTACTTTATCTTCACTATCAGGAAGCTCCTTTAATGTACCATCCTGATACTCATAGCTTTTTGATTCTCGGAAAATAGTACTGCTTGATCCTACTTGATTAACTTGAATTATATCTCCATCTTTCAATTCTATTGATTTTAAATCAATCCTTGTATTATTCAAGAATGAACCTTGCGTCTGTTCTCCATTTACATACACTTTACTTTGTTTTGTAAAATTCTCGCCATATAGGCTATAGCTTCCATCGGACTGTGTAACGATATTGCTCAATGTGACATCCTTAACCCCCATTGCCATATGAGCCTCTGGAATTGGACTTCCTATTTTGCTATATGCATACTGTTCTCCGTAAAGAATATCATATTGCAACATTTCCAAATCGGATAGATAATTTTTCGTCTGTCTTCTTTCTTGATGGTAATTAAAGATCGTTCCAGAATGAATATCCAATCGTTCAAACACCTCTGCCATAATTTGATATGCAGATAAGTTTTTATCCTCTTGCTTTAATCCAATATTATCCCAAATCACATAATTGGTATTATATAAATATCGACTTTTTAAGTCTTTGGCTTCTAATCCCATGGTTGGAAGGTGATCCCCATAGAAAACTAAAACTGTTGGTTCTCCTCGCTCTTCTAACTGCTTTACTAAATCTCCAGCAAATTTGTCCATTTCATGAACCATATTTACATAATATTCCCATGCATTTTTCTTTCCTTCATCCTCTGGACCTGTTACTACAATTTTAGGGTTCTCAATTACCTTTTCTGTTGGATACTCTCCATGCCCTTGAACACTGATTGTAAAGACAAAATCTTGACCTTCTGTTGTATTCATAGACTCCTCAATATTTGAAAGTAATACGTCATCCGTTGCCCAGCCATTTGGGGTTGTTTGAAGAATATTCATAAATTCTTTACTTGTATAATGATCAAATCCCATATGATTAAATACTTGTGCACGACTATAGAAATTTCCTCCATTATTATGCAATGCTTCTGCCCCATACCCTAATGCTGTTAATGCAGAAGCGGCACTTTCTATAGGCTTTGTCTTAACATATGTTTTATATGGATATTCACCAGGTCCAAAGAATCGCATACTCATCCCTGTAAGAACTTCAAATTCTGTGTTTGCAGTACCCGCTCCTACAGAAGGTGCTTTAAAATATCCACTGGAATATTCCTTAAATAGCTTTCTAAGATTTGGTATTGGATCCTCTGAAAACTGTAACCATTCAACCTCTGTTGGATCAAAAAATGATTCCAATTGTACTACAACAATGTTTGGCATCTCCCCATCTTTTAAACCTGTAGTACTCTCAGTCATACTACCTTCATTTGTGATGGTGTCTATCGCTTCTTTACTATATCCTGCTGGCTCAGAAATTCCTGTATTGAATAAACTAGAAGAAAAACAATACGGAAATCCATAATCTTGGTATGCAAATGCAATATTTCCAAAGTAATTTGAAATAACACGTTTATCAATCGCTATATCTGTTAATACCGCACAAGCTCCAAAAGATGCTACTATCATAACAAGTGCCAATATTCGATGCATTTTCCCTGTAAATTGACCACCTCTTCTCCACATGGAAATAATCCAAATAATGACTGCTACAATCCCAATTCCTAATAATACAAATTCTAATCCTGAAAAATAATTTTTAGAAACTGCAAGCCCCTCTGACCATGCTTTTAAATCCTGTGCATTAAAGGGTGTAACTCGTTTCATCAGCATATATCCATTACAGATTCCAAGTGCAATCCAAAATACACTTAAAAGAATTCGAGTAAACACTCTTCTTCGAACAAGATATACTATGGAAAATGTTGCAAAAATCAAACAGGAATTGAACAAAAACACTTTTGGTGTCTGAACCATATATTCCCAAGCTCTTAAAAAAGAATGCCGTGATATAACTTCAATTGTAAAATTTAATACACATGCCAAAAGGTAATGAAAAATTAATGAAAACTGATTCATTACGTGATATATTGGCTGAAGTTTTTTTGCAAATCTTCCATTGCGACGTCGTTCTAAAATTTCACGACGTCGCTCTCTCCTAGCCTTTAAATATTCTTTTACATTCTGTATTTTTTGACTTTCTTTCATGAATATCCTCACATACTATTTCTTCAGGCCTGCCATTCTCTCCTGTACCTGCTCTAACATCTGTGTATACTTTTCTAGTTTTGCACGCTCCTCTTGTACCTTTGCTTCTGGTGCTTTACTTATGAAACGCTCATTTGAAAGCATACCTTTTGCTCTAGAAATTTCTTTATTTAACTTTTCCTCTTCTTTTTGAAGTCTAGCTAATTCTTGCTCAAAATCAACTAAATCCTCCAATGGTAAGTACACAACTGCATCTGGTACAACAATAGAAACTGCATTATCTGCTATGTTCTCTTTTGTAGGCTGAATTAAAATTTCAGATGCCATCATCAATGGTTTCACAGATTCCTCTACGCCTTTGATTCCTTCTGAAATTTCTACATCCTCACATACAATATATACTTTTGTTTTTCTATTATTCGGAACATTCATTTCTGCACGCATATTACGAATACCTCTTGTAATATCTTTCACACGTTCCATAATCACTTCATCTTTTGCGAAGTTCCATTCTTCTTTATATACTGGCCATGCTGATATCATCAAAGATTCTTCTTCAGGTACTAATACGCTGTAAATTTCTTCTGTAATAAATGGCATAAATGGATGAAGAAGTTTTAATGCATCCTTTAATACTGTCTTTAATACCCAAAGTACACAATTTGCAGATGCTCTGTCTTCTTCTGCATGATAAATTCTATATTTTGCAGTTTCCACATACCAATCACAAAATTCATCCCAGATAAAGTCATATACTTTTTGAACAGCAATTCCTAGTTCAAATTTATCCATATTTTCTGTTACATCTTTTGTCAATTGATTAATTTTTGATAAAATCCATTTATCAGCTGGATTAAACAGTGCTTCATCTGGTTTCTCTGTAACATTTTCAGCCATATTCATCATAATAAATCTAGATGCATTCCATACCTTATTGGCAAAATTACGGCTGGCTTCTACTCTTTCATTGTAGAAACGCATATCATTTCCTGGTGCATTTCCCGTTACTAATGTCATTCTTAGTGCATCAGCTCCGTATTGATCTATAATCTCCAATGGATCAATTCCATTTCCTAAAGACTTACTCATCTTACGGCCTTGGGAATCTCTTACCAATCCATGAATCAATACTGTGTGGAATGGCGATTTTCCTGTATGTTCATAGCCTGAAAATACCATACGAATTACCCAGAAGAAAATAATATCATAACCTGTTACAAGAACATCTGTTGGATAGAAGTAATCTAAATCTTCTGTTTTTTCTGGCCATCCTAATGTAGAAAAAGGCCAAAGTGCAGAGCTAAACCATGTATCTAAAGTATCTTCATCCTGTGTAAAGTGTGTTCCTCCACAATGTGGACATACATCTGGCATCTCTCTTGCTACTACAAACTGCTGACATGCATCACAATAGTATGCTGGAATACGATGTCCCCACCATATCTGTCTAGAAATACACCAATCTTTAATATTCTCTAACCAGTGTAAATAAATTTTATCAAAACGCTCTGGAACAAATTTTAACTCTCCTGTTTTTAAAGCCTCGATTGCAGGTTTTGCTAATTCTTCCATTTTTACAAACCACTGTTGTTTGATTAAAGGCTCTACGGTTGTACCACATCTATCATGAGTTCCAACATTATGAGAATGTGGCTCTACCTTTACAAGATATCCTTGTTCTTTCAAATCCTCTACAATTGCTTTTCTTGCTTCATATCGGTCCATACCAGCGTATTTTCCACCCTTTTCATTAATTGTAGCATCATCATTCATTACATTAATTTCTTCTAGATTATGTCTTTTCCCAACTTCAAAATCATTTGGGTCGTGTGCTGGTGTTATCTTTACTGCTCCTGTCCCAAATTCCTTGTCTACATAATAATCTGCTACAACAGGAATTTCTCTATTCACTAATGGAAGAAGAACTTTTTTCCCAATAATATCCTGATATCTGTCATCTTCTGGATGCACTGCAATTGCAGTATCTCCCAATAATGTTTCAGGACGTGTTGTTGCAATCTCCAAAAATCTATCTGTTCCTAAAATTGGATATTTGATGTGCCAGAAATTACCATCTCTTTCCTCATGTTCAACCTCTGCATCAGAAAGTGATGTTTTACATGTTGGACACCAGTTAATAATTCGAGAACCTTTGTAAATATATCCCTTCTCATATAACTTGATAAACACTTCCTCTACTGCCTTTGAACACCCTTCGTCCATAGTAAAGCGTTCTCTATCCCAATCACAAGAAATTCCAAGTTTCTTTAGTTGGTTCTCTATTGTTCCAGCATATTCTTCCTTCCACTGCCAAGTACGCTCTAAAAAGCCTTCTCTTCCTAATTCTTTCTTATCAATTCCTTCTTCTTTCAACTGATTTGTTACTTTTACTTCTGTAGAGATTGCAGCATGATCAGTCCCTGGAATCCACAATGCATTGTACCCTTGCATTCTTTTATAACGAATTAAAATATCCTGAAGTGTATTGTCTAGAGCATGTCCCATATGCAATTTTCCAGTAATATTTGGTGGTGGCATTACAGTAGTAAATGGTTTTCTACTGCGATCCACTTCTGCATGAAAATACTTATTTTCACACCATCTTTCATATAACTTTTCTTCAATTTCTTTTGGATTATACGTTTTTGCTAATTCCTTATTCATAATTTCCTCCTTATAAAGTAAAACGCCCTTTACACATTATGTAAAGGGCGAATATCTCGCGGTACCACCTTAATTATATACAAGGCACGAAATGCCTGTATACCTCTCTTTTTGTTCTATAACGTGAACAACAACGGGAAATCTTACTCATCTCGTTCAGATATCCAGTTCAGAAGCTACCTTCCACAGCCCTTTATTGAAACTACCTTCCAGCCTTAGAGTAGTTCTCTCTGTCAATAGTAAATGTGTACTCCTCTTCCTCATAACCTTTATAAAAACTTATTATCTGTATTGACTACAAACAATGATATCTGTCTGATTTCATTTTGTCAAGGAATTTAAAAAATCTTCATATTATTCACAAAATTTCCACAACTCTTATCCTATCTGTTTTAATTTTTTAATCATCTCCACAATAGAATATCCATAATCTTCTGCTGTTGCCCAACCAACGCCTAAAGGATTTTCTTGCTGCCCTAACCATTCTACATAAGGTGCTGACCCTTTTTTTACATATTCATATCTCTCATCTACACATGCACCTTGCAACGTATCTTCCGTTGCATATGCTTTTAGATGTTGTATTTGCGCTCGCACGCCTGTTCGGACATCTGGATAAGAATTTCCTGGGACACCTCCCCCGGTAGTCCCTAATCCTGCAAAGTTAAATTGTTCAATTGATACATCGCCTCCAAATTGAAGAAATCCTGTTTCTTTCATAGTTTGTACAAAAGCAACTTCTGGACGTACCCCTTCTGCACTCGCTTCTTCACAGTAAATCTCACAAAAAGTTTCCAAGTCACTTGCTCCACCTTTTGCTAATTCCTGTGCAGGATAGGGCTGCCCCATAGAAAGGAAATATTCTGCCATTTGATTTGCTGTCACTATGCTTTCACCCATGATTGGATATTGTCCATCTGCAATTACTTCTTCCACTGGCTGTGACGGATGTGTTTCTTCCTCATTTTCGGCAACCTCATGACTTTCTTTTTGCTCCTGCACCGATTGTTGTGTCTTTTGTTCTCTAATCTTTTTTTCTTTGGCAGCTAATCCTACTAACAAAATAATCAGTAGGATTGCAAGTCCAAATTCCAAATAAACTTGAACTTGCTTCCCTTTCATTTCTACTGCCATTTTTTCCAAAATCCCTCTTCCCCTATTCTTGTTTTTTTTTAATTTATGCTTCTTCTAAGAAAAAATGCTACTGCTCTTTATTTTTCTTCTAAAAGGTATCTACCATAAGCATCTGCTACTTTCAATGCCGCACATACTTTCTGTGGTGTAACCTCAAATGGCATATTATGAAGCGTATCACCTTCTGCACATGCAGCTTGTGCAACTGCCATTAACTTTTCATCTGTTACCTCTTTTATCCCAAGTTCTTTGAAAGTAACTGGCAATCCCAACTCAATACACCAAGCAATAATATCCTCTAATTCCTCAGCAGGAATATTCTCTAGAACTAACTGTGTAATAGTACCAAATGCTACCTTTTCGCCATGATACATAGAATGACATTCCTCCAACACAGTCAAGCCATTATGAATCGCATGTGCTCCTGCCAATCCAGCACTTTCAAATCCAATACCACTTAACAATGTATTTGCTTCGATAATTTTCTCAACAGCAGGCGTACATGCTCCTACTTCTAGAGCTAATTTTGCCTTTACTCCCTCTTCCATCAACGTATCAAAACAAAGTTTTGCCAATGCCATAGATGCTAAAGTAACACTTCCTCCTGCACAGCTTGTAGCATTGCTTACCTGACATGCTCTAGCTTCAAAATATGTAGCCAATGCATCTCCCATTCCAGCTATTGTCAAACGTACTGGTGATTTCGCAATCAATTCTGTATCCATCAATACTAGATTTGGATTTGCTGGTAGGAAAAGGTATTCTTCAAATACACCCTCTTCTGTATAAATTACGGATAATGCACTACATGGTGCATCTGTTGATGCAATTGTAGGACAAATCAATACTGGAATCGAAGCATAATATGCTACTGCTTTTGCTGTATCAAGTATCTTTCCACCACCGATACCTATTACCATATCGCATGATTCTTTTTCTACAATTTCCTGAAGTCTTTGAATTTCTTTCTTGCTACATTCTCCATGAAAATACTCGTATATTTTCTCTACGTTTCCATCCAAAAACCCTTGTTCTACTATCTGACCACATCGTTTATATCCAGATTCTGTAATTAGAATCAGTGCTTTTTTTCCATAATTCGCTGCATATGTTCCCAGTTTTCCAAGTTCACCTGCACCTTGTACATACTTATTAGGACTAATTAAAATATTTGCCATAATTGATTCCCCTTTTCTTTATCTGATATCTTATTTGATTGTTTTATACATAGGTCCATATGCCTGACATGCTCTGAAGTCCTGTCCTTCTTTATCCTGTCCAAATGCATTCCAAACAGATGGTCTAAATATCTTCTCTTCAGGTACATTATGCATAGCTACTGGAATTCTCAATATTGAGCATAGTGTAATTAAATCTGCACCAATATGCCCATAGCTGATTGCTCCATGATTTGCTCCCCAATTATTCATTACATCGTATGCAGACTTAAATGCACCTTCTCCTGTTACTCTTGGTGCAAACCAAGTACATGGCCATGTGTAGTCTGTACGTTTCCACAATACATCTGTTACTTCATCTGGAAGTTTCACTGTCCATCCTTCAGCAATCTGAAGCATTGGTCCTAAATTCTTCACTAGATTCAAGCGAATCATTGTCACAGGCATCTCTGCTTCTGTCACGAATCTAGAAGAATATCCACCTCCTCTGAAGTATCCTACATCTGCATAATTCCATGTTGTAGCATCTAAAATTGCTTTTTGATCTTCCTCTGTTACTTCATACCATGGCTTCATACAACCATTTCCATTGGCATCCTTTGCCTGACCATTGGCATCTAAACAAGCTGCTCCAGAGTTAATCAAATGAATAAATCCACCTGCTTCTTTTGCTTTTCCCTCTAATTCATATCCATTTGCTGCACTCTTTACAGCCTCTGGACTCCAGTATGTACGAACATCAGCAAAAATCTGTGCACGATTTGTAAGTAATTTATTAAATAACATTCCCAATCCATTGAGAACATCGTTTTCTGTTGCTAATATATAAGGTTCACGTACTCCGTTCCAGTCAAAAGAAGTATTCAACATCGCTTCTGGGAAGTCGCAGTTTGGATAAAAGTCTGTCCATTGTCTTTGTCCTTGGAACCCTGCTGCCAATGCATTATGGCCAACTTTTTCTTCCTCACACCCTTCTGGTAAATTCTGATTTCCATTCATTAAATCCTTAATAATGCACATCATTTTTACGATAAATTCCCAGTCAGCATCCTTCTCTTCTCTTGTTTTCTGTAACTCTTCTGGGTTCTTATCAAAACCTTCTTTGCAATGTGCTTTTGTCCATGCAAGAGCCTTTTGATATTCTTCTTCATCATAAATATTTTCTGTCATACGGCGAATAATCTCTACCTCATCTACAGATTCCACACGCATTCCTAAATATTCTTCAATAAATGCTGGGTCTATGATAGAACCACCAATCCCCATACAAATAGAACCAATTTGCAAATAAGATTTGCCTCTCATTGTTGCAGCTGCTACTGAGGCACGACCAAATCGCAACAACTTCTCTTTCACGTCTTCTGGAATTGAAGTATCGTTTGCTTCTTGCACATCATGTCCATAAATTCCAAATGCAGGAAGTCCTTTTTGAGCATGTGTTGCCAATACAGAGGCAAGATAAACAGCTCCTGGTCTTTCTGTACCATTGAATCCCCATACAGCTTTAATTGTCATTGGATCCATATCCATTGTTTCTGCTCCGTAGCACCAGCAAGGAGTTACAGTCAATGTAATATCAACGCCTTCTTTTTTAAACTTATCAGCACATGCTGCTGCCTCAGCAACACGTCCAATTGTTGTATCTGCAATGACAACCTTTACTGGTTCTCCATTGCTGTATTTTAAATTTTCTTCAAATAATTTAGCGGCAGACTTTGCCATATTCATTGTCTGCTCCTCTAAAGATTCACGTACCTTTAATGCACCTCTTCTTCCATCAATCGTTGGTCGAATTCCAATTACTGGATAATCTCCAATTAATCTTGATTTTGCCATTTTTAAATCCTCCTCTACTCTTGTATAAATGTTTGAAATCTTTCATAAGCAGCATCCCATTGTTCACGATTTTTAGGAATATATTCCAATGTTTGCTGCGAATTCGCAATAATACGTCTTGCCTCTTTGATATTTGCAATCTCTCCTAGTGCCATCAATTGCACAGCTATATTCCCTAAAGCTGTTGCCTCAATAGGACCTGCAATTACCTTTCTTCCACTGGCTTGTGCTGTCATTTGGCAAAGAAGTTTACTCTGAATACCTCCGCCTATCATATGAATGCAGGCATATGTTCTTCCTGTACACTTCTCAATTTGCTCCAGTGCAAAACGATATTTTAATGCCAAGCTTTGATTGATACAGCACATAACTTCCCCAACTGTGTTTGGTACTTTCTGATTTGTTCTTCTACAAAACTCACGAATGCGTTCTGGGATATTCCCTGCCGATACAAACTCTGGGGCATCTGGATCAATAAAGCTTTGGAATGGCTCTGCTTGTTGTGCCATTTCCTCCAACTCACCAAAGGTATACTCTTGCCCTTCTTTTATCCACTGTCTGCGACTTTCCTGTGCAAGCCACAAACCAATAATATTCTTTAGTAATGTGGTAGTATTCCCATATCCACCTTCATTACTGATATTACACTGAAATGATTGCTCTCCAATTAGAGGCTTTTCTAGTTCCGTTCCAAACAAACTCCATGTCCCACAACTAATGAACAAAAACTCTTCCTCTTGTGTTGGTACAGCTACAACAGCACTTTGTGTATCATGTCCTGCAATTGCTATGACTTTTGCTGGCTCAACTCCTAATTCCGTACAAATATCTTCTTTTAATTCTCCTACAACTGTACCACTTGGTATAATCTTTGGTAAGAGCTTTTTAGGAATATGCAATGCTTCTAATATCTCGTTTGACCACATCTTCTGTTTCGCATCTAGTAGCTGTGTAGTAGAAGCCATGGTATATTCTGCTCTCTTTTCCCCAGTTAGGAAATAATTAAATAAATCTGGCATTAATAAAAGTGTATCTGCTCTCTCTAAAATCCATGGTCTTTGCTCTAGTAAGGAATATAATTGGAAAATTGTATTAAAATTTTCAAATTGATTTCCTGTAATTTGATATAACTCTTCCTTTGAAACCCTTTGAAATACCTTTTCCTGCATTCCAACTGTTCGGTCATCTCTATAATGAATTGCACTTTCCACCAAATTGCCATGTTCATCTAGAAGTCCAAAATCAACTCCCCATGTATCAATTCCGATACTTTGAAATCCACCTTGTTGTTTCGCTTTTAAAATGCCTTGTTTTATTTCAAAAAAATGGCGTAATGTATCCCAATACATCGTCCCATTTAGCATCACTGGGTCATTGGAAAAACGATAAACTTCTTCTATTTGAATTTTGTCATTTTGCAAAGCTCCTAAGATTGCTCTTCCACTTCCTCCACCAAAATCAAATGCAAGGACTTGTTTCTTCTTTGTATCCAAAACGTCCCCTCCCTTCACAAATATGTTAGAAGTGATATCTCTATATTTTCCACCTCATTCTATCATTGTATCTATAAATTTACTTGTGCTATAATGGTAAAAAATATAATAATATTCACCTGGAGGAACTATGCAATATATAAATTATAGAGAAAACAGACAACGAGGAACTATTGACTTTCCACTGGAATATCATCATGTAACCCCCTCACATCCTCAATATGTTATGTCTTTTCACTGGCATGTGGAATTTGAACTCATTCGCATTGTAGAAGGGAACTTTACCTTAACCATTGATGAGGAAGATTTTTTTGCTCAAAAAAACGATATTCTCTTTGTACCCGCTGGTTCTATCCACTCAGGAATTCCAAAAAACTGTACATATGACTGCATTGTCTTTGATATGAATATGCTCTTGCATAAAAATGATTCCTGTAATCAATTGATACGAAGCATCATTGACCATAAAGTACAAATCCAAAAATGTTACTCAGGAACTGATACAGATATTCATCGCATTGCATTAGCTCTATTTGATGCTGCCGCTACTCGACATAATGGGTATCAACTGATTATAATGGGAACCTTATATCAGCTTTTTGGAACAATATTCGCAAAAAACTATTTCAATCCCTCTCCCTCTCAAGAACCAAGAAATCACAGAAGAATTCTTCAACTAAAACAAGCTTTGGAATTTATGGAATCCTCCTACCATTCTCAACTTACATTAGAAGAGATTGCACAAAGTGTAAATATGTCACCTAAATATTTTTGTCGTTTCTTTCATGAAATGACACACCGTACTCCAATTGATTACCTAAATTATTACCGAATTGAACGTGCTTGCTACCAACTTATGACAACAGAATTATCCATTACTGAGATTGCATTTAACTCTGGATTTAATGACCTAAGTTATTTCATAAAAACATTTAAGAAATATAAGGGGCGTACTCCAAAAAAATATTTAAAAGAATGACAATATTATCTCTGAACACGTCCCGATCCATCTCCTGCTGCTAACTTTGTAATTTCCTCCATAGATACCATATTGAAATCCCCTTCAATGGAATGTTTTAAACAAGAAGCTGCCACTGCAAAATCAATAGCTGACTGAGAATCATATTGATTTAATATAGCTGCAATAAAACCACCACAAAAACTATCTCCACCACCTACACGATCTACAATGTGCATTTTATATTTTTTGCTAAAATAATATTCTTCCCCATCAAACAACATGGCCGACCAATGATTATCATTTGCTGAAATAGATTCCCGTAATGTAATTGCTACTTTCTCAAACCCAAAAGCGTCTGCAAGTTGTTTTGCTACTGCTTTATATCCTTGCTGATTTACCGTTCCTGTTGTTACATCTGTATTTTCTGCATAAATTCCAAATACATCTGCTGCATCTTCTTCATTTGCAATACAAATATCCACATAATTGCAAAGTTCCCTCATAACTTCTCTTGCCTTTTCTTTGCTCCATAGTTTGTTTCGATAATTTAAGTCACAGGAAATTTTAACATTCATTTGTTTTGCTACTCTACATGCCTCCAAACAAATAGCTGACACATTTTCATTTAATGCGGGAGTAATACCAGTAAAATGAAACCACTTTGCACCCTCAAAAATCTCTTCCCAATGAAAATCTTCGAATGTTGCAGTAGAGATGGAGGAACCAGCTCTATCATAAATTACTTTTGAAGGACGTTGAGAAGCTCCTTTTTCTAAAAAATAAATCCCTACTCGCTCACCACCACGAACAATTTTCGACGTATCTACTCCATATTTTCTTAAAGAATTCACTGCTGCCTGTCCTATTTCATGCTTTGGCAACTTTGTTACAAATGAAACATCAAATCCATAATTTGCCAAAGAAACAGCCACGTTTGCTTCTCCACCACCGTATGTGACTCCAAACTTTTCTGCCTGTACAAAACGATAATTTCCTTCTGGTGCCAACCGAAGCATAATTTCCCCAAATGTTACAACCTTTTCACTCATTGCGCTTTTCCTCCCAAATCGTATCCCAATTGCTTATTTATTTTGCATCAAGTATACGCTAAATCCTGCAATTTTATCCTTTAAGTATATCCCTGTCATTGTTTCTCCTTCGTACTTTGCGCTCTCCATATCAAACTTGACCCCACGAGATTCCAAATAATATACTGCACGCTCTACGTAATTTGTTCCAACAACAATATCCCCTTTTTCATTTAAATCTGAATGTTTCAATCCTTCTATAAAAAAGGAATCGAATAATTGAAAACCTAACATCTTCATGACTGCTTCTTTTGTCAATTTTTTGATTGTATCGAATTTGCCTGCCTCAATCAATTCATTTTTTACCATCCAACTGCCTCCACACGCTAAAACTTTTGGAAACGTAAGATAGCTATTCATATTGGATATCTGTATTCCTCCTGTTGGCATAAATTTCATTTTTGTATAAGGTGCTGCCATGGACTGTATCATCAAAATCCCACCTGATGCCTCTGCTGGAAAGAACTTCACTACTTCTAATCCTAATTCCATTGCCTGTTCCACATCGCTTGGATTGGAGGTACCTGGTGTTACTGGGATTCCTCTTTCTATACAATAGCGAACTACCTTTGGATTTAGTCCTGGACTTACGATAAACTTTGCCCCCGCATTCACCGCCCTATCTACCTGCTCTGTGGTCAAAACCGTCCCTGCACCAACCAACATATGTGGAAATTCCTCTGTCATAATGCGAATAGACTCTTGTGCAGCAGCTGTACGAAATGTAACTTCTGCACATGGTAATCCTCCCTCACACAAAGCATTTGCCAAGGGTTTCGCATCCTTTGCATCTTGTAAAACAACAACAGGAACAATTCCAATCTTCCCTATTCTCTTTAAAATCTCATCCATATTTTCCCTCCCACAATCATAAATTTATTTCTAATGAAAAATTAAAGTATCGCACTGCATTTTTATATACAATATCTTCTACTATACGCCCCAAAACTTTTTCATCTGCTGGATATTCACCGTTCTCAACCCAATTTCCAAGTAAATTGCATAAAATCCTTCTAAAATATTCATGTCTTGTATAAGAAAGAAAACTTCTAGAATCTGTCAGCATACCTATAAAATTACTTAATAGTCCAAGATTGGCTAGAGATGTCATTTGCTCTATCATCCCTTTTTTATGATCATTGAACCACCATGCACTTCCTTGTTGAATTTTCCCTGCAATACTGGAATCTTGAAAACATCCTATAATGGATCCTATTGCTGCATTATCATTTGGATTCAGGCTATAAATAACTGTCTTTGGCAACTCATCTGTTTCACTTAATGCATTCAAAAAATCAACTAATTCTGTAGATGGAGCATACGTATTGATACAGTCAAATCCCGTATCTGCACCTAATTTAAGAAAACGTTTCACATCATTATCACGTTTTACTCCATAATGAAGCTGCATTGCCCATCCAAGACGACAATATTGCCTTCCTAAAAATACCATCATTACAGTCTTGTACTGTTTTTCCTCTTTCTTACTAATAGATTGTCCTAAAATTGCCTTTTCAAAAATTGTTTCAATATCATCCTCAGATACTGGAGCATACATGACATAATCCAATCCATGATCCGATACAAGACATCCCATTTCATGAAAAAATTCCATCCGTTTTACAAGTGCTTTTTTCAAATCTGTAAATGTTTTTATTTCTATCTCTGCTGCATCTCCTAACTTTTTTACATACTGTGCAAATCCTGATTTTTCAATTTTAATTACTAAATCTGGACGCCATGCTGGAAGAACCTGCACCTTGAAACTTTCATCTTCTCGGAGTATTTTATGCCATTTTAAATCATCCACTGGATCATCTGTTGTACATAGTAATGTCACGTTTGATTTACAAATAAAACTTCTAGCACTCATGTTGGATTCTCTTAACTTTGCATTGCAAAAATTCCATACTTCTTCTGCAGTTTCTCCATTCAAAACGCCATAATATCCAAAATATCTTTGAAGTTCCAAATGACTCCAATGATACAATGGGTTTCCAATTGCTCTCTGAAGAGTTTCTGCCCACTTTTGAAATTTTTCATAGTCTGAAGCATCTCCAGTAATATAGCACTCTTTGATTCCATTGGAACGCATCAAACGCCACTTATAATGATCTCCTCCAAGCCACACTTGGGTAATATTTTCAAATTTCTTATCCTCTGCAATCTCTTGCGGATTAATGTGACAGTGATAGTCCAATATTGGCATTTTTTCTGCATACTTGTGGTAAAGCAACTTTGCAGTTTCTGTTTCCAGAAGAAAATCCTTATCCATAAATGGCTTCATATTCTCCCCTCCTACACATATTTTTTTAATGTTTCTCGAACAGCTCCTACCTCTTTTAACATTTCCTCCAAATGCATACAAACAGTATCTGCAAGACCAATCTCTTCCAAATCTACTCCAAATATTTGTGTCATATTTAGTATTGGCTGTATTTTTTCCTTTACATGTTGTGTTTCTCCAATAGTCAACTGGGAAACATATGGTCGTAAGATTTCAAGCAATGGATCTGCACTTAATTCAAATTTCTTCCCATAATCATCAATTCCCATTAAATATCGTATCCATCCTGCAAATACGAGAGGAATCATTTTCAAATTCTTCACATCTAATTCATTAGACTTTACATATGCTTTGATTGTTTCTCCAAATCGTATTGCTAGTTTTTGAGAAGTATCTGTTGCAATACGCTGTGGTGTATCGGGCATAAATGGATTAGGAAAGCGAATATTTACTACTGTATCTATAAACTCCTTTGGATCAATGACTTCTGGATTTACAACAACAGGAAGCCCCTCTTCATACCCTATTTTTTCCACCAATTTTTTTAACTGGGTATCTTTCATCTCTTCAGATATTTTGCGATATCCTAAAAGACATCCAAATATAGCAAGTGTTGTATGCAAAGGATTTAAACAGGTGCATACTTTCATCTTTTCTACCTTATCCACAATTTCTCTTGTGGCAAACATAACTCCACCTTTCTCTAAAGCAGGTCTGCCATTTGGAAAATCATCTTCTATTACAAGATACTCACATTCTTCTGCATTAACAAACAAAGCTGCGTACGTATTTTTTGAGGTAATAATCGGCTCTAAATCTTCCACACCATCCTCTTTCAAAATACGTTCTACGGAAGCATCTGGGCGTGGCGTAATTTTGTCTATCATTGTCCATGGAAATGATACTTTTTCTTTTGTCTGAATATAACGTACAAACCCCGATTCTACTTTTCCATTTTCACTCCATTTATCAGCAAACATTTGAATTGCCTCATATAATTTATCCCCATTATGGGAACAATTATCCATACTTACCATTGCTATAGGTTTTTCTCCTGCTAAATAACGCAAATACAATAATGCTGCAATTTTTCCCATATAACTCTTAGCTAAAGATGGCCCATTCTCAAAATCTAATTCCACATCTGAAAGGAATCTTCCTTCTCCATCTTGTAAACTATATCCTTTCTCTGTAATCGTAAATGATACCATTTGCAAGGAATCTGCTGAAAAAATTGTTTTTAGTCTATTATAGTCATGTGTGTTTTCTGGATTTACTGTTAATGATTCCACAATACTTCCTACTACTGTTTTTTCAACACTTCCATCTGATTTTAATGTAACTAGAATGGTATAATCATCATGAGGTCGATTCATCTTTTCCACAATTTCATAATCAAATCCTTCTGCTACAATCAAACCTCTATCTAGGACACCGTTATTTAACAGCTTTTGTACAACATTTGCTTGGAATGCACGAAATAAATTTCCCCCACCAAAATGAATCCATAATGGTTTTTCCTTTGTCGCCTTTGCTACGATTTCTCTATCAAATTGTGGAATAAAATATCCTGCTTCCTCCCACTGTTCTCTCTGTTTTACTCCAACTGTATTTAATTTCATTTTCTTGCCGCCTCCTTTTCAATAGCCTCCCATAGACCATTTAAGTAGGCAGCTCCTAATGCCCTATCATAAAGACCATATCCAGGCATTCCAACTTCACCCCAAATCATTCGCCCATGGTCAGGACGAATCGGCCCGTCAAATCCAATATCAAACAAAGCTCTCATAATTGCATGCATATCAAATGTTCCATCTGAGGATAAATGTGCTGCTTCCTCAAAATCTGTTGGGGAATTAAACTTTAGATTTCTTACATGTGCAAAATGAATTCTTCCCTTTAGAGAACGAATCATATCTGGAAGATTATTATCTAAGTTTGTCCCGTAGGAACCTGAACAAAATGCAACTCCATTGTGTGGATTATCTACTAGTTTCATTAATTTTAAAATATTTTCTTTATTTGTAATGATACGAGGCAAACCAAATACACTCCATGCTGGATCATCTGGATGAATTGCCATATTAATGTTATATTCATCACATACTGGCATAATTTTTTCTAAGAAATATTTCAAATTCTCAAACAACTTTTGCTCATCAATTTCTTTATACATTTCAAATAATTCTTTTACTTTTTCCATACGCTCTGGTTCCCACCCTGGCATCACAGTCCCATTCATATCTCCTGCGATCGACTCAAACATTTTCTCTGGATTTAAAGCATCTACAGCTTCTTGTGTATATGCCAATACAGTAGAACCATCGGGACGCTTTCTAGCCAATTCTGTTCTCGTCCAATCAAATACAGGCATAAAGTTATAACAAACTAAATGGATATCTTCTTTCCCCAAATTTTCTAATGTTTCTATATAATTTGCAATATACTGTTCACGTTCTAATGCTCCTGTTTTAATGGCATCATGAACATTCACACTTTCAATTCCTGAAATATGAAGTCCAAAATTCTCCACTTCTTTTTTCATTTCCTGAATTCGTTCTCTACTCCATACCTCACCAGGCTTTGTATCATAAAGCGTTGTTATCACTCCTGTTACTCCTGGAATCTGACGAATTTGCTCTAATGTAACCGTATCAAATTTTGATCCATACCATCTTAGTGTCATTTCCATACTTTTTCATACCTCTCTTTTTTTCTCTCTACTAACTATGTTAATTCTATTATAAAAAACTTTCCTCTCCATACCATTGATTTACTTGTTGTATACATTGTAAATCTTGTGATTGCATAGTACACTTATAGTACATACCTATTTTAATTCATATGGAAAGGAACCTTTTTATGAAAAAACATCTCCAAACTACATTTCAAACAAGACAATATATGTTGTCCAAAGATTTTGAAATTTATTACTATGATGATTATAATCTCTCAAAAGTAGATCTTCATACACATGATTATTATGAATTTTATTTTTTTCTTGAGGGTGATATTAGTATAGAAATTGCAAGGCAGGTTTATTCACTTAAATTTGGTGATGTTCTTGTAGTTCCTCCATATATACCTCATCGGCCAATTATTCATAATATGAAGGTTCCTTACCGAAGATTTGTCCTTTGGATTAGTCAGAATTATTATGATTATTTACTCTCAAACTCCTGTGACTACGGCTATTTACCAACCTATGTATTGGAAAATCAATGCTTTATCTTTCATAATGAGAAGATACAGTTTTACACAATTCAATCGAAAATTATTCAGCTTATAGAAGAAGAACATTCTTCACATTTTGGACGTTCAACACAACTTAACCTTTGTATAAGTGATTTAATTTTATTTTTGAATAGAATACTCTATAAACGAAATCATCCGATTTCAAAGATTGAAGAAGTTGCTCTTTATCAGAAAATTTTATCTTATATAGAGGAACATTTAGATGAGAATTTATCTCTAGATTGTTTAGCAAAAGAATTTTATATGAGCAAATACCATATTTCCCATGTTTTTAAGGACAACTTAGGCTTATCTATCCACCAGTATATTACCAAAAAACGTTTAGCACTTTGTAAACAAGCCATTCAAGGACAAATGAGTATCACCGAAGCCTATCAGTCTTTTGGTTTCGGTGACTACTCCAGTTTTTATCGTGCCTTTAAAAAGGAATATGGTATTTCCCCTAAAGATTTTCGAGATATGCAAATGGATTTATAATCAGATTCTTTAATCTAAATGGAAAACCTGATGTAAATCTGAGGATATTGGACTATTATCTGGATTTGTTTCCATGATATCTGACATAAATTCCCACCATTTTTTATTTATATCAGTGTTTGCACTATCCTCCCATTTTTGTAAATCTTCTATTTCTATATAACCATATAATACATGTGTATCTCGATCCAAAAATATGGTATAGTTATGTCCTCCATATTCATGGATCATTTGTTTCATCTCTCCCCATAATTGGTCATGTCGCTTTTCATATTCTTGCTCCATTCCTGGATATAATTTCATTTTAAACCCTTTTCTTATCATACATTTTCTCCCTTATATTGTGTGCTGGTGTTTATGGATTTAATATATCTCTTTCCATTCATCAATATTGGATGAATCAAATCGGAATGGTGCTCCTAATATAACTTCTGTTCCTCCATCTGCTGCTTTGACTACTTCATATTCTCCCATTTCTCCAGCACTAAAGGTATCCCCTGTATTTCCACTAATAGTTCCTTCTACAAGTGCTAATGATGTGTATGCACCTAATCGTCCTACATCTATTGGGTTCCATAAATACATATATGGACAAGAATGTGAATCATCATCCCCTATATACTCTGCCATTTCTGAAGGAAGTCCAAGTCCTGTTAACTTAACTTCTGATTTCTCATCTTGTAATACCTTTGCCGCCGCATTAATTCCTACTGTTGTAGGAGCACAAATTAACTTTAACTCTGGATATTTTGATAATAGCGCTTGTGTTTGGTCTGTTGATTTCTGTGGTTCATCATCTCCATAAGCAACTTCTACTAATTCTAACTTAGAATATTTATCATCTTTCATCACTTCTTTCATTGCATCAATCCATGCATTTTGATTAGTAGCTTGAGATGTTGCTGATAAAATTGCCCACTGTCCTTCACCACCTGTAATATCATAAACGGCATCCATCAATGTTTGTCCAATTTCCTCAGTACCAGCCTGATTCACAAAAGTCATTCGACTATCTGCGTTTGTTTTAGAATCCAAACAAGATACTTTGATTCCTGCATTCATTGTTTCTTCTAATGATGCTTGAAGTGTATTTTCATCATTTGCTGCTATACAAATGGAATCAACTCCCTGTGAAATCAATGACTGTATTACAGAAACTTGTGCATCTGCTGTGGCTTGTTCAGGATGTTTTATAATACACTCTCCTCCAGCCGCTTCAATTACTTCTTTAAATCCATCTGCTTCTCTTTCATTGTATGGATTTCCTGCTGATTTTGTGACAATTGCGTATGTTTTCTTTCCTGAATTTTCAGAATTTGCTACATCTTCCTTCCCTTCTTTTTCTGTTGTACTTCCACAACCTATTACAGATAAAGATAAAATTGCTACACACAATATGGTACTAATATAATTCTTCTTCATTGTTAATATCTCCTTTTTCTTCATATAGTTTTCAATACAATCTAAATAGACTTCTTTTTATATTTTATATCTCCTATAATATTTGGTATTAGTACTGCTAAAACAAGCAATATTCCTAATATTACAAGAATTAATTGAGGATTCATATTAATTTGACCTAAACCAATTCTAAGGCATATGATAACAAATGCTGAAAAAATGCCTCCTATTAGACGACCTTTTCCTCCTGCTGTAGAAATTCCTCCAAAAACAGCCATTGCAATAGCATCCATTTCAAAGCCATTTCCAGTTGTTGTATTAGCTCCATAAAGGGAAGATACAAGAAATAAAGCCGCTATACCAGACATCAAGCCTGTAATAGTATAAACAAGGAGCCGAATTCTTTGTACAGGGATTCCTGAATAGTATGCTGCTATTCTATTGGACCTATGGCATAAATACTTCTTCCAAGCGTTGTTCTTCCTAACACCAATGCGAATACAACAGCAAATATAATAACTACAAAAAAAATATATGGCACAATTCCTATTTTTCCAGATAATACACGAAACCCTTCTGTATTAGTTAGTGAAATAGATCCTCCACTGCCTAAAGATATTTCTGCTATCCCACGAAAGATAATCTGTGTCCCTAATGTTACAATCATAGGAGGTAACTCTGTGAATTTTGTCAAAATTATACCATTGATAATTCCGCAAATTGTACTAACCAGCAATGCCGTTAGTATAACAAGAATAAATGGCAATTCTTTATTACACACCATACATGCTAAAGTTGCTCAACAGAAGTAACTTTAGCGATTCAAAAACTCTCTAGATTCTACAAACTTACTTTAAGTAGAAAAGAAAATTTATCCACGATTGCTGATGAAATTGAACATGTTTCCATTTATATTCAATTACAGAATATGCGCTTTCACGATAGCATACAATTCCTAGTTGATATACCAGATACCTTGTTAGAATTTCCCATCCCTAAACTTACATTTCCGCCAGTCATAGAAAATTCTATTATTCATGGAATTATGGAAAAGCCTGAAAAATCTGGAACTATTGTTTTAACAGGTTGGATAGATCAGCAGGATATTGTTATATTAATTTCAGATGATGGTATTGGTATAGAATCTGATAAACTGAACAATTTAATTAATGAAGCTCACTCATCTTATCATGGTTCAGGTAACAATATTGCGGTATACAATACACATTGTCGTCTTCAGATTCTTTACGGAACAAATTATGGTCTTCGTTATAAAAGCCAACTAAAGAAAGGAACTGATGTGGAAATACGTATTCCTATTATTTATAAAACATCCACTCCAGAATAATCTTCTATTCAGTTACATATTTTCGATAATTATGATATTATAAATACACGTTACAGATTAGATTTTGAAAAAAAGAGAGGTGATATATAGTTGGAATTGAATATAAATGATTTGCGTACATTATGTAAACTAGAAAATATAGAGATTACCCTTCATGCTGCTAAACGATTAGAACAACGAGGTATTACTACCTCTGATATTTTATCATGTATATCAACTGGAAAAATAATTGAAGAATATCCTAATGATTATCCTTTTCCAAGCTGTCTGATACTCGGTCTTTCCATAAATAAACAATATCTCCATGTAGTTGTTGGAAGCAACCTTGAAACTCTTTGGATTATAACAGCTTATTATCCTGATGTTCAGCAATGGGAATATGATCTGCAAACAAGAAAGGAGAATAGAAAATGATGTGTTTTATGTGCAAAGGTGATATTAAATTAGATACTACAACATATATGACAGAATATCACGGATGTTACATTATTATTAAAAATGTCCCTTGTAAAAAATGTACGCAATGTGGTGAAGAATATTTAAATGGTGTAACATTACAAAAAATTGAAGATATTCTCAAAAAACTAAAGACAATGCTGACCGAATTTGCTGTAATTGACTATAATAATGTTGCGTAATATATATTAATCCTCGTAAGCTCTTAGGTTAAATGAACTTACGAGGATCCTTTATTATTCTTAGAGCCTTACCATCTTTTCTCAATCCCCGGGCAGTGACGTACAGCAATTGCTGCACGCATTTCTACAAAACACCCACACAGCTGGCACATCCCCTTTAGAAGATGGTCACATCCTTGACATTGGGACAGCCTATACTCATATTCTTCGTCAGAAACTTTATCATCCTCTGAAAGATTTGCAATATATTGATACATATTTTGAAAATATTCTTGCTCTGGCAAATCTCTTAAAAGGCATTTTCTGCATATTCTCTGTTCATCTGACATAGTTCTCTTACCTCAATTCTAAATGAAGTACACTACATGGAGGAACTGTAAACTTCACCCCACGCTCTGTAATCTGAACTCCATCAAAGTTCTTAACTGTGACATTCTCTGGCTCTTCAAACGTATTCATAGCATGCATCTCTTCTGTCACAATTTCACCTTTTACATCTTTTACATCCCAATCTGTAATAAGTGCATCAATATCATAGCTTTCTTCTAAAGAAAGATTTGTTACTGTCACATGCATTACTCCATTTTCATCTATTGAAACAGATTCTGTAAGATTAGGAACTTTCCACTCTTCATCTACACCAATTGTCTGTGTTTCAATACTACTATCCACTAAATCAGCATCCTGATGGTATTTGTATAAATCAAATACATGATATGTTGGTGTCTTAATCATCTTATCGCCTTCTGTTAAAATTACTGACTGCAACACATTCACAATCTGTGCTAAATTTGCCATCTTCACACGATCACTATGCTTATTAAAAATATTCAGTGTAATTCCTGCTACAAGTGCATCTCTCATAGTATTTTGTTGATATAAGAAACCTGGGTTTGTTCCTGGCTCACATGTAAACCATGTACCCCATTCATCTACAATCATACCAATCTTTTTCTCAGGATCAAATTCATCCATAATCTTACCATGACGTTCAATCAACTCTTCCATATAGAGTGCTTTTCCAAGTGTCTTATACCATACCTTATCATCAAAATCCGTTGCACTTCCTTTGATTTCCCATCCTTCTGGATGCACATAGTAATGAAGAGAAAGACCATCCATAAATCCGTGCTGAGCTGGAAGAGAATGTTTGAAGCATGTAGATAATACCTCCCTTGTCCAATCATAATCGTCTACATTTGCTCCTCCACAAATTTTTTGAATGTGATGACCAGCATTATAGTCACGTACATACGTCTGATATCTACGATATTCATTGGCATAAAAATCAGGATTCATATTTCCGCCACAACCCCAATTTTCGTTGCCTACTCCAAAGAAATCCACTTTCCAAGGGTCTTTATGACCATTTTTCTCTCTTAACTCTGCCATTGGAGAAACACCATCAAAAGTCATATATTCAACCCACTCTTGCATTTCCTGAACTGTTCCACTTCCAAGGTTTCCATTGATATAAGTCTCACACCCTAACTGTCTACACAATTCAAAAAACTCATGAGTACCAAAGCTATTATCTTCAACAACACCACCCCAGTGTGTATTTACTATTTTCTTTCTCTCTTCTACAGGACCAATCCCATCTTTCCAATGATATTCATCTGCAAAACATCCACCTGGCCAACGAAGTACTGGTACTCTGATTGCCTTTAGAGCCTCTACTACATCTGTACGCATTCCATTTACATTTTCTATAGGAGAATTTTCGCCTACATAAATCCCTTCATAAATGCATCTTCCAAGATGTTCTGAAAAATGTCCGTAAATTTCCTTATTAATTTTACTAAGTTTTCTATTTGGATTAATTACCATTCTAGCCATTTTATTCTTCCTCCCAATATTTGCTCTTTATTCCAATTCTAATGCATTCAAACCGCTTCCCCATATAGAAACGCCTGTTTCAGAACACAATGCCGTAAAAGTCATAACATATTTTTTTCCATCTTCATCCCACTGTTTTAAGAATACACCCTTATAGGTATCTCCATCCATAGAAATTTCTATATTATAATCTCCTACGAGTCGCCATGTTCCTTCATGGGTGCCACTGATTTCTCCATTTTTCTTTAATTCAATTTCTTCTGATACCTTTGCTTGTGCAGAAATATCTCTTCCATGATTGATTAGTTTATATGTTCCAGTAAGTTCTTTTTTATCGCATGGTGCCAATATTTCCTCTGTATACCTATATGGCGCAATGACTGGCCATCCATCTTCATTAAAAAACATCTGATGTACTCTCACCTGATGTTCCTCACCACTATTCTCAAACCGAGTATGATAGATAATAAAATACTTTCCTAACTCTTCATCATACAAGCAGGAATTATGACCAGGGGAAAGATAACCCTTGCGGTTCTCTCCTTCTTCACCTTCCATCCAGTCAAATCTGTATCCACCCATTAGCTTTGTACCATACTGTGCTGCTGCCACATCATCAAATGCAGAGCCATATGCACCTTTACAATCTGTCATCTCTTGTCCCATAGAATCTACATAAGGACCATTTGGATTTTCAGAGCGACATACACGGATGTTATACCCACCATCAGAATCAAGTCCTCCAAATGAGAGGAACAAATAATAATATCCTGTGTCCTCATTGTAAATCACATAAGGAGCCTCAATTCTTAAATGATTTCCTCCTAACAGCTTCTCGCCATAACCTTTCTCTAACTGAAATCCAGTTTCTGGATCCATTTCCTTAATGAAGATTCCACCTGAATAAGAGCCATAAATCATCCATAGACGTCCATCTGTATCATAAAATACATTAGGGTCTACTACATTTGGATCTGTTGCTGCCTGATAAAGATTCCCATCTTCATCTTTTTCAGAACCACCCATTCCCGATCTTAACATTAATCCTTCATTTGTATAAGGACCTGCCACTCCATCTGAAACAGCTGTTCCTAAACAAGATACTGGCATATCCCCTTGACAGTTGCAGTAATAAAAATGATATTTTCCATCGTTCAACTTTGCTACATCTGGAGCCCAAAATGTATTACTGTGTGACCACTCAAATGCATCTTTCATCACGGAATATACATTAGGAACAATTTCATTATCATTTTTTATTCCTTGATTGACATATGTCCAATTCATCAAATCATCTGTTTTTGCCACTGCCAGATGTGACCCAAAAATATAATAACTTCCATCTTCTCCTTCTACAATAGAAGGGTCATGAACTGATACTTCAGCAAACTCTTTTTCTACTGGTTTATCTGCCTTTAAATTCTCCTTCTTCGTACATGCTGTTACTGTTAAAGACAAAAGCAAAAGAGCACACACAACTACTTTTTTCATATTTCCCCCCTAAAATTAAAATACAGCACATTCATTTTCAAATAAAAAAGTCAACCCATACGCCTGTACATTTCTACAGATTATGAGCCGCCATATTGAGTTGTTGCTTACTTTCCATCTATTTTATTATCATAAAATGGAGAATTTTCCCCAATATACAAGACCTGAATCATCAATTCCTGTGACAGCAACTATCTCCCCATCATTTTCAAAATCAGTACACTTATATACTATACAGTTCTTTCCATATTTCATGATATCTTCTGAGCTTATCTCTTTGGAAATTACCATACTATTATCTCTATCAATAAATGTCAGACATTCACCAGTCGTTGTAATCCTTTCCAGAGAAATTGGCTCAAACTGTTCTCCCTGATATGGTTCTGGACCAAATACTGGCCAGTCATTTACAAAAAACATAGGACGTATCATCATATAATGTACTTCATAACTTGCACGATTTTCCTCTTCATCATAATGATAGTTCACAGAGGCACCATCTCGAAAATGATGAACAAAAAAGTATCTTTTACTCTGTGGATCATAGAATGGTACTCCATGCCCTGGCCCTCTGATGCCACCCCATTCCCAGCCATTTCCGTTTTCCTTAACATTAGGATTCTTAGAACAAAATTGATAGCTGCCAGCTAGCTTGACCCCTAGAGCTTCTCCTGCTAGATTCTGTCCTTTCATATCTACATATGGTCCCACTGCACTACGACTACGTCCTACACGAATATCATACGTATCACCTAACCATCCATAGGACTGAAATAGATAAAAATACTCCGTTTCTGGTACGTAAATTACAGCTGCCCCTTCTGGTCCATCTATTGGACTATCTATTGGTTTCTTTGAAATACATGTTCCTAAACTCTTTGCATTTCCATCTTTTGATAACCCTGTTGCTTCGTCCAATTCTTTTATATAGATACCTCCAAAAAAAGAACCATAAACAAGGTAGCACCTTTCCTTTTCTCGTACAATATGGGGATCAATTCCGTTAGGATACGTGTTATCCGTACCCCACGTATCCACAACAACACCTCTATTTTCAAAAGGTCCTGTCGGATTATCTGATACAGCAAGCCAAATTCTTGACTCGGAACTTCCAAACGCTCTTGTTGCAGAATAGTATAGACGATATTCCCCCTCTACATACTCTGCAAAAGGTGCCCAAAATCCCTCTGTTTCAGGAACTGAACCATTATCTGCACCTTCTTTTGACGCATTCTTAGAAAGTACTGTTCCCTCATACTTAAAATGAACTAAATCATCTGAACTCCTAACTGGAATTCCTCTTTTTTCACATAGTCCAAACTCAGGTCTATACACATCGGTACTATATGAATAATATTTTTTACTTACTGGGTCCCACATCATAGAGGGATCGTGGGACCACACAATAGGATTGCTCCTAATATCAGTATAATTCAGCAATAATGTTCTTTCCATTATATGTTCTATCCTTTCACTCCTGAAACTGCCATCGATTCAATAATGTATCTTTGGAAGAAAAAGAATAGAAGCAATGTAGGTAAAATCGCCAATACCGAAGCTGCCATTATCAATGGGTAATCACTATTAACTGCATAATATGCATTAAATGAGCGAATTACAACCTGAAGAGTAAACCACTTCTCATCCTGAATGAAGATAGTTGGTGCAAGATAATCATTCCATATTCCCATAAACCATAAAATAAGCTGTGTCATTAAAGCCCCTTTCATTAGAGGAAGGAATATGCTGTAATACATTTTAAAATAACTACATCCATCTATCTTTGCTGCCTCAACAAGCGAATCTGGAACACTTGTTAAGTTCTGTCGTAAGAAGAAGATAATACCAACATTTCCAAAAAGTCCTGGAATAATCAAAGGTAAAAGATTGTTTGTCCAACCTATTTTTGTAAACATTACATATTGTGGAATCATTACAACTGCAAATGGAATCATCATAGTTGCTAAAAGTCCAAGAAATATACCACTCTTTCCTTTAAACTTTAATTTACTAAAAGAGAATGCGGCCAAAGAAGATGTAAATCCTCCTACAAGCAATACTGGAAATGCTACTGTCAATGTATTTCTCAAACCTCTCAAGAATTCTGGTTTCTGAAGTACTTCTGCATACTTTCCAAATTTCCAAGGATTAGGAATGATACTAAAGTTTGCAGATAATATTTGGTTTTTTGTCATGAAAGAACTTAAAACCATATAAACCAATGGAAATACCATTACAACTGCACCGATAAGAAGAAGAGCAAAAACGACTCCATCTACTACTTTGGCTTTTTTTGTTTTAAGCTCTGAACTTTTTTCGTCAAGATTAGCCATATTTTCATCCCCCTACTCTATCGTTTTTACCCATTTATCCTGAACTTTAAAGTTTATTGCAGTTACAATAAAGATAAAGATTGCAAGGATAAATGCCATAGCTGAACCGTAACCCATCTGGTTGCTTCCAAATGCTTTGTCATATAAATAGAATACTACTGTCGCAGCACTGTAATTTAAACCTCCAGTTGGAACCATAACCAGTACCTCTACAAATACTTGGAATCCTCCTATTAAACCTGTAATCAACAGATAAAACGTAACTGGTGATACAAGTGGTACGGTAATATGTCTAAACAAATTAAATCCACTCGCTCCATCAATCTTTGCCGCCTCGTAATAATCTCTTGGAATACTTTGAAGACCTGAAAGATACAAAATAATAGATCCTCCTAGCCCTTTCCAAACCATAAATATGATTAGCGATACTTTTACCCAGAATTCATCTCCTAACCAGTTTGGTCCATGAACACCTGTTAATGTCTTAATAATACTGTTAAGTAATCCATAGTCATAGTTAAATACCCACATCCACAAGATAGCAACTGCAACTAAGGAAGAAATAACTGGTACATAATATAATGTACGTAGGAACCTAATCCCCTTAATCTTTCTATTCATTCCTACTGCAATAACTAATGAAAGAATCATACCGATTGGAATACCAAGCATATAGATTACTGTATTTAATAGCACTTTCCAGAACTTTTCATCTCCAAGTAATTTTACATAGTTTGCCACTCCAACGAAATTGTCCATCATGTTATTCATACCATTCCATTTAGTTAGACTGGCAATAAATGCAAACACAATAGGAAATGCCATAAATGTAAGAAATCCAATAAATGGAGGAGATACAAACGCTAATCCCCAACAGTGCTCTTTAAACTCTGCTTTATTCATTTTTTTCTTTACTGGTTTCACTTTTACTTCACTCATACTTTATACCTCCAGACAGAAAGAAGGTGAAAATACCGACCAAAACCATAGCGAATATTCTCACCCTCTTCTGAGAAAACTAGCCCCAAAAACCAGTTCTCAACTACAACCTACTCTACACTTTCCCATGCTTCATCAAGAGCATCTTGCATCTTTGGCTGTACTTCTGTAATGTATTCATCTACAGTCATAGAACCATTCTTAACATTGTCAAGACCTTCCAAGAAGATATCACTCCACTCTGCATTTGGAGTATATGTAGATTCCTGGAATCTTCCTTCATACTTGTCTGTTCCATTCAAATAGTTGAAGAACACATCTACATTTGATGGGAATTGAAGTGTTCCGTCACTAATTGCTGTCATAAACTCACCCTCTGCTAAAGACTTGATGTTTGGAAGCTGAATAGACTGTCCACCTGTAATTCCTGAAAGTTCTTTTTGTCCTTCTTCATTTGTACATAGATAAGAAACAAGTTCTGTTGCCTCTGCTTGGTTTTTACTCTTTGCAGATACGCAGAAACCTACTGTTCCAAGCCATGTCATACTCTTACCGCTTGACATTGTTGGCCATGCACACAAATCCCATTCAAATGGGAATGTTTCATCATCCATAAATGCAGCTACATCCCATGTTCCACATGCATAGAATGCTTCTTGTCCTGCTAACCATCTCTGGTATACTCCTAAAGAAGCATCCTGTTCAACTGTAGGTGTTACTTTATAATCAAGAGTAAGGTCTACATACTTCTGAAGTGCCTCTTTAAATTCAGGTGTATCAACATTAACTGTTTTATAGTCATCTGTTAAATATGTAGCTCCATTTGACCAAATAAATGGCTGAAGCATGAATGCGTTTGCCATACCACATCCCCACTGGTCAATCTCACCATCTCCATCAGTATCCTTTGTAAACTTCTTACAAACTTCTACAAACTCTTCATATGTGTATGGATTTTCTGGATCTGGATATGGAATTCCTTCTTTATCAAACATGTCTTTATTGTAAGCATATGCAAATACGGAAGCATCTTTTGGTAGAGCATATAAATCACCTGCACCTGCTTTTTCCCCATCATAACGATAGCTATCTAACGCTTCCTGTGCTACAAGACCATCTGTTGAGATTCCCTGCTCTTCTAAAATTGGTTGTAAGTTTGCAATATATCCATTCTCTACAAACTGTTCAACTGACTCAGGTCCTACATAAAATACATCTGGAAGATCCCCAGCTGTCATCATTCCAGTCAATGTCTTAGAATACTCTTCTTGTGTTGTAATCTGAACATCTATGCTCGCAATTGTGTCTGCATGATCCTCTTGGAATTTTGCAATCATGTCCTTGTATACTTTGGACTCATGGTCATTTGCAAAGATGAATACCGATAACTTCTTCTTTCCGTCCTTTGTCTCACCAGAGTCAGAGTTCCCACACCCCGCAAGAACAGTTGTTGCCAGTGTTGCAGCAACAACGCCGACTGAAATAAGTTTTTTCATTTTCATAATTTGTTTCCCCCTTTTCTTCATGTATGCAATGACATATTGTTTGTTGATGGATTCATCATACCACCTATATTTAGATTAATCAATTTATTTTTATATTTTTCTAAAATAGAATATCATTTTCATTGTTATTTACAATTTAATATCAATATTTTTGTTTAATATTCCTAATTACTTTTTCTATATTTTAGATTAAACTAAACTATTTTAATCAATTTCGTTACTTTTTTCTATTATTTATAATTGGTTTTTTTCTAGAAAAAGATTATAATATAGTTATAATTAAACTTAACACTAGAAAGGAGTTACTTTATGAATTTATTTTCCTACGACAGTATGTTTTCTCGCTTCTTATATTTTGTTGCAGATATGGTAACCTTACATTTTTTATGGCTTATACATAGCATCCCTATTGTTACAATTGGGGCATCTACTACGGCACTCTATTACAGTTGTATGAAACGAATTAGAACTGGAGAAGGGTATGTAACAAAGAATTTTAGAAAATCTTTTCGAGAGAATTTTCGTCAATCCACTATCATTTGGCTTATTCTTCTTGTAATCTCAGTTGTATTTTTTTGCGATTTACGTATTGGAATGGCACTCGATGGTATGATAGGCTCATTTATGCTTGTAAGTTGCTCTATCTTTTTGATTCCATTGCTGTTACTGTCAATTTACATATTTCCAGTACAGGCAAAATTTGAAAATCCTGTATTTGAAAATGTTAAAAATGCATTGATTATGTCTATAAGACATTTTCCCTGTTCTCTATTTTTAATCGCTATCTATGGGATGCTTTTACTGCTTTTAATCTCCTTCCCACCATTAGCAGGACTTCTTCTTTGCTGTGGTGCAGGACTGGTAGGTTATTTAACCTCCAATATTTTCATTTTTATCTTTAGAAAATATATTCCTGATGAATTAGAAAAGGATTTGGAAGCGACAGGAGAACATTTTGAATGATGAAAAAGGAGATAATAAGAGTACTTATTCACATACTTTTATTATCTCCTATATTTTATCCACATATCTTAGGAACTTTTTACCAAAGTTCTTCATAAATCCTCATAATATCAGCTTTACTAGGTACTCTAGGATTTGTCGCTGTACAACCATCTACCAAAGCAGCCTCTGCCATTCTTTCAATCTGGGCAAAATATTCCTCTTTTGATATTTTTCCCATCTGTGATATGGAAAGTGGAATATCCATTTCCTTTAACATAAACTGAACCCAATTCACAAGGTTTCTCACTGTCATAATCGTATTATAACTGCTCAAACCTAAAATTCTTGCTACCGTTTTATAACGTTCCACTGCTGGTAAATATTTGCTTTGACTCTTACTGTGCTTATTAATATCACTATTAAACTCTATAATATGAGGAAGCAGCATCGCATTTGCTCTACCATGTGGAATATGGAATGTAGCTCCTAATTGATGAGCCATTCCATGATTTAATCCCAATGAAGCCGAATTAAATGCCAACCCTGCCAAACAAGACGCTGCATGCATCTTTTGTCTAGCATGTGTATCTTCACCATCTAAATATGCACGCAATAAAAATACTCCACATATTTCAATCGCTTTCTCTGCCAAAGCTGTAGCAAAGTCATTTTTGTCAATACTTACACATGCTTCCAATGCATGGGTAAACACATCCATTCCTGTATCTGCTGTTACAGATGGTGGAACACTTTTTACAAGCTCTGCATCTAAAATAGCCTCATCAGGTGTCATATCTTTAGAAACCAACGGATACTTTCTTTGCTCTTTTGGATCTGATACAACAGCAAAAGAGGTAACCTCTGAACCAGTTCCGCTTGTTGTTGGAACTGCAATTAAACCAACTTCTCCATAATTTTCAATGCGAAGTGCAAACTCACGAATAGATTTTGATGAATCTATCGCAGAGCCTCCTCCTACTGCAATAATTGCCTCAGGCTTGTATTCCAATAATCTTTTAACACCTTCACTAATCTTATCAATTGGTGGATCAGGAACTACATCCTGAAAAACATCATATTCTATATTTCCCTTTTTCAATGGATCCGTTATCAGATTAAACATACTACTTTGTGCTAAAAACGGATCTGTAATTACTAAAACTTTTTTATAAGGAATTTCTGCAAGACGATCCAATGCACGATCCCCAAAATACACCTTTGTCTTAATGTCAAAGCTTTTCATACAATATCCCCTCTACTCTGGATAGATGCACTCTATTCCTAACTCCTGAAACCTCTTTAACCACTTTGTATCTGGTTTTTCATCTGTTACAATTGTTGTAATATCTCTTAACTTTGCGATTGTCATAAATGCCGTAGTTCCAAACTTACTGCTGTCTACTGCAAGAATCCTCTCTTTTGCTGCCTCTAACATCGTTCTTTTGTTATCTGCAAGCAACTCGTCTGAGTCTGTAATTCCAGCCTCAAAATCCAATCCCTTACAAGATATAATCGCTTTATCTACATGATAAGACTGTAACATCCGATTTGTCTGAGCACCAACAAGTGCAAAAGAACCTTCTCTGGAAACTCCTCCAGTAGACATTACTTTCCATTCTGGCACATCAAACAACTCGAGCATAATTTCCATAGAATTTGTTATCAATGTTAAATGCTTTTTCTCTTTCAGTGCTTTTGCAATATAGACAGCTGTAGAACTAGCATCTAACATAATACTATCTGCATCCTGAACAAGGTTTGCTATTAAATCTGCTATTTTTTGTTTTCCTATTACATTTCTCTTTTTTCGAATGTTAAATGGCAGATCAATACTTGTATTTTCATTGATTACAGCTCCACCATAGCTTTTGATAGCATATCCATCGTTTACGAGCTTTTCTAAATCACGGCGAATTGTTTCTTCAGAAACATTATAAATTTGACTTAACTCACTCACAACGACCCTTCTGTCTGTCTGCAGTTTTTCTAATATTTCGTTACGCCTTTCTATTGCGAGCATTCTATTGCCTCCTGGTGAATTTAATATTATAAAATAGCATCTCTTATTTGTGCATCTGGATGTGCAATCACTGCTGAATCCAAATACATGCCATCTTTTGAGATAGCTTCTTTCGCTCTTTCAACTGCTGCTTCTACTGCCGCTATCTCTCCTGTCAACATAAGATACGACTTTCCACACATACCTCTAGCCAAACGTACTTCGATTAACTCTACAATTGCTGTTTTAGCTGCTTCATCTGCTGCCACAATAATTGAAGAAGCATCATAAGATTCGATGATTCCTAATGCTGATACGTCATGAATTTCTGCTGCTCCGTAAATTGCAGGAAAAATAGATTCATGTGGATTCCCTAAAACGAAACTGTTTATAAGGTGCTTGCCGTGTAATCTTTGTGCATTTTCCACAGCTGAATTTACCGCACTTAAATCTCCTGTAATAATTACAATATATTTTCCTGGACATACGGTTTGAGCTTCAATAATATTTACTTCAGATGTTTTGACCATAGAATCTGCTGCTACTACACCTGCTGATGTAGTTTTATATTCTACCATCCCAATTGCCTTACTCATTATCTGCACGTCCTTCCTTAGCCACTATGACCACATATTTCTCATTTACTTCACTTACCAATCCATCTACAGAGGAATGTATTCCCACACTCAACCCTTTTGCTGGCTGGGCAATCATCTGCCCTCTAGTAACTTGTTCTCCAACTTTTACTATTGCTTCGGCTGGTGCTCCTATATGTTGGCTTAGCATAATCTTTACCTGCCTTACTGCCACTGTTGACTCGTCCAATGGAGCTTCTTTATTATATTTTGTCAAGTCCAATCTTGACATCAATCGTTCCATAGGAACTCGTCTATATGCTCTTTCATATCCTACTGCATCTGCAACTACTTCTGGTGCACGTAATCCATTTGCACGTAATCCGTTTTTATACTCTAACATTAATGTTCTTGGAGATAACTCCTGTGGACAAGAGTATAACTCACAAATTCCACAAGAACAACAGAAAAATGTATTGATAAAAACATTTGGCTTTTGTACATCCTTACATGTTGCTGCACGCATAAATAAATGTGGTTCAATTGGATGTCCCAACAGATTTCTTGGACATAAATCTGTACACATAGAACACTGACAACAACATGCAGCTGCACGTTTCATGTCGATAGAAGATTTACTCCTCTTGCGTTTTACAAGATAATGATCTTGTGGAAGCACAAGTACTGCATTGGTTGTTTTCGTTACAGGCTGTGAACCACTTCCAATGAATCCCATCATTGGTCCTCCAATAAAGTATACGGGATCTTTTATTGTTGTTCCACCAGCTAAGTCAACTACTTCTTGAATAGTAGTTCCTAAAGGTACACGAACTGTAATTGGCTTTTCCACTTCTGCAACTACAGAAACCAACTTATCCACAACTGGTGTTTTTTCCTGCATTGCACGCCATACATTATAAATTGTTTCTACATTAAATACAGCAACACCACTTTCAATAGGAAGTCCTCCTGGACGAACAACCTTGCCAGTCACTTCGTATATTAGAACAACCTCGTCCCCCGCTGGGTACACCTCATCCAAAAGGCCAAGACGTACTTCCTTGTACTGTCCCATTACACATTCTACTGCTTCTATCGTTTGCTTATATGCCTTTTTAATACCTATGATTACTTCTTTTGCACCTACTGCCTGTCCTATAAGATGAAACGTATCTATAATTTCACGTGCATACTTTTCCAGTAATTGTCTATGTAATCGTAGTAATGGCTCACATTCTGCACAGTTTAGGATAATAGTTTCTGCCCGTTGATCTAATTTAGCATATGTTGGAAATCCTGCACCACCTGCTCCAACAATTCCATTTTGCTGCAATATGCTGCTTAATTCTTTTATATCCATCATTTCACTACTCCAGTCCTGTTCCATCATCTATAATTCCAACAATTGCCGCATCAATAGGTGCATTCTCCATGTCACAGCCAATTCTTGCAGCACTCCCTTGTGCCACCAACACATATTCACCTATACCTGCACCAATCTTATCAATCGCAACGAGTTGTTTTCCCACAGTTTGCATCTGGTCTAACACATCCACAATCATAAATTTACTGCCGATTAAATTTTCACTTTTACGTGTTGAGATAACACTTCCTACTACTTTTCCTACCAGCATCTTATCCTCTCTTTTCTCTTGCGATTTTTCTTATACGAGTTATTATTTTATCACCCTTACAGTCTGTCCAGTAGAAATTCCAGCCGCATTTGCTTCATCTGTATCTATATGCATTTCTAATGTAAAGCTATCATCTACTCGAATCTGCACATTATTAAATACAGTTCCTCTTTCATTTTCTACTTTTACAGATACCACGTCACCATCTTGCACGCCTGCTGCCTGTGCATCTTTCGGCGGCATATGGATATGTCTTTTTGCAATAATACATCCTTCTTCTAAATAAATTACCCCTTTTGGTCCAACTACTGCAATCGGTGCACTGCCTTTTATATTTCCTGACTCTCTAATGGGAGCCTTTACTCCCAATTTAATAGCATCTGTTGCAGAAATCTCCACTTGGGATTTACTTCTTGCTGGACCCAAAATTCGAACGTTTTCAATTGCTCGAAGTTTCAATCCTACAATTGTAACCGTTTCATTTGATGCATATTGCCCACCCATCAACTCTTTTTTCTTTGTCAATTGATAGCCAGACCCAAATAATATCTCGATATGCTCCTGTGTCAGGTGAATATGTCTTGCCGACACTCCTACGGGAACCAAATATCCTGGCTCATTTTCAGAAGACTTTTGTTTTTCTACTGTTTCTAATACTATTTTTGTAATGAATGCCACACTGCTATTGTCCATATTGAATCTCCTCATCAAAAATGATTCGCAAGCCTCATAATTGTATAAAATCATAAGGCCGCGAACTTACTTATTGTTTCATTATTTGATTGCTGGAAGAATCTTTTCTACATCTGTATGTGGTCTTGGGATACATGTGTTGCTACTAATTCTCCCAGTCTTCCTGCTGCATCTGCTCCTGCTTCTACTGCTGATTTTACAGCTCCTACATCTCCTCTAACCATAACTGTTACAAGACCTGAGCCAATTTTTTCTGTTCCTACTAATACTACATTTGCCGCCTTTAACATTGTATCTGCTGCTTCTACTGATGCTACAAGACCTCTTGTTTCTACCATTCCTAATGCTTCTTGTGACATTTTTCTTTCCTCCTTTACATCCCTGGCCGCTGCATTTTGTACCGTCTTTTTCACTCTTTGTACCGTTTTAGACGGAGCTTTGGCTGTCGTCGTCTTCTTTTCCCCTGCCATGCCAACTGCCTCCTAACGTATTCGATTCACGCTCTTGCTGATTAATTTGATAACCTCTTCATGGGGACTTGGAATCACTGTATAACATACAGGCTTTTTGATTCCATTATTTGCGGCAGCTTCAAGAGCTTGTGTTACAGAAGATACATCTCCTCGAATAATAACCGTTACAAGACGTCCACCTAACTTTTTCTCCCATGTTACCATCTCAACATCGGCTGTTTTACACATAATATCTACTGCATCAATTGCTGCTGTAACACTTGGGATTTCAAAAAAACCATAACTTTGTCCCATGAAACTTCTCCTTTATCCTTATCCTATCGTTCTTACAGCTTCTATTCGCAAATCTTATACTGTTGGAAGAATCTTTTCTACATCAACATGTGGTCTTGGAATTACATGTGTTGCCACTAATTCTCCTAATCTTCCTGCTGCATCTGCTCCTGCTTCTACTGCAGCCTTTACAGCTCCTACATCTCCTCTAACCATAACTGTTACAAGACCTGAACCAATTTTTTCTGTTCCTACAAGTGTTACCTCTGCTGATTTTGTCATTGCATCTGCTGCCTCGATTGCTGCTGTAAGTCCTCTTGTTTCAATCATTCCTAATGCCTGCTGTGCCATTTTGATATCCTCCTAATTCTCTTCTAATTCTTTTTCCTCTACAATATGTAACTTTCCTTTGTCAAACGCATTGAGTTTTAGCATCTTTTCTGTATCTTCTGTCGGTCTAGAGATTTCATATACATTCACTACACCCGCCAACTCTTCTGCCTTTCTCTTTGCAGCTTCTAGGGCTGCTCTTACATCAGATACACTTCCACGAAATTTAATCATTACGATTAATGGTACTGGCAATGCATCTGCATTTGCTGGTTTATTTTTATCAAAGTTCTCTAGCCAAACATTCCCTGCCTTACATCCTGCATCTGCTGCTGCAAAGGCTGTTGCTAGGCCGTATACTTCCAGCATTCCTACTGCTTCTGCCATGTCTATTCTCCTTTTTACAATCAATTTCTATTACTGATTGATAATGGCAATCTTTAATCCTTCCATCGCTAAATTTGTACGATGTGCTTCATTAATTTGCTCTAGTGGGAATTCATGTGTAATCAATTCATCAATTGGAAGTCCAATTCCTTTTGCTCTCTTTAAGAAATCAAATGTTGTTGCATAATCTCTTAATGTATATACCCAAGAACCAACTAATGTGATTTCTTTTGCACATAAATCGAAATGTGGGTTAATTGTTGCATCTCCACCATTAATGAAGAAGCCTAGTTCACAAAGCCCTCCACCATTTCTAATAAACTTGTAAATATTTGCATGTGCAACTGGTGAACCTGTACACTGGAAAGCAAAGTCTGCTGGATGTCCTCCAAATGCATCTTCTACCCCTTTTGCAAGAGCTTCGATTCCTTGGAAATCCTTAAAGTTTACTGAATGCTCTGCACCCATTCTCTTCGCAAATTCCAATCGTTTTTCTTCCCCATCTACAGCTACAATATTTTCTATTCCCATTGTACGCAAAATCGCTATACAAATCAAGCCAATTGGTCCACATCCCTGTACAACAACACGGCTGTTAAATCTTAAAATTCCTGTTGTTTTAGCTCGCTCCACTGCATGAATTAATACAGCACATGGCTCAATTAAAATTCTTGATTTCAAATCCAAATCGCTTACGTTAAATACAGTAGAACCTTCACGAATCAAAATATAATCTGAAAACCATCCATTTAAATGAATCTCATCATCTGGAAGCAATCCATATACATCTGCTCCCCCTACGTTTTGTTTGTTTAAATCAAACATTGTAATTTCAGGGTTGTCTTTGAAAATCATGCATGTAACAACCTTATCGCCGAGCTTTAGAGGTTTCCCTGCACTATCTACTTTAACGTTTTTTCCCATTTTTACAATTTCCCCAGTTCCTTCGTGTCCAAGAACTAGTGGAATTAAGTTGAAAGGATCTTTTTTAAATTCATGTGCATCTGTTCCACAAATTCCACATCCTTCTACTTTTACCAAAATATCGCCATCTCCAATTTCTGGAATTGGAAATTCTTTAATTTCATAATTTTCCAAAGCTGTTAACATTGCTACACGAGCAGTCTTTGGAATTTCATGATTATTCCCATTTGCCTGTACAGAAGCAGTACTTCCAATAGACTGTTTGTCTAACATACTTTCTAGCACTTGTTTTACAACTGCTTCTACACTTGCTGAATTAATTTCCATTTTTTCTCCTCCTGACTTTTACCGAATACACAAACTATCTGTCATGACACAACGTCTTCTCTTTGTAAATGTACTTGCACTTGTAAGCCCTTCACCTGTTCTGCTGGCAATGGTAAATGTGCAGTATCCTTCTCCACCAAATCCCAGTGCTGCATAAGACGGTCCATTCTTTACTAGAATTGCTGTGTCCATAGCTTTTGCATATTTTGTAATATTGTCCACATTTTTAGAATGGATGTGTGCAGAATGTCTGTTTCCATGTTCTAACCATACAGCTTTTTCTACTGCATCATCAAAATCCTTCGCTCTTACCAAACCAAGAATCGGCATCATCAACTCTTCTGCAATAAGTGGATGCTCTTTTTCCCCTTCAAAAACAATACATCGAATGTTATTTGGTACAACAATCCCTATCATTCCCAAAAGTGTTTTTGCATCACGACCTACACATTTCCTATTTAAACGGCCATTCTGAAGAACTACGGCAGTAAGTGCATCCTGCTCTTCTTTTGAAATCATATAGCAACCTTGTTCTTGTACCATATAGTGTAACAATTCATCTGCAATCGAATTTACTGCAACAATTTCCTTTTCTGCAATACAAGGAAGATTGTTATCAAATGTACATCCATTTACTATATCCTCTGCTGCTTTTCTTATATCTGCTGTTTCATCCACTAATGCTGGTGGGTTTCCAGCACCTGCTCCAATTCCTCTTTTTCCTGAAGAGAGAACTGCTGTTACCACTCCTGGTCCACCTGTGGCAGCAATTAAATGAATATCTTTATGCTTCATCATAATATTGCTTGTTTCCATCGTTGGATGTTCGACTGTAACAGCAATATTATCTGGACCACCTACCTCTAATGATGCTTCATTTATTAGATTCACTGCATAAATTGAAGTTTTAATTGCTGCAGGATGTGGGTTGAAAACAACGGTATTACCACCAGCTAACATACCAATTGTATTACATAAAACAGTTTCACTTGGATTTGTACATGGTGTAATCGCTCCAATCACACCAAAAGGTCCCATTTCTACTAATGTCAAACCTCTATCTCCTGACCAAGCTGTCGTTGTAATATCTTCCGTACCAGGTGTTTTCTCTGCCACTAGCTGATGTTTTAAAATCTTATGTCCTACATTCCCCATGCCAGTTTCTTCAACACCCATACGAGCCAACATCTCTGCATGTTCTTTTGTTTTTTTCCTTATATTTGAAATAATTTGTTCTCTTTGATCCATGGACATTTGTCCCACAATTTTCTGAGTTTTCTTTGAAGCCTCGATTGCTTCGTTCATATCAGAAAACACCCCATGGTTTCCTGACACTTCTGATTGAAGCTGCATCTTTGCCATAACTTCCTGAACAATATCCTGAACCATTCTTTCATTTAATGACACGACAATACCTCCTTGAATATCTTTCTCCCATAAGCCGCAATCTCAGTATCTTGCTTTGCACTGCCTCCACTTACACCTAAAGCACCAAGAATCTTGCCGTCCACTTCTAATGGCTCACCGCCACCAAAAATAACAATTCTCCCTTGATTTGTATGTTGAATTCCATAAAGAGATTGCCCTGGCTGACTTAAGTGACTCAAAGCTTCTGTTGACATTTTAAGGCTTGCAGAAGTAAAGGATTTATTCACTGCAATATCAAAGCTTGCGATATACGCATCATCCATACACTGTACTGCAACAGGTCTGCCTGCCTGATCGGATACTGCAATCACAACACGAACTCCCATTTTATGTGCAAATGCTTTCACTCTTTCTATCAAAGCATTTGCAATGTCTAATGTTAGCTTGCATTCCTTATGCTTATCTCGACCACTACGACTCCATGATTCTAACACAGCCTCTACGGCTTTGGAAATTTCCTGTTCATTCATAACAGACCTCGTTCTTTTCTAGTTCAGTCCTAATTGTTCCATTACTTTTTTTGTAATTGCAGCCACTAAATCTGCATCTGTACTTGTATTTGTTGAATCGCTGCAGTTTCCACCACATGTATGACAACTTGGTTTTCCTGATTTTACGTTTGCACACAAGTTTGCTGGATGTTTTCCTTTTAATCCCATTTCTCTTCTAAGTTCATACAATCTTTCTACTTGTTCTGGGCTTAACTCCTGAGGTCCGCCTAACATTTTAGATTGATATAAAAGCTGTGCGTAGAATTCTAAAGATTCCATTTTATAGTATGCATTTAGTAAGGAATCAGAATATGCAAGTGCTCCGTGATTTTCAAGAAGAACTGCGTCAAAATGCTGTACATATTCAGATACTGCATCTGGAATCTCCTCTGTTGATGGTGTACCATATTTAGCAATTGGAACGCATCCCAATGCAATAACAGCTTCTGGCATAATTGGCTGTGTCAATGGAATACCTGCAATCGCAAATGATGTTGCATACATTGGGTGTGCATGTACTACTGATTTCACATCTGGTCTTTCTTTATATACACGAAGGTGCATTTTAATTTCAGAAGATGGTCTAAATCCTTTATTTGCCTGAATTACATTCCCTTCTAAATCTACTTTACAAATATACTCAGGTGTCATAAATCCCTTACTTACACCTGTTGGTGTACAAAGAATTTCATTTTCACTAATTCTTACAGAAAAGTTTCCGTCATTGGCAGCAACCATTCCACGGTTGTATACTCTACGTCCAATTTCACACATCTCTTTTTTAATTTCGTATTCGTTCATCATCCTATTTTTTCCTCCTTGGATTAAAACAAACTTCTGTTTTTGTTGTTTCTTTCTTGATTTTACCACACAAAACCACAACAGTCAACTCATTTAAGTGTTGTTTCTATTGTGTTTTTCTTTTTAATTGAATTGACATTTACTGAAAAATCTATCATACTGTATATAAAAACTTAGAAAGGATTTTTCACCATGTCTTCTTTTGAATTTGACCTCCATACTCATACAATTGCAAGTGGACATGCTTCTACTGCTACTATTACGGATATGGCAAAGGCTGCACAAAATCTAGGACTTCAACTATTAGGAATTTCGGATCATGGTCCTGCTACAATGCATGGAGCCAAGCCATCTTATTTTCGTAGTTTAGCTTATGCCCCAAAAGAAAGACTTGGGGTAAAAATCCTCTACGGTGCCGAGGTAAATATTCTTGATAATACTGGTTCTTTGGACTTAGATAATGCTATCTTAAAGGGCTTAGATTTTGTAATTGCCAGTCTGCATAAACCAGTAAAAAAGCCAGGGAGTATTGCAGAGAATACACATGCCTATATCGAGGCTATGAAAAATCCTTATGTGAAAATTATTGGGCATTGTGACGATACAAAATTTCCTGTGGATTATTTAGCACTCGTCCAAGCAGCTATGGAGCATCATGTTCTCTTGGAGTTAAATGATAGTTCCCTTCGCCCCAACGGATATCGTGGAGATACTCGCTTTAATGATTTAATGCTACTTAATCTTTGTAAGCATTTTAAATACCCCATTCTTTTGTCTAGTGATAGCCACGGCCCAAAATATGTAGGAAATTTTGACCATGCTATGGAGATGGTAAGACTAGCAGAATTTCCAAAAGAATTGATTTTAAATTATTCTATAGAGCGATTGACGAATATATAAAAGGGCACCCACAACAAAGTGGATGCCTCTCTTAATTTACGCTCTTTGACTCAATACTTCTTCTTCGTATTTTTTCACTTCGCTAAACCATGATTCTCTTACTGGAACATTACTGATTTCACAATAATAATCCCATACATCTCCTATAGGATATGTTTTTAATTCCTCTTGCCACATCATAAGCTCAGTAAATTGCATTGTATCCTGAAGTTCTTTTAATTTTGCATTTGGCTGTAACAATGCATTTAATAATGCTTTTTGCATGTTTCTCATACCAACTGTCCATGCAGAAATTCGATTAATACTTGCATCAAAATAATCTGTTGCAATAAACACTCTTTCCAAAGCATCGTTTCTCACGATTTCTCTCATAATTTCTTTTGTTTCATCATCAAACAATACGACATGATCACTATCCCAACGCATTGGTCTTGTAACATGAAGTGCTACTTTATCATGGAATAATAGCATAGAAGAAATTTTGTCAGATACCATTTCTGTTGGATGATAATGCCCATTATCCATAAGTGGAATGGTACCCTCTTTATTTGCAACGTAATTCATTGTAAATTCTGCTGAACCAGCTGTATATGCTTCTAGTCCGATTCCAAATACCTTAGATTCTACACACACATATACTTTAGATTTATCGTAATCAATACTTAAAATCTGATCTAAAGAATCTTTGTATCTTGCTCTTGGCCCTAATCTGTCTGCTGGAATATCCTTAAATCCGTCTGGAATCCAAACATTCATAACACATGGCATGCCTGTTTCTTCAGCAAAATACTGAGAAATACGGATACATGCTTGTCCATGTTGAATCCAAAACTTACGAATTTCTTCATCTGGGCTTGTTAATGTATAATCTTCTGCCTTTGGATGTGAGAAAAATGTTGGATTAAAATCTAGCCCCATTCCTCTCTCTTTTGCAAATTCAACCCATTTTGCAAAATGCTTTGGCTCTAACTCATTGCGATCTGCCCATTCTCCATTTTCAAAAATAGCGTAGCATGCATGTACATTAATTTTTTTTGTTCCTGGAACTAATTTTAATACCTCATCGATATCTGCCATTAATTCTTCTGCATTTCTTGCTTTTCCTGGATAATTTCCTGTTGTTTGAATTCCGCCTGATAATGCACCTTCACGGTCAAATCCATTTACATCATCACCTTGCCAACAATGCATAGATACTGGCACAGCTTTTAGCGTTTCTAACACCTTATCTGTATCTACACCAATTTCTGCATACATTTTTTTTGCTGATTCATATCTTTCTTTTACTGTCATGATACACTCTCCTTTATATTGTTTTATTGTTACAGTACTGAAACTGTAATTTTTTCACCTTGCTCATTGTAATGGGAAATATCAAAAGACTGTCCTATACATGTTCTCGCTTCTGATAAATTCTCAAAGGTTCCGTCGTATAACATCTGCACAATAATATTTCCAATTGCTGTAGCTTCTGTTGGGCCAGCAGAAACCCTTTTTTCTGTGTATTTTGCTGTCAATTCATTTAAATATCCAGCATTTGCCCCACCACCAACCACGTAAATTGTATCGTATGTATTTCCTGTAATTTGTTCAATTTCTTTGATGGTATCTCCATAACATTTTGCCAAGCTATTGTAAATAACAGCTGCAATCTCACCTATTGTTTCTGGCACTTGTTGATTTGTATTTCTACAAAATTCCTGCACTGCCCCAATCATACTCTCAGGTGCGAGAAAGCAATCGTCATTACAATCTACAATAGAAGTAATAGTTTCCCTTGACGCTTTTGCACAAATCTCTGCAAAAGACAAATCTTCTGTAAATTCTTTCTTAACAGATTGAATCATCCACAATCCCATAATATTTTTTAAGAAACGAAAGCGATAGTCATATCCACCTTCATTTGTGAAGTTTGCTCTCATGCTTTCTAAAGAACAATCTGCATCTTTTCGTTCAATCCCCATCAAAGACCAGGTTCCTGAACTGATATAAATTGCACGGTCATCATTCGTAGGAACTGCCAATACTGCAGAACCTGTATCATGTGTTGCTGGTAATACAACTGTACAATCAAATCCTATTTCTTCTTGAATTTCTTTTGTAAAGTTTCCAACTACTGTACCAGGCATTGAAATTTCTTTAAAAATCTTTTTTGGAAAACCAAGCATTTCAATCAATTCAAAATCCCAGTCTTTTGTAATTGGGCTAACCAACTGCGTTGTTGTCACATTCGTATATTCCATCTTCTTAACTCCAGTTAAAAGAAAATGGAAATAATCTGGAATCATTAACATAGAATCTGCCTCTTCCAACAACTCAGGTTTTTGTTCCTTAACAGCCATTAACTGATAAATTGTATTAAAAATTTGTTTTTGGATTCCTGTTCTATTATACAAGTTTTCTAATGAAACTTTTTCGTATACCTTCTCATCCATTCCTTCCGTGCGATGATCTCTATACCCTACTGTTTCACCTAGAATCTTATTCTCCTTATCTAAGAGTACATAGTCTACCGCCCATGTATCAATAGCCATAGTATATGGAATTTTATTATACTCCTTACATTTCTTTAATCCATTTTTTATTTCTTCAAATAATTGTTCTACATTCCAACACAATGTTCCATTTTTGTTTTGCATCCCATTTGCAAAACGATATACTTCTTCTAATTGCATCTTTCCATCTTGCATAGACGCTAAAATGTGTCTTCCACTAGATGCTCCGATATCAATCGCCAAATAATACTTGTTCATTTTGTACCTCCTTCCAGTTTTTTGCTCCTATTGACCATTATAATTAGGAAAAACACACAAAATAAGGACGTTATTTGATTAAAACTAAGACTTTATTTGCAATTAGACTTGTGATAGAATAAAAAAATAAGCCTGTTGCCTTTATGGGAATTGAAAGTGAGATTCTTGAAATGCTTTTTATCACACCAGAAGAACGGGGCAAAGAATTAGGAAGACAACTGATTCAATTTGGAATGGAACACTACCCAATGCGAAAAGTAACTGTAAATGAACAAAACCCTCAGGCAAAAGGGTTTTATGAACACATGGGGTTTCAAACTTATAAGCGAACAGATTTTGACGAGCAAGGAAACCCTTACCCACTTTTGTACATGAGCCTTTAGACTCAAAATCAGATAATATTATACAAACAAAGGAGATTTTTATGCTTCACTTAAGAAAAGACATTCTTCTCTTTCCTGATGGAAAGAAAAAAGCATTCACATTTAGTTTTGATGATGGAGTTTCACAAGACATACGTTTCATAGAATTACTAAGAAAATATCATATAAAATCAACTTTTAATCTTAATTCAAACTCACAGAATAAAAAGAAAGAGCTTTCCAAATTATATGCTGGATTTGAAGTGGCAGTACACGGAAAAACACATGCTCACTTACGTACTATCCCAACTCCTATGCTTACATATGAAATCCTTGAAAACAAAAAAGAGCTGGAAACTCTAACAAAACATCCAATTCAAGGAATGGCATATCCTTTTGGTGAGTTTTCACCTGAAATTGAACAGGTGGCTACATGCTGTGGTATTGTTTATGGACGTACTGCTCACTCCACTCATGAATTTTTCTTACCAGAAAATTTTATGCATTGGAACCCAACCTGCCATTACGCAGATACTTCTCTTTCTGCCTTAACAAAACAATTTTTATCTCCACTTGAAAATTCTGCATATAATCATCCTCTTCTACTTTCTATTTGGGGACATACTTACGAATTTGATGAAAACGGACACTGGCAGTATATTGAAGATTTTTGCCAATACATTGGGGATAGAAAAGAAATTTGGTACGCATCCAATATCGAAATTTATGAATACATACAAGCTTCAAAGACTCTTGTTTATTCAACAACTGGGAATTATATATATAATCCTTCACGAATTGATATCTGGATGATGATTAATGAAAAAGAGTACTGTATTAAGAGTGGACAAACAATACATATAGATGGATAGTGTATACGAGGATATCCATATGCTACAAGTTGGTACTTGTTTATAGCATATAGATATCCTCTTGAAAATAATTTTTTTCGTCATAAAAATTTATTTTGTTCTATTCTTTTGGTTAATTCTAATATTTTGTCATGAATTGTTTGAATTACCTTTAAAAATTCAGCATCATCCTTCCCAGTAGGGTCATTCAACCCCCAATCTTCTCTATATACACATGGTATTGCAGGACAATTTACATTGCATCCCATTGTAATTACAATATCTACTTGTGGTATTTCTGACAACAATTTAGAATATTGTGTTTTTTCCATATCTATTTGATACAGTTCTTTCATTAAACGAACTGCATCTTGATTTATTTTAGGCTTAGTTTCTGTTCCCGCAGAATAGCTCTCAAAAGTGTCTGAAGAAAGATATTTTCCCAATGCTTCTGCGATTTGACTACGACAAGAATTATGAACACAAACAAAAGCCACTTTGGTTTTTTCTGCCATAAGTTATTGTTTACCTTTCTTATTTTTATATGTATTATAAATTTTGTTCGTTATTTTTCCCTTCCCGATATTCTTTTGGACTAACTCCATATGTTTCTTTAAACTTCTTATAGAAATAACTGGTATTATCATATCCGATAGATTCTATAATATCTACTACTGGCAAAGTAGTTTCCTTCAAGAGGTATGCTGTTTGTTTCATCCGTTTATCTAAAAGTAAATCTTTATAGGTTTTACCTGCCCTTTTCTTAATTTCTCTACTCAACCAGTACAAATCATATCCCAAAATTGCTGACAATTCAGACAATGACCCATTTTTATAATGTGCCTCTATATACTCATGTACCATATCCATCAATTCTTTTTCATATACACCTTTCCCAGCCTCCATTCGATCCATATGATTCAAAAGCTGAAGCAAAAGCAATCCCATCGTTATTTGATTACAACGACGTTTATTAGGCTGCTCGTTTCGAATTGTCCATACCATATTTTCAATCAAATTTTGTATTGGCAAAATATCTGCTACATGAAAATATAAATACGATGTGTTTCTGCTTTTTCCACACAAAGCATCTATTAAGAAGTCCTTTAAAAAATTTCCTTCCTTCATATCCAGAATCTGTCTC